>JAUIKZ010000042.1 GCA_030433125.1 Alphaproteobacteria bacterium
GCGGATCTTCTATGTTCTTAAACAGATTCTTGATGCCCTCGTCCATGTTGCGTCCTTGCTTTCCACGCATTCACCCATGCATCTCCCCTCTTGTCAATCTATTTTAGATGCGTCAGCCCTGTGGCTCTTTACTTACCCTCTGTACAACAGGCAATATTTATGTTATTTAACTAAAAATTAATATATTGCATGAAGAAAAACCGCCTAGGCTTTGCTGCGACCCTTTCAAAAATACCTTTTCCAATTATTGCTCTTTCTATTGCTGCTATGTTGTTAACGATGTCAAGTGCCATAGTGTTTACGCTCATGCCTTTGTATCAAAAAAAAGTCCTTGGTTTAGAGGTGGGCAAGATCGCTATTCTCGAGTCGATAGTCGAGTTTGTGGCTTTAAGCTTTAGAGTTGTCTCTGGGTATTTTAGTGATTTCTTTATGCAACGAAAGCCCCTCATTTTATTAGGCTTTGGTCTTAATAGTATTGCAAAAATTGGTCTCCCGTTTTCGACGGGAGTTTTTTTTATATATACATTCCGTGTTTTTGAGCGCTTTGGGAATGGGATACAAGCCTCGCCCCGTGATGCCTATGTGGGAGATGTTGCTCCAGATGATGTGAAAGGCGCTAGTTATGGGTTGCGCCAAGGGTTGGGTAAATTGGGTTCTACTGTAGGCGGCATTGTGGTTTTTATTCTTACGGCCTACTTAACGACGGAGGCAGTGGGTTTAACAGGTGAAACGTACTACTATATTTTGATGGTGGGTACGGGTTTATCATTTGTGGCTACATTAATTGTGGCGTTATTTCTGAAAGAGCCTAAGGTTAAACAACCGGCTGAAAAGAAAAGGAAAAGCCTGTTTAGCATGCATAAATTCAAATCGCTGCCCATAAAATTTTGGCACCTGATGGGAGCGGCATTTGTGTTCAATTTATCTCACTTTAATGAATCTTTACTCTCCTTGCGGGGGGAGGCTATTAACATCCCTGATAAGTATCTACCCTTAATAATGGTGTTCATGAACCTGGTGCTGTTTATGGTGTCTTATCCGATCGGCCAAATGTCTGACCGTTTTGGGCGCCGACGCTTTTTGTTTTTGGGTATTGTGGCGGTCGTTGTCGCTGATTTATTTCTAGCTTTTGCGGACGCGCCAAAATTCATATATGCCGGGGTGTTTTTTTGGGGCGTGCAAATGGCTGTTACTCAAGCCATGATCATGACCATTATTGCGGATAACGTTAATGCCGAGCTACGTGGTACAGCCTTTGGTGTATATAACCTCTTAATGGGGCTCGCCTATGTGGCGGGGGGTATCACCTATGGTTATTTGTGGGATACGTTTAATGTTAGGGTGCCCTTTTTAACCAGCGCGTGTGTGGCCGTGTTTTCGATTGCAGCCTTTCATGTTGTGTTATGGCCAAATGAAAAAGAAGAAGAGCTGTATACTTAAACAACCATCAGCTTGCGTTTGTAAGCCGGCAGAATATTCATCTGTTCACGGTATTTAGCCACGGTGCGGCGGGCCACGTTAACGCCGACCCCTTTGAGCATTTGGGCGATTTTTTCATCCGAAAGTGGCGTGTCTTCTTTTGATATTAAGTCATGGATGAGTTTTTTCACATGGGCCACCGAGTGATTCTCAAAGCTGCCCCCTAAAGACGTATTAAAGAAGTGCTTTAGGTTAAAAGTTCCCAATGGTGTCTGCATAAATTTACCGCTAATCGCACGGCTGATGGTGCTTTCATGAACATCGGCTTTGGTGGCTACCTCTTTTAAGGTGAGGCTTGCCGGGGCAGGTGAGGTGCCCAGCAAATAAGACTTATGCACATCCACAATCACGGCCCCAATTTTTTGTAATGTGTTATAGCGTTGCTGAATCTGTTTCATTAGCCATTTGGCTTCGTTGTAGTAGCCTTGTATAAACTCTTTTTCCTCCCCCTGAACTTGCTTTTTGGTTTGATCATACAGCGGTGTGGACAGGTCTAAATTGGGGATGTTTGCGTTGTTCAAATGCAGCTGTAATTCATCCCCATGTTTGGTCACCGTAAAGTCAGGGGTAATATTATCGGCGGGTGTGTCCTCATACCGCTGCCGCGGGGCGGTGCAATGCCGTGAGATAAAAAACAGCTCTTTTAGCAGTTCATCTTTACTTACCTTTAGCTTTTTACATAGCGTTTGGGGCGTGTTGAGCGCTTCTTTAAACTGATTCAAAATTTCCGCTCGAAGAGGTGTCAGCTCATTCATTTCTGCCAGTTGTAGTTTGAAGGCATCCCCAATGTTCAGCGCAAAAACGCCATGCGGGTCAAACTGTTGAAGCTTACTCAGCACTCGTTTTATAAGCGGCTCTTGCACATTAAAGTGTGTGGCCAGCATTTGTGGCGTGTAATGTAACAGGCCCGCATCATTTAGTAGTGAGGTCAGCTCAGTCGCGATAAAGTGCTCACGGCTATCAGTGAAGGTGGCGTTAATTTGGTTAAGAAGGTGTTCTTCAAAGCTGGGGTCGTCATTGACCACCAGGTCTAAAAAGCTGGGCTGATCATCATCGGCGTGGGCAGCGCTAATGTAGCGGCTGTCATCATGAGAATCATCCGGCCCCACAGGTGCCTCTTCCAGAAATGGGTTTTCTTGCAGCTGTTGAGTGACATAGTCTTGAAGTTCCAATTGGTTAAATTGCAGCAGTTTTAAGGCGAGCTGCATTTGGGGTGATAGCTTTAAATCAACGCCGAGCGTTTGTTTTAACCATGTAGACACTGTATGTACTAACCTTATTGATCTTAGATTATCCCAGAAAAATTTCTATTAGGTTAAATGGCGAGGTGTATTTTTAGGGCGCTTGTGAGGGTAAGATTGAACAAAAATTATTTTCCTGTTGACAAGTTAAGGGATGATTAACTAGTTTTAACTATAGTTTACCAAGTAATAAAAATGAAACCGCAATGATAGAAAATAAGAATGAATTTAGTCTACCCAAATACATTGAGTTTGTAGCAAAAATGGGGTGGCAGGCCGATGTGTTTCAGGAGCTTGCCTACAATGAATTGCCCACAACCTTTAAGCATTTAAATTGTGTTAAACCCAGGTTTTATATCTGGCGCAGTAGAAGGCGTCCTAAGGGTATATATATACATGGTCATGTGGGGCGTGGTAAAACAGCGCTCGCTGATTACTTTTATGAGCATTTGTGCTTTGAGCAAAAACAACGTTTTCACTTTCATGACTTCATGAATTATATACACGGTTTTTTAGGTGAGCGGGGTAATACCCCACAAGCGTGGGATCAGTTAATAAAAAAAATATCGAATGATGGTTGGCTTCTTTATATTGATGAGTTCAATGTAACCAATATTGCGGATGCGTCTATTTTGCACAAGCTTTTTGCTGACTTGTTTTATAAGGGGGTTGTGCCGATTCTTACCTCAAACCACACTCCCGACGAGCTATACAAAGATGGCCTGAATTATGAACAGTTTGCGCCCTTTGTGAAAGTGCTAAAGCGCCATGTGAAAGTGGTGGAGATCATTGGTAAAAAAGATTGGCGCGCACAGGCGGGCTCCAACTCCAATTTTTACCTTGGGGAGAAGGGCTTGGAGGCCTTGTTAAGCCATTTAAATGACTTCGTTCAAGCCGAAGGTATCACCAAAAAAGGCGCTGTTTTAAATGTCAATGGACGTAAGCTGACGTTGAAGCATACGTTTGGCGAGGCGGCTGTTTTTAAGTTTTCAGAGCTATGTAGCAAAGCGCTTGGCACAGCCGACTACCGCGAAATTGCTCAGAACTTTACCAGGCTCTACATCCACTCCGTGCCAGCATTGGGTGAGGAAAATGCGGATGACCTCCAGCGCTTTATACACTTTATTGATATCGTGTATGACCGTAAAAATGATTTGTTTTTGCACAGCGAAGTTCCGTTGCATGAGATAGTAGCCACGCAAGAAAACACCGAACAACAGCGCCTCGCCTCAAGGTTGAGCGAGCTGGTGGGGGGGGAGTGCCTAGGGCTTTAGTCTCGCAGAAATGGTGTGGGCCGCCTATGCCCCGCAAACCTCGTTTTGCTTCTTGATAAGAAGATAGAGAGGGGCTCACCCCTCCCTTAACAGCCTCTTAACAAAAGGTACGGTGAGTTTTTTGTTTTGGCTTAAACTTTCTTCCACCAAAAAGGGAACGAGGTGGTTTGCTTCTGTGAAGGAGCGGGCGCAGTTATTTACAAGCCATTCAATAACCGTCATGTCTACGGAAAGTTGATGGTTATAAAACAGCTTGAGATATACGCGGTGTAGCAGTTCATCGTCAGGGAGATCGAGTTGTATTTTAGGGTATAACTTCAAGCGAGACTTAACATCTTCTGTGCTTAAATTAAGGGCGTCAATATCATCGCTTAAAAACACCAGAAAGGGCTTTTCCAGTTCTTTAAGTATATTAAGCACATGAAACAGGTTTTCTTCTTGCTGTGGTGTGAAGCCATCTATCACGCAAGCAGGCGCATCTTGTATTTCATGCCTCAATTCCTGTAATGAGGCATTAAGGTCGATGCTTGTAGCATGCGTGGCTTGTTTAAATATGTGTGCTAGGTGCGTTTTTCCGGAGCCTTCGGGGCCAACAATGATATAGCCTAATGCTGTCCAGGGTTTTTCGCGAGCCGCTACATAATAAGCTGCGCTGTTGCTTTCCCCCACCATAAAGTTAGTGGTGCTATAATCCGGTTTGTAGTGTATAGGGAAGATGTCTTGCTTAGGGGGTTTGGTCGTCACGGCTCACCTCTGATTTCACATATACATTGTACAAGCTGGGTAAAATAGTGCGTAACACCCCCGCGATAGGAGTAGCGAGTAACACCCCCCAAAAACCAAATATATAGCCCCCCAAAAAAATGGCGAACAATACCCAAATGGGGTGGAGCCCTAGTCGCTTGCCGATCAAGTATGGGCTTAATAGCGCCATCTCCAATGTTTGGGCTACGAGCACCGCTACCGTCACACCAATGTATAAGGAGCTGCCGCCGCCTTGCAAATAGGCAAGAAGCATAGCGCTAATATAAGCGATAGTTACGCCGGCGTAAGGTACAAACGTGAGGGCGCCCGCAACAACCCCCATGATGAGGCTGTATTGTAATCCGATGAAATAAAACATAATGGTGTATAAAAACATTATCACAACACACACAATGCTTTGGCCCCGTAAGTAGCTTCCCACGGAAGCGTTGATTTTCGCAAGCCCATAATAAAAGATGCGCTTTTGGTTAGGCGGCAGATAGCGATCAATACTGGCCACCATGTTTGGCCAATCCTTCATAAGGTAAAACGCAATAATGGGGGAGACGATGATCATGCCAAGGGTGTGGAGCATGCTAATGCTGCCATTTAACACGCGGGAAAAGCTGTTGTTTAACGTGCTAAGTAAATAGTTTGATGTTTGGCCGATTTTGTTTTTCAGCACCACGATATACTGTGGGTCCACATGTTTACCAATACGCACCAAGTATTCATTGAGCATTTCTTGTAGCTGACGTGTATATTTGGGTAATGCCACAATAAGCTTAAGGGCTTGGGTATAAACCTTCGGCAGCACAAGCCAAAAGAATACAGCGATGATAGTTAAAATGAGACAAGTAACCAGGAGCGAAGAGCCCCAGCGCGGCACGCCGAATGTTTTTAGTTTTGAAATAAGTGGTTGAAAGAAAAAGGCCAAAACACCACCGGCTATGAACGGGCCCAATATTTCACTAATGGTATATAAAAAGTAAGCTCCTAAGAGGGCCGCTAAGGTTAAAATAATTTTGCGATTATTTATTTGATGCATAGACTCGTTGTCCCCACAATATATATTGCACGCCCGATAGAACTGTTGTGGTTAGAATAACACCTATGGAAATAAACACAAATGAATTTAGGTTTGTGGCAAGCATGTTATTCAGCATTACAAACAACACAAGCAGTATTTGGAAGGTGGTGTTGATTTTGCTGAGCACCGAGGGAGCCACAATAACCTTAATGGCACGCATACGCATAAAGCTAATCCCCCCCATTATAATAAGGTCGCGCAGCACTACAATAAATACAAACCACGCTGGCAACAGGCCTCGCAATGTTATGGCTATGTAGGTTATGCCTATCAAAAGCTTATCCGCTAGAGGGTCGAGATAAGCGCCCAGCATAGTACGGGCTTTGAAGCGCCTGGCTAAAAAGCCATCTAAGGCATCGGTCGCGCCAGCTATAACAAGCTGTATAAAGGCCGTTTTCATGGAGCCGAACAAAATGTTGTAGCCAATGAACGGTATTAATAAAATACGTATTATGGTGAGGATATTAGGCAGCTGTCGGGGCATTAACGCTTATCCTAATTACATTGTTTGCTTTCTCTACTTTGTAGCCAAGGCGTTTGAGCGCGAAATAAAACTTCTCCGGGTGCGTTTTTATTTGAGCATGGTACAGGCGGCTATTGTTTTGAATAACCTGCAATTTAAACGTGCTGATATAGGGGGCGGTGGCCATTTGCTGATCAAACCGTGCCGCGTCTTTTAAGCTGGTCGATAAAAACTCAAGTTTTGTGTTCTCGCCAATGTCAGAGCTGCCGGTAACGAACATGGCCTTCCAAAATGTCTCCGCTTGTTCTTGCACTGTTTTTATAGTGAGCTGATTGGTGCTGGCATCATCTGTACGGGGGAGGGTGCGTGGAGGTTGTTCTTCCCACCAGGGGGCCGCCTCAACGTTTACAATTGTGGTGTTCAATTCAATGTGCTGCGGGTAGGAAGTGTCTACTACCGCAATAATAACTTCATTCACATTATAGCGTTTGGCCACCTCCACAAGGCTGTCGTATCGGCCTTGATACAGTGCTTCCGCATCTAGAGATTGAATGTCTTCAAAGTCACCCATCGGTAATATCAGCTTAACAACGCTACGCTCTTGAACGGCTCGTTCGGTGAGGAAAAAGTTATCAGCACTAAAAATAGCTACGTCCGCATTATTTTTAATAATGGGTATAAGAAGGTAGGGCTTCGTGGGGGCAGGTAATGCATTCACGCCGCGCAGCTTAAAAAAAGCATCCAACGCTTCCCCATCAAACACAATATTCATATTGCTTTTGTAACTGGTCGCCGTAGTTTTCTCAAATTGATGCGAGAATGACTTTACAAGCCCGCGCACGTTATCAAGAGGTGTGCGGCTTAGGTCGTCCCAGGCGTCCTCGGGGGCCATGTTTTGGTAAAGCTGTGTAAAGGCTTTATTCATGGCCTTGTTAACAGCCAAATCTTTGGCGGTGACTGTGTTGCTAGAGGTAACTTCTACATACACATTGTTAATTTTAATGTCTTGAAACTCTGCACGTAATAAAACGAATAAGCTTAAAAAGCTAAACAAATAACGCATAATGGCCCTGGTTTTTTGTATTTTAAATAAATTAGACACAAATTGCGAAGGAAAAGTTAACCAAAAGTGCGCCTTTATGGTTAAGCTCCAATATTTAGTGGGTGGGGACATCGCATTTCTTCCCGCTTTCGGCAAACAGCGAATGCCGCGTTTCAAACATAAGGTGGTGCTGAAAATCTTTGTTGCTCTTGGCCTTTCTAAAGTTTTGGCTATCATCAGCATTCATGGCTTCTTTTGCATATCGCACCGGCCGCCTAAACCCTTTGTGCATATCTGTAATGCTGCCCGACCCCAAAGCACCATGGTCTATCAGCACATAGGCGATGGGCTCTTGGCCATCCGTAACGCTGTATCCACTATCATCCACAATTTTGGGCCCGTTCGTGTTTTCAAAATCACAATGGGAGATGTGTGTCGTGGTCAGGTGGGGGTTCACGGAATAAGTGTAGAGATGTCCATATGCGTTGTAGGCTTCCTCAATGGGTAAGCCTAGGGTCTTAAAGGGAAGATACCCCACGGCATCGCTCTGCACACAGCTTAGTTGCGTTTGGCCTTCAACGGTTTTGCTCGGTTTGGCAGGGCAGGGGAGCTTGCCGTGGTTAGCGTAATAGCTGTTTATTACTTTTTGCAGTTTGTTCATACGGAAAACATTTAGATTATCTTTGTATATGTGGTTCATATGTAAAAGCGTTTGATACACTGTAGACAGCACCATACCTATAACAATAATGGCCACAACCACCTCAATAAGCCCAAACCCCTTTCGGCATTTTAGCTTAGCCGTAATTGACGCCGTGAACCGCTTCATTATTTTCAACTTTCTAGTTTGATGTAAATAACGCAGGCCGGTTCTTTATGTGACAGGTTATAACGCCCATTCACGAGGCATTTACCACTGGTGTTGCTGCCATCAAATGCCCGCACGCTCCCACCCTGCGGATTACCTGTATCCATGAGATGGTCAATTTGGCTGGCTTGCTCGGGCGTGAGGAGCGCTTGGCCTTCGCCTGTTTCTGTAGCCCCTGCTTGACTTAGTTGCAACCAGTGCCCCCACAAGCCATGCGGGTTATGGTGTAGTGTAAAGCTGCCGCCATAACTGCTTTCCGGCAGGCCTGCTTTGGGGCCTAAAGCGCCATTAACAGCCTCACCCGAATCGGTATACAGCTCAGCCTTGTTTAGGTGAACCCAAAATTGCCCTGCCTCGCTATCAATCCTATACGGCGCGCCTTGCACTTGCCCATCGCCATTACCGTTCTTACATGTGGGATCAATATTCGTTGCGGCCTCACTATAGTCGCCTGGCAGGGCGCGGTATTTATCCTTAAAGGCATCGACAGCCATTTGAATATTTTTAACCTGAGACTGAAGATTATAGAGCTTGGCTTTATACAACAAACTCACCCCCTTAAGCGAGGCAGTAATGAGCAACCCGGCTATAATTAATACAACCGAAATTTCAATGAGGGAAAAGCCTTTGCGGCATTTCAGCTTTTTCTTTATAAAAATGTAAGTACTTTCTTCCACGCTCTTCATTTTTTTTGAAGTATACCGTAAAGGGTTTAAGCGCCTATTAATGAAGGGTTTTTAAGTTCAATAAAGATGGACGTTATATTTATCCATGACTGTGGCAGAAGCGGCCGGAATTCCACTTTACATTTAACCTTTTATTAACTATACATGTATTGGGGGCTAATTACGTGTATTTTCCAGACGATTTTATTGAAAATTTAAAGGATAAAATTCCTGTTTCACAGGTCGTAGGCCAAGTTGTGGCTTTAAAAGCAAAAGGCGCTGAACACCAAGGGTTATGCCCTTTCCACAATGAAAAAACCCCCTCCTTTACAGTTAATGATAGTAAAGCCTTTTATTATTGTTTTGGGTGTGGTGCCAAAGGAAACGCCATTAGCTTTTTAATGGAATATCGCAAGCTTAGTTTCGTTGAGGCAGTGCAAAAATTATGTGATGACTTTCACATTACCCCCCCTCCTCAGCCTAATCAGCAGGCAGCGTCTCATAAAAAACAGAAGCGTAACGAGCACCTTGAGGCCCTCACGGCTGCCACCAGCTATTTTCAGCAAGCGCTTGCCGACCCAAAAAACACACAACAGTTAAACTACTTCAAACAACGAGGCTTAAACGCTAAAACCATAGCGGCGTTTCAGCTTGGCTACGCCCCCCACAAAGGCCTCATTAGCTACCTAGCGGCAAATCATGTTAGCCTCGATACAGCCATAGAGCTAGGTCTGATCAAAAAGGGTGACAGTAACTATTATGACAC
>JAUIKZ010000043.1 GCA_030433125.1 Alphaproteobacteria bacterium
ACCTCACCTTGAAACTCTTTTATAGCTTCAAGTGACGCTTTGAGTTGCTCCTGATTATCCAGAACTGGCTCCAAATCAACACCTGTTGCACTCACTTTTTGTAGTGACTCTTGCAACGCCTCCACCTTTTTCAAAATGGGCGTTAAATCTACTTTTGCTTCAGATGATTGTAAATGTTGAGCCTGCATCCACTGAACCGCTCGCTCTAAGCGCACTGTATAATAGGCGCCTCCTACGGCAATTGCCGCAAGCAAGCCAAGCACACCCCACTTCACTAACTTTAGCTTTCGCTTTGGTTTTTTAGGGGTTTCCGGCACATTTAAAAGAGGGGCATCATTTACCGTAGGCAGCTCATTTGTCATTACAAAACCGTTTTCAACAATGTATCACATTTACTAAACTATTTTCATTACCTATCATCACAATTAGTGGATAGAAGCATTATTCTTCAGTGGCTCTTAAAGAGGTGTATAAAGATGATGTGGTCGTAAAAATGAGGGCCAGCACGATATTGACCCCCACGAATATGCCCACACAGACTAACAGTCCTATCCATTAGGGTTCTCGAGAATCATGGGAAAAGACTGGTGTTTAAAGCCTTAATGATTTTTGCGCGTAGGCCCTGGCATTAAAATCACTTTCGGTTGTAAAAAAACATAAAATCTGCTAAATGTCATGTACTCCTTGCTGCATGGGGCAGCTTGAGTAATTCAAACCGTAAGGAGATTAAATGCATAATCGTAAATATGAATGCGTATTTATTGCGCGTCAGGATCTCTCGCGAGCCCAAGTTGATGGCTTAACAGAGCATTTTATTAAACTTGTATCAGACAACCAAGGAAGTGTTCAAAAGAACGAATACTGCGGACTGCGTCAGCTAGCTTATGTTATTGGTAAAAACAAAAAAGGGCACTACATCGAGCTTCACATCGAGGGGCAACCTGAAACCATCTTTGAGATGGAACGTAACATGAAGCTGAACAGTGACGTGCTTCGCTTTTTAACCATTAAAGTGGAAGAGTTCTCAAAGTCACCTTCATTGCTTAGCCAAACAAAAGGTTTCCGTGAAAAGAAACACCCAACTGACCCTGCTAAAGCTAACATGGGTCGTCGTTTTGAAAGCAACCGTGCGGACAAGGGCCTAAGGCAAACTGCTGCCACAGCAGGCAACGAAGAATCTGCACAGCAAGAAGGAGATGCATAATGAGCAACGAAACAGAAAACAACCAAGGTCGTGCTTCTGAGGGACAAGATAAAGCTGTAACAACCATTAACAGCCTTCCTTTCCGCCCTATGTTTAAACGCCGCAAAGGGTGCCCTTTCACCGAAAAAGGCATCAAAATCGATTACCGTGACGTGCGTATGTTGCAACGTTATGTGTCTGAGCGCGGCCGCATTATTCCTAGCCGTATCACCGGCGTGTCCGCTAAAAAGCAACGCGAGTTAGCAACAGCGGTAAAACGCGCACGCTTCATGGCGTTAATGCCGTATGTAGCAGACTAAAGAAAGGGCTATACAATGGAAGTTATCTTATTACAAAGTATTCGCAAATTAGGCCAAATGGGCGATGTTGTGAATGTAAAAAACGGTTTCGCACGTAACTGGCTGATCCCTCAAAAGTTAGCCGCGCGTGCTACTGAAGACGCTAAGAAAGCGTTTGAAGCCAAAAAGGAAGCGCTTCATCAAGAAGACGCGAAAAAATTGGAAGCCGCCAAAGAAATGGCTGGCAAGCTTGAAAACTTTAACACGATCATCATCCGCACAGCCGGTGATATGGGCCAACTTTATGGGTCTGTAACACCGCGTAATGTGGCAGATGCCTTGAAGGAAAAAGGGTTCAACGTTTCGCGTCATGATGTGGCGATCCCTAACCCTATTAAAGAGCTTGGTGTTTATGAAGTGCAAATTCACCTTCATGCCAATATTGAAGTGAGTGTGCTTGTAAACGTAGCCCTTTCTGATTCAGAAGCGGGTGTACAACTTAAGCGCTTTAAAGAAGGCGATAACGCCGAATAAGGACGCACCATGTCAGGCTTCTTGCAAGACCCCCATCACACCGCAAACAAGCCTGGCGTTGCATCTGTGGCGCCCCATAATATAGAAGCCGAACAGCTTTTGTTGGGCGCCATTCTTTTAAACAATACCAATTACGAACTTGTATCTGAATTTTTAAAGCAATCCCATTTCTATGATGCTTTGCATGGGGAAATATACCGTGTTGTTGGCCGCCTACTTGAGCGAGGAGCGACGGCTGACCCTATCACGGTTAGAGATTACCTTGTTACGGAAGACCCGGACCGCGGTGAAGAAATAAAGCAATATCTGATAGATATCTCCGCTCAAGTTTATAGCGTGGTTGATGTGGAGGCTTACGGTAAAATTATCCATGAGCTCTATTTGCGTCGCCAACTAATTGCGCTGGGTCACGACGTGGTGCTTGATGCACAGAAGATGGATTTGGAAATCACAGCGGAATCGCTGATTGAGGGCACCGAACAACGCTTGTTCAACTTGCTTGATACTGGCCAGCTGGATAAAAAAGCAACTGACTTTTCTGAGGTGCTAAAAGAGACCATGGAAATGGTTGAAGCTGCCAAAGGGAAAGGCGACATATCGGGCTATACCACAGGGCTTAAAGACCTTGATAAAAAACTGGGCGGCTTGCATCCGTCTGACCTTCTCATTTTGGCGGGGCGCCCCTCAATGGGTAAAACAGCACTCGCGGTCAACATAGCTTTTAATGCGGTTAAAGCAAAAACCCATAACAAATCGGCAGGGGCTGGCGTGCTTCTTTTTTCTCTGGAAATGTCAGCCCCACAATTGGCGGGACGTATTTTGGCCTCGGAGGCGCAAATCTCGTCCGAGAAAATTCGGCGCGGTGAATTGACGCCGGAAGCCTATGAGCGCTTGTTTGATATTTCACAAGAGATGTCGAAAATGCCCTTGTTTATTGATGATACGCCAGCACTGACCATTTCTGCCATACGCACACGCGCCCGCCGCTTAAAGCGTTTGCATAACATTGAAATGATAGTGATAGACTATTTGCAGCTGCTGCAGGGCTCAAGCTCACGCGGGGCCGAAAACCGAACGAATGAAATTTCGGAAATCTCGCGTGGGTTAAAGGCCATTGCGAAGGAACTGAATGTGCCCGTGATAGCATTATCACAGTTGTCCCGCGCGGTGGAATCCCGCGAGGATAAGCGCCCACAATTGTCAGACCTGCGTGAGTCAGGCTCCATCGAGCAAGACGCCGACGTTGTCATGTTTGTGTTTCGTGAAGAATATTATCTCTCGCGCCTGGAGCCAAACAAGGAGGCGTCTCCCGATAAATATGCCTCATGGGAACAAAAAATTAACCCCGTACGCAACCTGGCAGAGGTCATCATCGCTAAGCAGCGTCATGGCCCTATTGGCACTGTTAAACTTCACTTTAACCCCGAAATCACTCACTTTGGGAACTACGACTACATATACTCGGGTTAACAAATGATAAACGCATTTACTCTTTATTAACTTTTGATTACCACAATTCGACTTGCGAATATTACCGGGCATATGCCATAGTAACAGTAATTTTAAATGTAAACAGAACAAAGAGGTACAACACATGAAAAAACTATTTTTAGGCTCTCTAGCTAGCGCTGTTTTGCTCGCCACGCCTTTGCTAAAAGCAGATGATAAAAAAGATGTGGTTATTGCAAAGGTAGCGGACAAAGAGATTAGGAGATGCGAATTAGACGCCCTCGTTAAAGCGAGGGGGTTAGAGAAATTTCCTATCGAACAAGTGTACGATCAACTCCTTGACGAATTAGTGCAACGGGCTGTTGTGCAAAAAGCTTTTGAGGCGTCTGATCTGGGTAAAAAGCCAGAATATCAACAAGCTGAATTAGACGCTGTGTTAAACTTAAAACTTAAATTCTTGATGGAAACTGAAGCTAAAAAGCTTGTTAAAGACGCGGACCGCAAAAAAATATATGAAGGGTTTAATAAAACCTACAAAGACAAAGTTGAAATTCAACCGAGCATTATCGAGCTTGATGAAGAAGACAACGCTAAAAAAGCTATTGAATACCTTAAGAAGGGTGATGCCTTTAGCAAAGTATCTAAGAAGTTTAATGTGTCAAACATAGTGGACGAAAATGGTAAGCTCAAGAGCCATGTGATGGAAGACGCTTTCCCACAAGAAATTGTTAAGGCCTTTAAAGAGCTGAAAGTGGGTAGCGCCTCTAAAGACTACGTTAAAGTAGTTATGCAAATTGACGAAGACCGCAAGCGCACACGTTACTACATTTTGAAAAAGGACAAGAAGGATGATGTGCGACCGTTTAAATTACCTGACATGAACGATAAAAGCATAAAAGAGCAGTTAGACAACGCCGCTGCGATGCAAAAAGTAAAAGAGGTGCAAGAAAACCTTCTCAAGAAGTATAAGATTGAGAAGTTTAAGCTTGATGGCACGAAAAGCTTTAAGTTCTAACCAAAACACTACTTAATACAAGGCGCCTTTTGTGGGCGTCTTTTTCCACCCCCACATTTAACGAGGCACATTATGGCATTTATTAAAAAGACAATCCGTGTTCTGTATTTACTGCTGCTGCACATTTTCTCGGTAGTTGGCATCTTAACTGTTGTTATGCTGATGGGCATTCTTATGACGATTAACAACACCGTAAACACATTAGGTGAGGGCAATCAGCGACAGGGCCTACTTTCACTAAGCATGCAAAAAACAGAAGAGGTAACTAAGCCTAAAATCCTCTTCGTGAGTCTTAGTGGTCAATTTGCAGAAGACGCGGAAGGGCTTCACATTGATTTATCCGGTAAGGGTACCAAGCTCATTCACACGTATATTCACCGCATTTATGAAGCAGCTGAGGATGAAAACATAAAAGGAATGCTGCTGGCGTATAGCAACGGACAACTGGGGGTGGCGCAGAGCGAAGAGCTGCGCGCCGCGGTGGCACACTTCAAAAGCAAAAACAAACCTATCCGTTTTTATGCGCAAGACTTTGGTTACAAAAATGCGCTACCTTATTACACCATCGCGCTTGAAGCGGATAAAATTTACATGCAACCCTCTTCCACGCTTATCCTTCACGAGCTTGATGTGCAGCAAAACTTCTTTGCTGACCTTTTAAAAGAGCAAGGGCTAGCGGCTGATTTTATGGCTATGGGGGCTTATAAATCTTTTGCTGATCGTTTCACGCGTAGCAGCTTTAATGAAAAAGTTCGTCAGAACATGACGTTGCTGGTTGATGATATTAGCCAGAATAATTTTAGCCTCGTTGCGAAGCGTCTTGGTAAGAGCTCAGCGGATACACTAAAGCACTTCCAGCAGTTGCCTCTTTATAGCAGTGAGCGCGCGTTGAGGAATAAACTCATTACCGATGTGGCGTATTTTGATGATGTTAAAAAAGCTTACGTAGAAGAGCTGCAGCTTGGTAAGACTGAAGAAGACGGCGATAAAAAAGAGGCCGACAAAAACAACGACATCGATGATAATTTCGTAAACGTTGAAGCTTACATGTCCCCTAAAATGAAATTCTTAAAATCCGACGACATAAAGGCTAAAGATAAAATTGGTGTTATCGTTCTAGAGGGTGAGATTATTGATAACGGCGGTGGAGCGAGCTTAGAAGGCGAGGTAATCACACCGGCTCAGGTTGAAACAAAACTGAAGCACGCTAGCAAAATTGAAAACTTAAAAGCCCTGGTAGTGCGCATCAATAGCCCGGGTGGTTCGGCTACCGCTTCGGAAACTATTTGGCATAGCATCAAAGCCTTTAAAGAGGAACACAACATACCGGTTATTACCTCGATGGGTGGCATTGCCGCCTCTGGTGGATATTACATAGCCTGTGCGGGCGATAAAATTATGGCAGACGCCAACACAATCACAGGCTCCATTGGGGTTATTTTTGGTAAGTTTGTTATTAAAGACTTCCTCAAAAAGTGGGGTGTGAACATGGATTATCTTAAAGATGAATCCAGCGTGTCGCATGCGCTTGGCTTTAGCCGTAAATTTAACGAGCGTGAGCGTAAATACCTTGTGCAACACCTTGAGGAGGCCTATACAACTTTTAAAACGCGTGTGTCGGAAGCGCGTAATTTGGATATGAATGCGGTGGAAAATGTAGCCCAAGGCCAAGTGTGGAGCGGTAAGCGCGCCATTGAAAAAGGCCTTGTGGATGAGCAAGGTGGCCTGCGTGAGGCCATTGCTAAGGCCGCTGAGCTAGCTGCAACAGAAGACTTTATTCCGCAAATGATTCAGGAACCGCGCAACATATTCCTGATGCTTAAGCAAATTACGCAACGGGCGTCAGTCTTGTTTAATGCCGCCAATGTTGTAAACAAAACAACGCAAGCCGTGGAGAATAGCACGAAGGCAAGGGCGCAGTTCAAACTTGAGGCTCACGAAATGCAATAATCCTATTGTTGCGTTTCAAACAAAAAGGCGGGGGCTTCCTCGCCTTTTTTTATTCGTGCACCATAAGCTATGAACAATCCAAAGCCTTCGAGATATATAACACCTTTAGACCTCATCATAGTTTACAAGGACTAACCCCCATGGGGTATATTACTCATACCTATTTACAGCAGGCTTCGGAGTCTCATATCAACACGCTCATCAATTTTTCTTGCGCCTTGACAGTGGATCTTGTATGTTACGAACATATTTCGCCGCTATGGCTCAGTGGTAGAGCACACCCTTGGTAAGGGTGAGGTCGAGAGTTCGATTCTCTCTAGCGGCACCATATAAATATTCAAGGTGGCTAATGTTTAAATCAACTTTATCTAAATTACTTTCTTTTCTCCTTATTGTTGTTGCAACCCTTTATGGCGCGGCTGTGTATTATTTTAATAAACAGGCCCCGTTAGTTGTTGAGAAATATAAAAGCTTTTTTGTTTTTAGAAAAGACGATCAAGTAAGCGTTAATCCCTGGGCCTTTAGCATAACTTTTCGTAAAGGAAATAAGGTAACCACTAAGATTTCACCTTCATGGCCTCTAGGGACGTTCACGGTGAAACGTGCCCTAGGTAAAGCAGAGCCGACATACACTTCTCACCTCAGCAACTTACACGCACGCTTTCCCGATATGAAGCTTATGGAAGATATTCTAATTGATGAGAATTTTTCACCACTTGTGGAGGTCCCGTGGGGAAAAGACACCATTCATAAAATTTTGCGCGGCTCTGGCATCAGCTTTAGCCAAAATGAGGCCCAAGAAACTATTCCCCACTTTGTATTAGATTTTTTATACGAAGATAAAAGAGCAGCGGACAGTTATAATAAGATTTTATATAATGTAAAAGCCACCTCCAAAATTGGCACAGTAGGTGAGCTTAGCTGGAGGGAGATTCTGCAACACCTTGAAGGCACAATTGACACACACATTTTAGCTTCGGGCTACCTTGAAAAAGAAACCTTACACTCTACATTTAATGTGGAAGAGCTTGATTTAAATTTATTAAGCACTGTGAAAGACCCGGAATTATTGCAGAAGGCTATCAGGGCACATGTTGCATTATTGTTCTCGAGGCAGAACGCGCAGTTTATGGAAGAGCTGAATCCCGAAAAGCTTACAGCCTTTTATAGCCTTATGATGAAAGACGTTAAAAAAGGGGATAAGCTGGGCTTTAGAGCCAATATAAAACTGCCTGGAGTAAAGTATACACTCCGCCCACGAGACGTTATTATTGACACTGAAGTTTTATTTGGGCTGTTGAACGTTAACCTAAAAGGGACCATAAAAATGGCTGGAATTGACTTTGAGGACGTTGACTTGGTGTTAACGCTTCAAAACTATTCGGCCCTAAAAAAAGAGGTCCTCCCATTCGCAAATGAAGCGCAGAAAAACCTCTTTGATTTGTTAGACGCTCTGTTTATTAAAGGTCTACCAAAATCAGAGGACAAAAAAGCTTTGAATATACATATCGTGTCTAAAAATAATGAACTGTTTTTCAACGGTATGAGCTTTAATGAGCTCGATAAATTCTTAGCCAAACAATAGCGTCAGGCAGCCTCCGCGGGGGTGACATCCTTTGGGGTGTCAATACCTTTCTTCATGCGTAGGCCCTGTTTTTTATCCCCTTACGCATTGAACCCCGCCCACAACAGTTGTAATATAACACCAACAACAAGAAAGGTCGAAGTTATGTATGTAGACTCCCATTGTCATTTAGATCTTATTAGTGAGCATCAACCCGTGGAAGAGGCGATTCAAAACGCCAAGGAAGCGGGTGTTTCAGTGTTGCAAACCATTAGCACCGATTTTACTGAAACGCCCCAACTGCGAGCTTATGCTGAAAAATATCCCCATGTGTTTTTTAGCGTGGGTGTGCACCCCCATGAGGCCTCAACTGTTGCTCATTATAGCGTAGGTGAAATTAAGGAAGAGCTGCGGGATTTTTTAAGTCACCCTAAAGCCATTGGCTTAGGCGAGACGGGACTGGATTTTTATTACAACAACAGCACCCCTGAGGAGCAAGAACGCTCGTTTCGTGCTCACATTGAGGTGAGTTTGGAAACGGGCATACCGCTTATTATTCACACGCGGGATGCGGAAGAAAAAACAATCGAAATATTGAAGAGCTATGATGCCCAATTTAGGGGCGTGATTCACTGCTTTAGCGGCACACAATGGTTGGCGGATGAAAGTATGAAGCTTGGGTTTGATATTTCCTTCAGTGGGATTGTGACCTTTAAAAAAGCGCCCGAGCTGCAAGAGGTGTGTCGTAACGTGCCACTTAATAGGATATTGATTGAGACGGACGCCCCCTTTTTGGCGCCGGTTCCTAAGCGTGGACGGAAAAATGAGCCAGCTTTTGTTGCTTATGTGGCGGAAAAGGTGGCAGAATTAAAGGATGAGTCACTCGCCAAAGTGGCGAAAGTTACCACCGAAAACTTTTTCCGTGTGTTTAATAAGGCTAAAAAGCATGGTTAAGGTTACCGTTTTGGGGTGTGGTGCCTCTGGGGGTCTGCCCCTTATTGGTAACGTGTGGGGGGCTGCCAACCCCGCCAACCCCAAAAACATGCGTACAAGGCCGTCTATATACATAGAGGCTAAAGATGCGAGAGTGCTTGTAGACACAGGCCCTGACATGCGTCAGCAGCTATTGCGGGAGAATGTCTCACACATTGATGCTGTGCTTTATACTCACGAGCATGCGGATCACACTCATGGGATAGATGACCTGCGGACTATTTCTTTTCTGCAGGGAAAAGCCACAATACCCGTTTATGGTGAAGAGCGGTGCTTGAACGACCTCAAAGCACGTTTTGGGTATTTGTTTGAAGATCGAAGGAGAAGCGCGCACGCCAGCTCGCCTGAGTGCTTCGATCCCTTTCTTAAAGCGCATGCCGTTCTGCCTGGC
>JAUIKZ010000044.1 GCA_030433125.1 Alphaproteobacteria bacterium
CGTGAAGGTCTGACCTGTGTGCTCTCGGTGAAAGTGCCAGACCCTAAGTTCTCCTCGCAAACGAAAGACAAGCTTGTCTCTTCTGAGGTGCGCCCTGTGGTAGAACAGATTGTAAACGAAAAGCTTGAACAATGGTTTGAGGAAAACCCTGCCGAGGCGAAAATCGTTATTTCGAAGGTGGTGGAAGCGGCAACAGCCCGTGAAGCCGCCCGCAAGGCCCGCGAGCTCACACGCCGTAAAGGCGCCCTTGATATTGCGTCGCTCCCTGGTAAGCTTGCCGACTGCCAAGAAAAAGACCCAGCCCTATCCGAGCTGTTTTTGGTGGAGGGGGACTCTGCCGGTGGCTCCGCGAAAAGCGGCCGAGACCGTAAAAGCCAGGCTATTCTTCCGTTAAGGGGGAAGATTTTAAATGTTGAACGTGCTCGCTTCGACCGCATTATTAGCTCGCAAGAAATTGGGGTGTTGATAACGGCGTTGGGCACCAGTATCGGCAGTGAAGAGTTTAACATCGACAAACTACGCTATCACAAAATCATTATCATGACAGACGCCGACGTAGACGGTAGCCACATCCGCACGTTGTTGCTTACGTTCTTTTTCCGCCACATGCCAGACATCATTGAACGCGGGCATTTATATATCGCGCAGCCGCCGTTGTATAAGGCTAAAAAAGGCCAATCCGAGGTGTATTTAAAAGATGAAAAAGCCTTACAAGACTACCTGTTAAATAACGTTATTGATAGCGTGCAGGTGCAAGACAACAGCGGCAATGTGTATAAGGAACAAGCTTTGCACCATTTGGTGAAAACATGCCAGAGCCTGCAAAACAAATTGCAAAAACTAAAGCATTATACGGAACGCTTGGATATATTAGATCACTTTCTATGCCAAGGGTTGCTGGGTCGCGCTTTTGATGAGACGGCGTTTAATAGTGCCTTGCAAAAAGCGACTGATGGCCAAAACATTCAGTTAGAAGTGAAAGACCTAGATGCCGACACGTTTAGTGTAGCTGTTACCCAAGACAGCTTCCGCGAACACATTACCTTACCTAAAGCCATGCTCCAGGCGCCAGAAGTTATGGCATTGAGCAACGTGGTTGCGGAAGAACTTCTACGTTTTCCGCTTACCACCCGCATTCGCCAAAGTGAATTTACGAGTTACCGTGTGTTAGAATTTTTGGGCACCTTGTTTGAGCAGGCTCAAAAAGGCCTTACCATCCAGCGCTACAAGGGGTTGGGTGAGATGGACGCCGATCAGCTGTGGGAAAGCACCATGGACCCCGAGTCGCGCACACTTTTACAGGTGAAGATTTCACAAGCAGAAGAAGCCGATGATATTTTCAGCACACTGATGGGCGATGTAGTGGAAGCCCGCCGCCAGTTTATTCAAGACAATGCCTTGAACGTGGTGAACTTAGATGCATAGGGCCGCAATGATTGGATCGAGGTAAACTCGCTTCTATTATTATAGTTGAGCAAACGACACAATACACAAGTCGGCCTTGCAAAACAGTAAGCCCTCATTATAATGACAGCACGAGGAGTTTGTATGATTCATATTGCGATTTCGGCTATTGCGGGTATTTTCTTTGTGGCGCTAATATGGCAGCGGGTATTGGCCAATCGCGCGTGGCAGCAGGTGGAAGATTTGCGCGATCATATTTACACGCAAAACACCGAAATAGCCTTGTTACAACAAAGGGCTGCCCAAGCGGAAAAATGGCAGGCCGAGCATGCCCACGCGCAACATGACAATAAGATGCTCACCACTGAAAACCAAGTGCTGAAGCATAAACTTGAGGCGGAACAAAAAGCAATTAAAGAGCAGCAGGCTTTTATTGTGAAGCTGCAAGAGGATATGGCCCACCGGTTTAAGTCACTCTCGCGGGATGTGTTAGAGCAAAACAGCAAAAGCTTTTTAGAGCTGGCCAACACCAATTTAACCAAATGGCAAACGGAGGCCCAAAAAGATTTAACGCACCGTCATAGCACTATAAATGAAACACTCAAGCCAGTGCGGGATGCTTTAAAGGATGTAGATACTAAGTTGGCGAGCCTGGAAAAGCAGCGTGAAGGGGCTTACGAAGGTATTAAAGAGCAAATAAAACACCTACAGCAAACCCACAAAGATTTACGAGCGGAAACCACAAACCTAGCCAAAGCCCTGAAAAACCCCAACGCGCGAGGGCGCTGGGGTGAAATTCAACTGCGGCGGGTGGTGGAGCTGGCTGGCATGCTTCCCCATTGTGACTTTTATGAGCAAAACACCTACGCCAAAGACGACAGTACTATTCGTCCTGATATGGTGATTCAACTGCCTGGCGGGAAGAAGATAGTGCTAGATGCCAAAACGCCTCTGCATGCCTATATGCAAGCGGCCGAAACCCAGGTGGATGAAGACCGGGAACGCTTTTTGCGAGACCACGCCAAGCAGGTGCGACAACATATTAAAAGCTTGGGCAGTAAAAATTATTTGGACCACCTACCCATTGATGGCGCGCCGGAATTTGTTGTGTTGTTTTTACCGGGCGACCCTTATTTTAGTGCGGCGCTAGAGTATGACCCCACCCTTATTGAATATGGCGTGGATGCCCGGGTGATTTTGGCTACCCCCACAACCCTTATTGCGTTATTGCGCTCCATTGCTTTTGGCTGGCAGCAAGAGGCGTTGGCGCGTAATATTCGTCACATCGCTGGCTTAGGAAAAGAAATTTATAAACGTCTCTCCGACCTCACCACCCGATTTGGCACGTTGGGGAAAAACATAAGCTCGGTGGTGGATAGTTATAACCAAACCGTGGGCACCTTAGAGCGCCGCGTGCTGAGTTCTGCCCGTAAATTTAACCAGCTAAATGGGGATGACCAAGCCGAGCCCTTGGCCATTGAGCCCCTAGACAAAAACGTACGCGCTGTTGTGGCGCCCGAATTAATAACCCAAACACAAGATAAGAAGGATTTAGCATGACCCCCCAGTATCGTGAGATTATAACCGCCCCACACCCGTTGCTAGCCCAAACAGCTCAGGCGGTGGAGCATGTGACGGATGAGGTAAGAACCCTTTTAAATGATATGGTGCATACTATGCATGTGGGCCAGGGCTGTGGTCTGGCGGCCCCACAAATTGCTATTGGGCAGCGCCTATTTGTGATGGATTGCACGGAAGACAAAAGCCGCATTTTCAAAATGATTAATCCCACCATTTTAAAAGCAACCGAGCAAACAGAGATGGGAACAGAAGGGTGTTTGTCCATTCCCGGTGTTTATGTGGACGTGGAGCGCCCTACTGACATAACGGTTGAATATATTGATGAGCACGGCGAAAAACAACAGCGTGAACTTTCGGGGTTAGAGGCGCGCTGTGCCCAGCATGAGCTAGACCATTTAAATGGTATATTGTTCATTGATTATTTTAGCAACCTTAAACGACGCATTTTACTGAAGAAGTCGCAAAAATATTCCAACACAAGGGCAATGTAATATGAATATTGTTTTCATGGGCTCGCCTACTTTTGCGGTGCCCACACTTAACATGCTGGGTCAGCATTTTAATGTGGTAGGTGTTTTTACCCAGCCGCCCAAACCGAAGGGGCGCGGGCATAAGGTGTTAAAAACACCGGTGCATGAGGCGGCAGAGGCGGCCGGGATTGATGTCTTCACCCCCAAAACGCTCCGCAAAGGAGCTGGATTGGAAGCGCTACAAAACCTGGCACCCGATTATATTGTGGTGGCGGCCTATGGGCTGATGTTGCCGAAGCTTGTGATAGAGCTGCCAACCCACAAGTGTTTAAATGTGCATGGTTCCTTGTTGCCGCGGTGGCGGGGGGCGGCTCCTTTGCACCATGCGATGCTAGCCGGTGACACTGAAACGGGCATTACCATTATGGAAATGGATGAGGGGCTTGATACGGGTGATATGCTTTATAAAGAGGCACTGCACATCGCACCTAATACCACGTACCCCGCTTTGCATGATGACATGGCGCAACTGGGGGCAGACATGATGTTGAAGGTGCTGCAAAACCCAGCAGCTTACCCGCCCCAAAAGCAAGATGACGCCTTGGCTACCTACGCCAACAAACTCACCAAAGAGGATGGGCGCTTAAACTGGCAAGACACCGCCCAGCAAAATCTGCGTAAGGTGCAAGCCATGAACCCCTGGCCAGGCGCCTGGTTTGAACATAAAGGGGCTATATATAAAGTGCTGGCTGCCGAGGTGGCAGAAACCTCCGCCGATTCTCCCTTTGAGTTCCCGTGTACCGAAGGTGTTTTTTGTGTTACACGCATTCAGCGCGCTGGGGGCAAACCCATGGAGGCAGCTGATTTTATGCGGGGCCATGAGGACTTGTTTAAACGCTAGCCCCCTTCAATGAGTTTCTCTTATGTTCTTCTATTAAGCGCTTTACGATTTCACATAAAGTTGGCGCAACTCTACGATGTTTTTTTCTAGCATTTCATCTGGCTGTTGGTTTAGCCACTCGTAAAAGGTTTTAGCCTCAGGGCTGTCGAGGGTGCGCCGCAATGGCCCGCCTTCTTTACGCACCTGCAGCACGCGCTCTTTAAGACCTCGCATTTGCTTCCAGAAGTTATAATAAGGCAACTTAATTTTGAATTTATAGCCGCTGGTGTCTTCGGCCACAAACCCCTCAATATGTTGGCCATTGTATGTATACACCGTTCCTTGCTTTTCAACGCCTTCGAGCCAGTTTTTAAGGTCGCGGTGTGTTTTAAAACGCATGGCCAGTGTTTTGCAGGTAAGGCCAAGTTGGCTAGCCAGCCTTTCCAGCTCACGGTAGGGCATCGGTTTATACTCCTCATCACGGTAAATGGCATCGATAAGAACAATATGATCATGAGTGTATTCAATAACATGAGGATCCTGCTGGGGTAGCATCACTTCGAACAGTAAGGTTACATTTTGGCCTTTCGTTATTTCTTTTAATTTGGCGAATCCATCTTCGCTAAGCACGGCTGACAACTGACAGCGAAACCACTTGGCATGTGGCCCATCGGGTGTAGATTTTGAGGCGATAAAAAGATCATCATGTTGAGCGTCATACCCCACTAACCCCAAGTACCCATTTTCTTTAACATACAAGCTAAGGGGGAAGTTTAAAGAAGTTTCTAAATTACGAAGCTGCGTTTCGGGACGCTCTTCCAAATGAAAGAATTTATCATAAGAGCGAGCTGCAATGTTTCGGTCATTATCCACAAACAGGCCCCGTGCTTTTAATGTATAACGATTCCACGCGCCTTTAAAAAAAGCTTTGCGTGTAAAGTTGTAGGCTTTTATGTGGGGTGTGGTGTGGAAGGATTGCACCGACACAAACTCACTTTTTTCTAGCTCTGCCAATGTGGCCTGGCGCACTTTCCCTTTTTCGTGGCGAGGCGATGAAGGCGTTTTAAGCTCTTTTTGCCGGTACGTTGTGTTGGGTATTTCAATGGTTTTTGGTTGTTCACCTTGGGCGAATTGCAAAACCCTTAAGTAGCCGCCATATTCCACACCGCCCTCTAGGTTAAAACTACGATCGTTCGCTTGGATAGGGGCGTTTGTTTCATTGCGGTGACCATGCACCTGATACCACTTTGTGTCACGCATATACTGGCTGAAGCTATCATCCACCGGGTAATTATAGCGCCCAAAGCCTTTCCAATATTGGCCAGATGGCACAAGCACGGGTTCCTGCGGCACAGCCGACAACCCGGCATGTGTTACCAGTACGTTCTTGTCATTGTATGTGTACATATAACAGTCTACAAGCTGGTTACACAAAATATGCGCCTGCTGACGCGTAAAACCGCCTGCCTTAATTTGCGGCCATGTGTTAAGTTCAAACTCCTTGCTAACGGGCTTTTGCTTGGTGGCGTAACGGTGGATGTGAGACTCATGGTTCCCCCATATCATCACCACATTTTTGCGCGGCACAAGCTCTTGCATAACCCAATTGATCACTTTGTCATTTTCGATCCCGCGGTCTAGGAAATCGCCCACAAAAATATAAAACTCATTATCTTTAAAGCCATCTTGAAAATATGTGGCAATAGGTTCAAAACACCCTTGAATATCCCCAATGTGGTGAATGCGTTTGTAGTGGTTGAGGTCCACAATTGGCACTTTGAAATAATCCTTGATACACCGGGTTTCAAAAAGGGTGTGCGGCAGCACCTCTACTCGTGGGGGAGGAGCATTCACCTCAAAGCGCTCATAAGCCCGGTGGATTATATGGTCAGACACTTGCTTTGCCTGTTCCTGCTGGCGGTTGCGCTTCAAACATTCCTCAATGGGCACGCCCGTAAAATCGATGCAGGCAACCTCATATCTATGTTTATAAGCTAACTGTAGGGGCATGCGAAAATCATGGGTTTTTTGAAAACAGGAATCTAGCACAATGAACTCCCCAAACCCCATTTTACGGTCAAGGACTTCATGAATTTGAGCCCAAACCTGTTTCTCATGAAAGTGGCTTATAGTTAGCTGTCCCGATTCCGTTAAGAGGGTGCCGCCCAACATTAAGCGAATTGCTTCTGGGCTTAAACTAAAGCTTTCTAAACCTTGTTCTCTTATAAACGTAGACTTCCCACAGCCAGGGGCGCCACGCAGCAGTAGAAGTCGCCTCATTTATCATATGTTCTTAGGGTGTATAAAAGCCTGTTTGAGGCATCAAAGTCAAAGCAAAAATAATTATACGTGCAGCAAAACCACGATTTTTCATGAGCCAAGCGCTTAATCGTGCAAGTCTTGACACATATTGACAAATAGCTTTTGGTTAATAAGCTAGATATATATAAAACTTCTAATAAAAATAAGTAAAATATTAATTATATAGTTGACTTTTGTGCCCGGCTTTGGAAATAATATTAACAGGTGATCGAGGTATTTTGTTATGCGCCATATTGCATACAGTTTAAAAAAGAAATGCGTTTCAGCGGTGCTAGTTGTTAGTTGCGCCATTATAATAGCCGGGTACGCAAACGTTGTTATGAGAGCGTTCCTTTACTTGTTTACGCAGTCAGATAAAAACGTAAACCTGTGGACTAGCCTTAGAGAGTTTTTGAGCTTTGTATACAAAAATTACAGCGTTGGCCCCTATGGCTCATTATCTAGCATTGCCTGTTCCATAGGGTTGTTTTGGTATATGTGGCGCCAAGAAAAGCCTGTGTTTTATAGCACCTTTTCACTTCGAGCCATCAATCAATTCTTTTTAGATTATGCATTCGTTCTTTTCCTTGTGGCGCTCCCACTCGCGCCTCTTTTTCTGTGCACAGCCTACCCCTCTGACTTTTTTGCAGCGCTTGTGCGTTTATTTGTGTAATCTCACACTCATATGCTCTATTGCAAAGGGGCCATAATTTAGCTAAAAAGACATATAAAAATAAGGATATAAACGTTTATGGCCCACCGTTATAACTTTAAAGAACAAGAACCAAAATGGCAACGTTATTGGGATGAGCACAACACCTACGCCTCAACGCGTGATGAAAGCAAGCCGAAATATTATGTCTTAGAAATGCTCCCTTACCCTTCCGGTAAAATCCACATGGGCCACGTGCGCAATTACACCATTGGAGATGTGGTGGCGCGCTATTTTAAGGCGAAGGGTTTTAACGTGTTGCATCCTATGGGCTGGGATTCATTTGGGCTACCAGCTGAAAATGCGGCCATCGAACGGGGGGCCCACCCAGCCGATTGGACAAAGCAGAACATTGCAGACATGAAGGAGCAGCTAAAGACCGTGGGCTTTAGCTATGACTGGAGCCGTGAGATCGCCACCCATGCACCAGACTATTATCGCCACGAGCAAAAAATGCTCCTTGAGTTCTACAAAAAAGGCTTGTTGTATCGCAAAGAATCCATGGTGAACTGGGACCCGGTCGAGAACACAGTGCTGGCGAACGAGCAAGTTATTGATGGGAAGGGATGGCGCACCGGTGCCACGGTGGAGAAGCGCAAAATTAGCCAGTGGTTTTTGAACATCACCCGTTACGCGGATGACTTACTGCAAGAAGTAAAGAAGCTCGACAAGTGGCCCGAAAAAGTGCGCCTCATGCAAGAAAACTGGATTGGAAAATCTCACGGGGCTGAAACAAGCTTTAAGCTGAGTAACGCGGAAGAGGTGCCCATTTACACCACCCGCCCCGACACCTTATTTGGGATCTCGTTTATTGGTCTTTCCCCCAACCATCCTATTGCCGAGAAATTGGCGGAAACGGATGAGGGCCTACGGGCCTTCATTAAAGAGTGCCAACAAAAGGGCACCTCTGTTGTTGATTTAGAAACGGGTGAAAAGAAGGGGTACAGGCTTAACCTCACGGCCACGCATCCTTTGTTAGAAGGGATCGAGGTGCCCGTGTTTGTGGCGAACTTTGTGTTAATGGAATATGGCACCGGCGCTATTTTTGCGTGCCCCGCCCATGACGAGCGTGACTTTGAGTTTGCGCAAAAGTATAACCTCCCTATCACGCAAGTGGTGAAAGGAGACAAAGACTGGGACGGCCAAGAAGCCTACACAGAAGATGGTCATATGATTAACTCTGGCTTTTTAAATGGGCTCAACACCGCCGAAGCCAAAGAGGTGATGATGCAAAAGCTTGAGGAGACCCACACAGGTAAGCGCACCACGCAGTTTAAATTGCGCGACTGGGGTGTGTCGCGCCAACGTTATTGGGGGTGCCCGGTGCCCATGGTGCACTGTGAGGCCTGTGGTGTGGTGCCTGTGCCAGAAGATCAACTACCCGTGATGCTACCACAAGATGTTACCTTTGATAAAGCCGGCAACCCCCTAGACAGGCACCCCACGTGGAAACACACTACATGCCCTTCTTGCGGCGGCGAAGCAGTAAGGGATACGGATACGCTCGACACGTTCTTCGAGTCATCCTGGTACTTTTTGCGTTATTGCTCCCCCAACAGTGAGCAAGCTTTTGATATTG
Organism: Alphaproteobacteria bacterium; assembly: GCA_030433125.1. Classification (GTDB taxonomy): domain Bacteria; phylum Pseudomonadota; class Alphaproteobacteria; order UBA6184; family UBA6184; genus JAUIKZ01. The sequence continues at coordinate 8,928 of JAUIKZ010000044.1, forward strand.
ATGACATTAAT
>JAUIKZ010000045.1 GCA_030433125.1 Alphaproteobacteria bacterium
AACATGCCTGGCTCTAGCACTAGGCCCTCCCCCGGCTTACCATAGTGCAGCACGTTCGGCGCGTCATGAAACACTTTCCCAATACCATGGCCGCAAAAATCACGCACCACCGAATAGCCCAATGGCTCCACATAGCTCTGAATGGTGTGGCCGATGTCGCCCAATGTGGCGCCCGGCTTTACAATTTCAATGGCGCGCATCATCGATTCGTAGGTAGCCTCTATTAGTTTAGAGGCAAGCACACCTACCGACCCCACTTTATACATGCGGCTGGTGTCGCCATGATAGCCGTCCACAATAACGGTCACGTCAATATTAACAATGTCACCCTTCTTGAGTTTTTTAGGGCCCGGAATGCCATGGCACACCACGTGGTTCACCGATGTGCAAATCGTTTTGGTATACCCCTGATACCCCAAACAAGCCGGAATAGCACCCGCTTTAATAATATAGTCATGGCACAGTGTGTCTAGCTCTTCTGTGGTGACGCCGGGCTTTACAAAGTCAGTAATATAATCCAAAACCTGGGCGGCAAGCTTGCCGGCTTTTCGCATCCCCTCAAAATCGGCCGGGCCATGAATGGGAACATGGTGCATTTATTCAATCCCTTTTAAGTTTATATATGGCAGAAACGGGATCTCTTTTTCTAGTTTAATTTCATCTTTATTCACCAGACAGCTGAACGGACGCATCTCCACACCCGCCTCATAAGCTTTGCGACACACCTCGGCATAGGCGGGGTCAATATGATGTGCGGGGCTAAAGGCATCCACATCATTACGTTGAATTACAAACACTACCATGGCCTTGCCACCGGCCGCCACCACGTCCATAAGCTCTTGCATATGTTTGGCCCCTCGCGTGGTGACGCTGTCTGGAAACATGGCAATGCGCTGTCCATTGACGACCTCAATGTGGTGCACGTTTTTAACTTCAACATACACAGGGGGCGTGTGATCGTAATCCAGCAAAATATCGATACGTGAATTATATCCATACCTCACCTCGCGGCGCATGCTCATATAGCCAGTAAGGTCTGGCAGCAGGTTGGCATCAATGGCCTCGGCCACAATTTGGTTGGGGCTGTGCGTGTTAACGCCCACCAGGGTTTGGTTATGTTGGCTAATGTGCCAGGTGTAAAGGAGTTTTCGTGTCTCCGACTGAATGTGCTCTACATACACCTCGCACCCTGGGGTTAAAAGCCCGCGCATGGCGCCGGTGTTGGGGCAGTGGGCAACAATCGTTTCGCCAGTCTCCAATTCTGCTTCCATAAAAAAGCGTTTGTAACGACGTATAAATTTACCCTTCAACAAAGAGGGAGAAAATTTCATTTTGTGTCATCCTTGCGTTTTAATTTTTTGATAGTAAGAGAACAATACTATTTTTAAAGTGGCCCTGTCACCAAAAAATACACGCCTTAATTTTTGATGGCGATCGTTAAGCCTTCTTGTGTAGCCAGGGTGCACGCATAAACACGACTGTCATTGGCGATGTGCTCGTTGAGCGCCTGCATTTTTGAGACAAGTTTTGGCTTTATGTGAGGGGGCAGTGTTTCGCCATAAACGGTTCCCATTAAAAATGTGTTGTCTAACACTATAATGCCACCTGGCCGCACATGGGTTACGGCCCATTCATAATAGTCTGTATAGCCACTTTTGTTAGCGTCTATAAACACCATATCAATAAACGGCAAGGCCTGTTTGCTTAGGCTCTCAAGGGCGTCGCCCTCAAGGAGTTGTATTTTTGCGCCATCCTTATGTTGCGCAAAATGCTCCCTCGCAACCGCCGCGCGTTTAGGGTCTTTTTCGCACGTGTAAAGCTGGCCATTGGCTGGCAAAGCCGTGGCCATGCTGAGGGCGCTATAGCCGAAATGGGTGCCAATTTCCACAATGGTTTTCACCTCATGGGCCACAATCAGAAACTGTAAAAAACGAGCTTCGTCGGGGCTAACGTTTATCGGCACGTCGGTTTTAGCCGCCCTCTCCCGAATGTCTTTTAAAAAAGAAGGCTCTTGGTAAATGCCCCCAAGGTATTCTTGCGCCGCACAAAGAGAGCGCCCCATTAAAACAAAACCGCTTTACATACAGCCTTTGTGGCCAAGGTGTCGGCCCGCTCGTTATATTTGTTGCCGTCATGCCCGCGCACCCACTGCCACTTAGCGTTGCGTTTTTCGCTTAGCGTGTGAAGCGTTTCCCAAAGGTCGCGGTTTTTAACGGGCTTTTTGTTGGCCGTCGTCCAGCCACGTTTAATCCAACTTTTAATCCACACCTCAATACCATTTTTTACATATTGGCTGTCGGTGTAAATAGTGATGTCGTCGCCTTCCACCTCTTCTAGGGCTTTAATGACGGCTGTGAGCTCCATGCGGTTATTGGTTGTCTCCGGCTCTGACCCAGAAGCCTCCGTTACAATTGCGTCATTTTCAATAGCTGTGTAGCCCCATCCGCCTGGGCCGGGGTTGCCGCTACATGCCCCATCTGTATAAATATCCATTCATCATCCTTTGCTGTGTTTATAATAGGCACAACCGCTTTATTTTCAATAGTAATTTATGCGGTCAGCCTTCGCGGCAATGGCATTAGAAGGGAGGGGTAAGAACATTATTGTTGTGTAGCCTTTAAAGTGTTAACAGGCATTTCTTGAAAGTTTTTTATGAGCGCATATAATGTGTTTTATTAGGGAAGCTCTATGAACATAAGTCGTTTATTTAAAAAATTTAAAAACTTAACAGGACGCTTGTTACCTGTGCTGTTTAGCACGCCAGAGCTGACTGTGCGCAGTATTGCTATGATTGGCTTACTTGTGCTGGCGGGGTATATGTCACCACTGATTGCCGATTATTCTAGTTTGCTGACAAAGCTGCAATTTAAGACCAATGGTATAGCAAACAGTGCCTTTATAGAGTTGTTAACGCTTTTTTGTCTTTGGAAGGCCTTCGACTATTTGCGGTATTTCATTATGGATTTGGTGTTTTTCCCCGTCATCAATAGAACGATCACGCTGTACAACTTTTCGGTGTTGCAAACACTTTACCATACGACCTTTGAAGAGCGGCAAAAACTCGAGAAGGGGAAACTTGTTTCGGCCACAAAGCGCATTAGCCCTTCTTTGCGGCGTTTTTACAAAGAGTGCATATTGCAGCTTCTTTCGCGGGTGGTGACTTTTGTTAGTTTGCTGGCGAGTTTTGCTTTTTATGCGCCTCTACAATCCACATTGATTTTGCTTTCGGGCGTTATCCTTGTGGTTGCAGTAGCCTTGCTGCGGATGCTTAAATACTTAAGCAAGCGATCAACCTCATGGCATGCGAGTGATAAAAACACCACGGAATCATTGGAGTCCTTATTCACCGCTGATTTGAACCGCCCCGAAGAGCACAAACAATATGAGTTAAATCGGATGCTGGACCTTTATAAAGGGGAGGAGGCGAAGTGGCACACCACCCAGAAAGAGAAAAATATTTCTCAGATTATTGTGTTATCTCTGTTGGTGTTTGTTCTTTATTCCGTATTACTTAGCCTTACATACAACCTGCAAGACCCTAAATTGTGGCAACAGGCTAAAGTAACGTTGTTATCTCTTTTAATGAAGGCACGTTATATTGTGTCGAACTTACGCTTTTCTTTAGAGGTGGTAGTTGATATGGAAAAGGCTGAAAAAATTATCGAAAGCCTTCCTAAAGCTGAAAAGTATGAAGCTAAACCTTTGCCCTCAAGCGGTGGGTTGGCATTAAAAAACGTAAGCTATGTCTACCCCGATGGGCGCGTGGGGGTAAAGGATATAGATATATCTATACCGATGAATCGAACCACTGTTATTTATGGTGCTAACGGGAGTGGCAAAAGTACGTTATTAAGGCTGGTTGCGGGGATTTTATCTCCCACTGAAGGAGGTGTGACAATCAACGGTGAGGATGCGCGGCACTATAACTCTCATATGGGGTTCTTGCATCAGCAGAACAGCTTGTTTCACAATAAGCTTGGCACCTATTTCGCGCCTATTTTAAATGAAAACAACAGCGCTTTATTTGGATCTTTAGTGCGAGATATGGGACTTGTAGAGGTTGTCGCAAAAGATTATATTGGTGAATATGGTGCAAACCTTTCGGGCGGGCAACGCCAGAAACTATGTTGGATTTACGAAATTTTGCGTGCGCCCCCTATATTGCTTTTGGATGAACCCTCAAACCACATCGATGCAACCATGTTAGCCTCTATTGAGCGTTACTTAACAGACGAGCATGGCAGGCGCACCATCGTGATTGCCTCACACTCGAAAGAGCTCAATATACCTATTGATCTGCGATATGACCTAAATGCCCTCGCTTTGCAAAACGTTGTTTAAAGGCTCTTTACAAAAGGCTGTTAGAGCGGGGTTGCTCATTATTTAAAAGCGAAGCCCCCGCGAACTGGGGGCTTTGCTGATTATATGACAGCCGAAGCTCTTACTCATTAACCACGTTTGGTAATGCATCAAACGGATTATCATAATTTTCTTCGAGAAGCTCATTGTTTTCTGCAGGAGCCTCTGCATGTGCAGGCGCTTGGGCTGCTGGCTGTTCAACAGGGGCTTCTGGTTGAACTGGGGCTGCTTCATCTGCTGCTGCATGTTGTGGCGCTTGGTGAGCCTCTTCAGCGTGTTGTGGCGCTTGGTGAGCTTCTTCAGCGTGTTGTGGCGCTTGGTGAGCCTCTTCAGCATGTTGTGGCGCTTGGTGAGCTTCTTCAGCGTGTTGTGGCGCTTGGTGAGCCTCTTCAGCGTGTTGTGGTGCTTGGTGAGCTTCTTCAGCATGTTGTGGCGCTTGGTGAGCTTCTTCAGCATGTTGTGGCGCTTGGTGAGCTTCTTCAGCATGTTGTGGTGCTTGGTGAGCTTCTTCAGCGTGTTGTGGCGCTTGGTGAGCCTCTTCAGCGTGTTGTGGTGCTTGGTGAGCCTCTTCAGCGTGTTGTGGTGCTTGGTGAGCTTCTTCAGCGTGTTGTGGCGCTTGGTGAGCCTCATGGTAAAGCACGGGCACTGCAACTTGCGCAACTTCCGCCCCGCTCAAGGCGGCATTAGCGCTTTGCGCGCCGTTTAGGGCTTCAAGCTTGGCGTTTACTAACCCAAGTCTATGGTTGTACTTCTTGGCTTTTTCCTGATTTCTTTTGAGCTTATTCTCGAGTCGCGCTTTGTATTTTTCCAATTGTTTGGCATTGTTCATTCTCGCCAACTTTTGCTCGAAGGGCACTTTTCTCCCTTTTTTCCTCTGATGTTTTTGCTGTTTTCCTTTCGCCGAAACAGCATCAGCAGTAGTAACGGCAAATAGCATGCCCAATGAAACCAACCCTACGGTTGCAAGTAACTTCTTCATATCTATCCTCTTCTCTTGTGTGTATCTATAATTTGTCAAATAAAGATTAATATTAAGTTAATGTGTGTCAAATAATTAATATATTTAACGAAATTAAATGTTGTGAAAGAGCTACGTTTGGGTAAATGTGCTCGGATTGGAGTTAAAACACCTCGTAGGGCAGCACTTTACCATCACGAATTGTGAGCACCCGGTCCATTTTCTTGGCCAACTCAAGGTTATGGGTGGCAACAAAAGCGGTCATTTGGTGCTCGCGGATATGAGTTAATAACTCTTTAAATACTTTATCACTGGTGGCTTCGTCTAAGTTACCTGTAGGTTCATCCGCCAGTAGCAAGGCTGGGTTTTTAACAACGGCACGCAAAATGGACACACGCTGCTGTTCCCCGCCTGATAACTGCCCAGGACGATGATGAGCGCGATCCCTTAAGCCGAAAGCCTCTAGCAGGTTTAGGGCGTGGTGATTAGCTTTGCTGGTGGTCTGCCCTAGTAGTAACAAAGGGAGAGCTATATTTTCCATCGCCGTAAACTCGGGCAGCAAGTGATGGAATTGGTATATAAAGCCGATTGACTCACGGCGCAATTTTGTGCGGGCAGCATCTGAGGTGCTTTTTAGCCATTGGCCCTCTAGGGCATATTCGCCTTCAAACTGAGAATCTAACAAGCCTAATGCATGGAGAAGGGTGGATTTTCCGGTTCCAGACGGCGCTACTAAAGCAACACATTCACCTTTGTTTAAAACGACTTCTGCGTCACTAAAAATAGTAAGGGCTGTTTCACCCTCGCCATATTGTTTAGTAAAGTTTTGTAAGGTTACAACATTATTCATAACGTAAGGCCTCCACGGGGTCTAGTTTTGCGGCGCGCCACGCAGGATAGAGTGTGGCTAAAAAGGATAGGAGTAATGACATACACACAATGCTGATGACATCTTTGGGAACCACCTTTGAAGGCAGTGTGGTAAGCCAGAACACATCCTCATGATACAGTTGTGCGCCGGTTAATTTTTCTAAAAAATGCCTCACGTTATCGATGTAATAACTAAGGGTGAGACCTATGGTTACGCCAAAGGCTGTGCCCCATATGCCAAGCTTGCTCCCTATAATGAAGAATATACGCACAAGGCTGCCTCGTTTAAGACCAATGGTCCGTAACACGGCGATGTCTTTTGTTTTTTGCTGCACCAACATTGTTAGGGAAGAAATAATATTGAAGGCAGCAATAAGCACAATCAGGCTGAGGATCACGAACATCACGTTCTGCTGCACCGTTAGGGCGCCCACAAACCCTTCATTGGATTTCTTCCAGTCACGGTAATAAAGGTCATCTCTAACGTCAGTATTAAGCTCTTCCACAAAAGCTTCAACCATATCAGCGTCTTTAAGGTGGACCTCAATATCAGTAACTTTATAATCAAAGTTAAACACTTTTTGCGCTAACTTCAAAGGCATAATCACGACACGGTCATCAATATCTTTGTGGCCTGCCTTAAATATAAATCCGACCTTATAAGTGACAATGCGGGGCATTAAACCAAATGGCGTTACTGAGCCTTGCGGGTTAACAATTTTAAGGTCGCTGCCTACTCTCAGGCCCATTTTTTGAGCCATGTAAACACCAATGCCCACTTTGTCGCTGTCTTCATCTATAAGCAGGTCACCAGCTTGGATGCTGCTTGCAAAGATGGGGCGCTCGCTTAGATCTTTCATGGTCATTGAGTGAATCATGGCCGGTTGCACAACAGAGCCCTGCATTACCAAAGAGGGCACTTCCAAAACAGGGTAAGCAGATTCAACCGTGGGCACCTGCCTCAATTTGTTAACGGTATCAGCATAATTGTCAATACCGTCTAAGCTATTTTTCTTCAGAAGTGTTACGTGGCCACGGTAACTGAAAATGTGTTCCATCATCTTTTCGCGCAGGCCTGTCATGACGGACATGACAATAATAAGTGTGGCAACGCCTAGCATTATTCCCAAAAAGGAAAACACCGACATCATGGATACAAAGCCATCTTTGCGCTTCGATTTTGTGTATTTTTTCGCTATGTTGAACTCTAATTTGGAAAACATGTCAATAGCCTTACCTTTTTGTCAATATTTTATCTTGCTCGCATTATAACGCCATGATATGTTATAAGCACCAAGGTGTTAGAGGTGTTACATGACTAAATTATTAAAACTGTCGCATTTGGCGCTAGCATCACATACTGGTGTTGCGCCCGCATTGACCACCCTTCAAACTCACGACTACAATAACCGTATAGACAAAGTTATGCAAGCATTGCGTTATAATAAGACCAATAATAAGGATAGGCAAATGTTACAAGAAGCTACAGAAATAAGTGATCCTATACGTGCTGTTTTAAGAAAAACATACGGCGCCCCCAAAGATATTTTACGATTGGGCAACCCCTCTTTAGTAAAAAGGTCTGTAGAGGTGACAGACCCTACATCAACGCAAGTGCATCAACTTATTGCCGACATGACAGTGACTTTGCTAAAGTTGGGGGTGTTTGCAGGTTTAGCGGCGCCACAAATTGGCATCTTACAACGGGTGGTGATGTTTAGAGTACCCGATGATGCCTACCACAAAGAGAGATATAACCTTACGGCTGATGATCGGCCCATTCCGTTAACGGTTATGATTAACCCCAAAATTAAAGTGCTCACAGACAAAACCGAGCCCGGTTGGGAGGGGTGTTTATCTCTACCTGGCATGCTAGGTGAGGTTGAGCGTCACACTGAAATTGAGTATTCGTACACAACACCTTTTGGTGAGTTTATAGAGGACAGAGCGAGCGGGTTTCATGCACGAGTGGTACAGCATGAAGTAGACCACCTGGATGGCATACTGTACAAAGATCGTATTACAAACCCCACGCGTTTTGGTTTCCGTGAAGAAATGCTTAAGCTTGTAGACCCTCATGATTATGTTGATGATGATGAAGTTGAGCTTGCCATCAGCGGGGCGGAATAGCGCCCTGCACCACATTAAGGGCGTGTGAAATAACTATGGAAGCTGAAACGGCCATATTAAGAGACCGCACACCTTTACTCATGGGTATTGTGATGGTTGCGTCACATGAGCGAGCAACTTCATCAGATACCCCGGTGCTTTCTTTACCCATGATAATAAAGTCATCCTTTTTAAAAGGGTAGTGCTGATACGGCGTCGCTTCTGTGTCGGCTTCCATAAGTAGTAAGCGTCCATTTGTTTGGGAAGCAAAATTCAAAAACGTCTCCCAATTTGCATGGCGTACATACGTCACTTTATCAATGTAGTCCATGCCCGCCCGCTTTAGTTTCGTGTGGTTAAAGGTAAACCCGCAGGGTTCGATTATATGCAACTCAAACCCAAGGCAAGCGGCCGTGCGGAGGAGGGTGCCGGTATTTTGAGGGATTTCCGGCTCAAATAAAACTAGATTAATGCGCATAATCAGACCTTCCGATAATAAAACTCCTGTAACCGTTGTTACTTAAATTTTCGCGCGTCACTATCCACA
>JAUIKZ010000046.1 GCA_030433125.1 Alphaproteobacteria bacterium
GCGATAGAAGACAACCTGCTACAGCTCTTAGCGCAGCAAGCGAAAGGGCCAGGGACTTCGGTGACGGGGGGGGTACGTTTATGGCCGACTTTGAAGAGGCCTGCGCTGAACGGGGCATCCCGTTGTATGCCCTGCCGCCGAGGAGCCCGCTGCTAAATGGTGGCGTGGAGCGCAGTAACCGTACCTTCCGGGACGAGTTTTATGGGCTTCCTTCCTTGCTCGCCGATTCCCTGGGGGCTATGAGGCATAAACCAGCCAAAGCCCTCGACATTTATAACACCTTTAGGCCTCATCATAGCTTGAAAGGTTTGACTCCTATGGCCTATATTAATCATACCTATTTAGAGGGGGCCGCTTAGTTTCATTCCATGTGAACCTACAGAAAAGTGAAGATTTCCCTACCATTTCAGTAAAATATTTTGTATTCTTTTTGCATAATTGGAGACGTAAATGACACATGCGCCATATTTTCCTGTCGCACTGCCAAACACGAAGGTAGGCCAAATACACTTCACTGCACGTGAGGTTGATGTCATTGCATGCATGATGAACAATAGAATTCGTCATAAGGATATCGCGCGTTTTCTTGGCATTGAAAGCCGCACCATTGAAACACATCTTAAAAACATCTTTAATAAAGTGGGGGGTGGAAGCTGGGAAACCTTACGCGACTTTATTGAAGCACAACCAGAGGTTGAGCAAATACACAAACACTTCCAAGCATTACTCCCCCAACAATTGTTTTTAGAGGTTTTGCAGCAATTGAACAAAGCAGAAGATGATCCCCGGGAGATGTGCTTTGTAACGTCCAACCGCGTTATGAAGCCTGCAAAATTTTTAGGCGATAAGCTAAAACGTGCTGGTTGGCCTATTAGCTTTATAGAGCTCACTGAGTTTGTTGAAATCTCCCCTGGAGACAACAGCCATTTATACGTTGTGCTTGTAACCCCAGAAACACCTCATATGGCTGCCATAAAGAAGCACGTGCAAAACTGTAAGAACGTACTTGTGATTGTAAACACAAGCGCAGGTGAAAAGGCTGAAGGTTTTAAAGATGAGGCGCAGCTTATTACAAACATAGCGCCCCTCGGGGCCTTCTCCTACGACGCTCTTGAGAAACTACTCCAACACACAATTCATACTCCTGAAGCAAAAGAGCTTTTGCGCCAAAAAATGGAAGAAGTGATTGGCCTAACGCAAGGTGTGGTGACACGCCCCCTCTCGCAAGTGGAAAACAAAGAGAACTTAAATGAACGTGGGATGAATATGAAAGGCTCGCGTGGGCTTAAAATAGCTTCCTTACTTAGCTCGATCGTATTGGGTATTATTGGGCTAGGTTACCTGTGGCAAGCGCCTAATTATCGCCGCGTTCAATGTGAGTTACAACTCCCTTCTAGCGACACGCTTTTAAGGCGAACGGATCAGATGAGCCAACTTGATGACCTTCTAGCAAAAGCAAACAGTGACACTGAAATACCCACGTTAGGCATTGTAGGTATTTCGGGTGTTGGAAAAACAACATTGGCGAGACTGTGGGGGCGGACATGGCAGAAGAAACATAGTGATGCTGTTATCTGGGAAATTAACGCTGATACTAAAACAACTCTCAACAGCTCTTTACAATCTTTGGCTTATGCCCTCGCACATACATCCGACCAAAAATCAGAAATTAACTTTATCGAGCAAATAAAGAATCCCGAAAAAAGGGCGGAACTTAGGCTAGCCTATATACGCACGAACTTAAGCTCCCGTAAGTGGTTGCTCATTATAGACAACCTCGAGAAACCCTCCGACTTAGAGGGGGTTCTACCTCAAAACCCAGACCTTTGGGGCAACGGTATTGTTTTGATTACAACACGAAATGAGAACCTAAAAAATAGTCCCCTTGTGCAACGTGAAAATGTTATTGTTTTAGAGCCACTGAGCGAAGAAAAAGCGTTGCAGCTTTTAAGTAAAATTCTCTATAACAAAAAACCCACACAACTGGACAGTAATATTAAAGAAGAAGCCAAAGCCTTTTTACAACATGTGCCCCACTTCCCCTTAGATATAACATTAGCCGCTACTTACATGCGGGTTCACGGTTTAGCCTTTGGAGATTACTTAAGAGAACTGCGCTACCGCGGAACCAAACTGCAGTCATCTCAAAATGAGATGCTAAAAGAAATCGCCACTTATCACAAAACGCGCTTTAGCCTTATATCATTTTCGGGCAAAAAAATTTTGGAAACAAACCCCGAATACGCTAAACCCCTATTGGCATCCTGCCTAATGGATTCACAAAAAATTCCTGTCAAAATTATTGCACAACTCTTACCAAATCCAAAAGATATAAGCCAGTTTATAGAAAGACTGGAAAAGGAAAGCCTTATCACGGTTTCATACAAAAATGGGGCGCCTGTATCCTTTTCGTTTCACCGAAGCACACAAGAATTATGCCTTTTTTACTTAGTAGAGCGGTTCGGCATTTCGCCCACAAACCCCACTCAAATTTTAACGGAAACATTAGTAGAAGTAGCCAGACATGTTGATACCATACAAAAACTAAGAGACGTAGACACGCAGAAAATTCTTGAACCTCATTTGGAAGCCATAGGAGGAAATGAAATTTTACCTCTAAAAATAAGAGCACCGATCAAAATCATAAGGGGAACAATCATGTTTTCTACTGCCTCTGTTGGGAACAGCAATGTAAACCTACAATTTATCGAAAGCGCTATCAACGAATGCCCGTTAGACTCAGTTCATAATAAGACGGTGGTCGCAAGGGGCTTTCGCGTTGCTGGTCGGCTAGCCCAAATCATTGGCTTAAATGATAAGTGTGAAACCTATTTCAAAAAAAGCATTCAGCTGTCTCGTGAAATCAATAACATGCAAGAGCTTTCACTTGCCTTAGCATGGTATGGGAACCAGCTCAAAACCCTAGAAATTGATAAAGCAACAGTTGGAAAAGTATTTCTAGAAAGCCTCGAGTTAGGGCGTAAAAGTGGATTACCTAGCCCTTCACTATCTCAGACATGTGTAGGCGTTGCCTCGTTCTATAATGATATTCCCGATACCGAAACGGCTGAACGCTATTTTTTGGAAGCTATTGAACTTTTAGGCGGAAAAGAGAAAACACTAAACTACGCATGGACAATTGGAGTTTACGGAAAACTCTTTCAAACCAAAGGCGATGATCTAAAAGCCGTAGAACTCTATAAAGAGAGTATTAGCATCCATGACGAACTCAACCAAGGGAAGCACCATGCATTAACTTGGATAAAAATAAGACTTGGCATGAGTTATTTAGCTATCGGAGAATATGATAAGGCATTAGTTGTGTTGCATGAGGCTGTAGATTTGAACAGGCTATATAATGCAAAAGCAAATTATGGAATTGGCTTACTGTATTTGGGACAAGCCTATTTAGAAAAAGGGAATTATGAAAAAGCTAAAAGCCTTCTGGAAGAAAGCGCTGTACTTAAATTTCAAATTGATGGAGACGTAGAATCCCCGATTTGGGCTTTAGAGCCACTTGCAAGACTGCGCTTAGTGGAAAAAAGATATGCTGAAGCACAGCGCATTTTAGAAGAAAGCTACAACAAAATGCGAGTGCAGCATCCTCTCACCAATGTAGGAGTGATGTGTGTGGCGCGCACTTTGGGTATAACGTATGCAAAACAAGGACACCAACAAAAAGCTATCGACTTTATTCAAATGCTTATTAAAACCTGCAAGAAAGAGTTTGGGCAGACACACATTTTTACTGGAAAAGCCTTAGCCGCTTTAAGCGAGGTTTATAAAGAGATTGGGGATACGAACAAAGCCACTGAGCTATATACCCAAGCCGCCAAGATCTTCAAAGCCGCAAAGTTGCCTCGTGTACATTACCAGTAAAAAGAGGATCTATTATTGTTCTTTCAGCTTTATGATGTAATCGTGCAACTTATTGTGGCCAGCTTTAGCCGCAACCACTTCTGGCGTTTCACCTTGAGACGTTTTTAAGTCTATATAATTTATGTCATAAAGCACTAAAACATCCAGGCCATCTTTGCACCCGTTGCGCGCTAAGTAGTGAATGGGGTGCCAGCCCCTTAGATTATAGTAGGCCACTTCTCCTTGAAGAACACCAAAAATGTGCTTTAAGGCCTCCACTTGATTATTCATCGAAGCCAGCGTGACGGCATTTCCATATTCTGAGGCATAGTCGATGTTATCTCCACATTGCAATTTATCATCAATTGTCTCGACATCACCTTCATATGAAGCCCTCAAAAGCGCTGCTATTTCCTGCTCAACTTCATCATCCAACTCCCCATCGCCCAATTCACATAGCGCATTTGGATGTGTATAGATGTAGCGCGGTCGAAACATATCTTCGCCGACAACTGGGTATTGCTCTGCAGACATAAGATTGGACCACAAAAAAAAGACGTACATGACCCCTAGTATTTTTTTCATAAGCGCACCTTGGTTTTGCCTGTTTCTAAAGTAACAGGGGCCCATACGCAATATATATTTTCACATTGAAATACATATATTTATATATGTCGCATGATTCCCACACTAAAAAACAACTATCAATTGCCATCACGCTCACACGCGGGCAGCATTTTAACAAGAGAATCACGTAATATCTCTATGCCTAATTTCGCAGCAATCAGAAGAATGGCGGCACGCGCTCTACTTCTTAACAAACTGTTAACGGGTTTTGCACAAGCTTGTTCACAGGCGCTGTGTATAACTACTAAAAACTGTGGGGGGCAGCTGCTCAGCTAGTATAAAGAGATGGAATGTGTGCTTTTTGCGCCCCTGCCATTGAATTATTCACATGAGCATTCATTTCCCCTTTACAGCAATTCCCGCTTTAAAATGAAAACGTTTTATAGTGCGCTTCTCCCAGGGGGATAAAAAATATTTTTCGGAATCTTTCTCTGAAGCCTGTATACATTATTTAATGAAGCTCAGGTAATTGATTTTGAGAGCTTGTACAAGGCTATCCTTCACTCACTGCCTATGAAGTTGGGGCGCTGAAAGCCCCTCACATGCCCACATAAGAATCGTCCTTAGTTTTCTACGCCCCCGTTAAAAGCTCCAAAACCGAGCCTATCCTCCCATATGCGCTTTTCAATCCCGTTTCCCCATCCTTTTTCAGCGGTAGTGGCTGTAAAAATATACTTGGTGATTACTTCAAAAACCGCTACTATTCAATAAAAAGAAAAATGCTTATGTTTCAATACACCGGACGTAAAACTATCGGCGCAATAAGGGCTGTAGGCCAAGTAGCCATCTTTATTCAAAAAGTGTTAGTGAGTTGCGTTAGCTTGCCCTTTTACCCGAAGCAGCTTTTGTATCAACTGTTAAAGGTGGGGTTTTACTCGCTACCGATTGTGGCTTTAACCTCCATCTTCACCGGCATGGTGTTGGCGCTTCAAAGTTACACAGGGTTTAGCCGTTTTTCCGCCACAAGCGCCATCGCCACAGTGGTGGTTTTGTCCATCACACGCGAGCTTGGGCCGGTGTTAACGGGCTTAATGGTTTCGGGCCGTGTAGGCGCATCCATGACCGCTGAATTAGCCACCATGCGGGTTTCAGATCAGATGGATGCCATGACAGTGCTTCAAACGTCACCCTACCGCTATCTTATGGCGCCCCGTTTGTTAGCATGCGTCATTTCTTTACCTATTCTGACATTGGTGGCCGATACCATTGGTGTGTACGGGGGCTATCTTATTTCGGTGCATTACCTAGGGTTTAACGCCGGCTTATATTTAGACCAAACTTTCAAGTTTTTGTTTTTTGATGACGTTTTCTCGGGGCTTATAAAAGCCGTGGTGTTTGGGGCCATTATCGGGTTTGAGGGGTGTTATAATGGATATAACTCCAAGGGCGGTGCAGAAGGCGTGGGTATATCAACCACCCAAGCAGTGGTGCGCTCCTCCATGCTTATTCTTGTAGCTAACTACTTGCTAACAGTACTGCTGTTTCAAAAATAACAGGGGCCCAACTAAGGGTTGGGCCGCTGAAGGGCTGGAGGTTGAGCCTTAGTTCCCCAACAAACCCTCGTCGACCTCTACATGACATCTGTTATATTCCGTGGGTAGGCCTTGCACAACTTTATCCGCAAGAGACTGCACTTCGGCGCTGGTAACGCCAGCAATGGGCTCTAGCTTAGCTTGCACCCCATTAGAATTAATCCCCACATATACATAGTAGTCACCAACTTTAAACTTATTCCTAACGCCAGTGTAATCTCCAGCTATGTATAAGTCTAAATAGTCCGTTCGCAGATGGTTTCCAGCACTAATAATGGTGTGCCAGTTTAGGGCTTCATCACTAACATTTTGCCCTATAGCAAAGCCTAAAAGAGTGCCTGCGAGTGAAAGGGCTCCCGGGGCTTTTAAGCATGGAAGCGCGTCGTCTTCATATGTTGCAGAAATGTACGAGCTGTTGCCCAGCGAAATGCTGTTGTGGTTTAGTATTAACTCGCCCCCCTTAGGCTGAAAATAAGCCTTGGTGAGCTCCATGCTTGAGTTTTCTTTGGTTATGTTTACTGTGCCATGCCCCATGATTTTCCCAATGTTAGTCATTCCATACACAGGGTTGTTAGGGTAGAGCTGATTCCTATAATAGTCGGCATATCGATTTAAATCTTCCTCAAAGCTAATAGTCGGCGCGTTCACAACGCCCCCGGCAAGCTCAAGCTCGCCATTACCCAAAAAACGCAAGTGCCGATTAAAGTTTGTCGTGCAAGTCTCATCAAGGTGCTGGTGTTTTTTAAACTTTGCACCACAGTTGATATTAACCTCGCCCTTGCTTGTAAAAAGGTTTGCTGCCATGCGCGCTTTACAGTTGCTGTTCGTACATTCTGTGTGGCAGTTATAACAACAATTACAATTTCCCACAGCTTCTTCAAAGGTGGCATTGTTCGCGTCTAAATACTCGCTATATATTTGTGCTTCATTATTACCCGAAAAGCTGAGTGTGTTTTGCCCCAATAAGCTCAGGGTATGCAAAAAGTTTCGTTCTGAAACGGACACTGCACCCGCATTATCCATTTTTACCTGAGGGTTAAAAAAGCCATATAAGGTATAAAAGGCCCCTGGAAGAAAATCACCGCTCCAATTATCAAAGTTTTCAAACCTATTGTCATTGCCGCTCCCTTCCCATGTAATTAAGTCTTTAAACTTAGTGGGGTTGTTTAGATAATAATTGTACCAACGTTTATGCACAATAGTGGGCTCGTAGTTGCAATTAATATTGTCTCTCGTTGAAACAATGGCATCAAGTTCATTTGTTAGCACATTAATAATGGGACCGCCGCTATCGCCAAATGATGTGGCATCCCCCGTAAGTAATGGATAGTCAGCGGGAAGTGTGCCAGACGCCATCATTTCAGTGAAATCTTTATGTGTTTGAGGGTTAGCTGCGATGGGGTATTTAATGTATTCATTCTCGCGTAAACAGGTGGCATCCATAGCCCGCTTGGTGCCGGAGGTATTGTCTTCATCCCGAGCATCACCAGATACCCCATATCCCACGATGTTTGCATATAAGTTACCAATGGGGTTTTGCCGGCTGGGTAAGGGGTTTGCGTGTTGATCTAGTGTTTCTAGCTCTTCCTCTGTCATGCTCGTTAAGTCGATCATAACTAAAGCAATGTCGGCATCAGGCCAAGGGTTTGTGCTTATATTTTCTTCAGGGTAGCTGGGGTGCGGGATGACACTTACCACGGGATTTGTAGAGTAGCTGAGCCGAATGCTAGGGGAAAAGGTAACAAACATTTGTTTTTTGCTTTCAGCAAGGTTCATAAACTTGTTGTTATAGGCGCAACAGTGTGCGGCTGTTACACCAAACCCCAAATTGCCTTGACGCCCCAGGTATGTAAATGTTCCAATGCTGCCTTTTTCGCCCACCATGCCCGCAATAAGCCCTACATGAGGGAATGCCTCAGCTTTTGTAATATATTGTGTGTCGGTGTTACCGCTCGTTCGTCGAATGGCATGATAAGGTGTGGTAAAAATTAAACTAAGAAGGAAAACAAATTTTATTAAGTTTTTCATAGGGTGCCTGTGTTAATGTGGAAAGTATAGAAGTTAATTTTTAATTTTCCGTTAATACATAACCATGAATGATGATGATAAAAAGCTGTGGGACAGGTTTGTCAAGGAGGTTAAGCCTCTTAAAAAGCAACGCTTGGCACTGCCAAAAAAGCCATTGCAGCGCCACGTAAAACATGTGCAACGTGATGAAATGCTGCACCACAACGTCTTCCCCGCTTTTACCCCTGGGGGTTTAGCGGTTAGTTCGCCGTTAAAGCATGAGAGAAAGCTGCTCAAAAAAGCGAATTGGCATACGGTTGATTTACACGACATGACCCAGCAACAAGCTCACCAATATTTGATTTCATCACTTGTTCAGGCTTATGCCAGAGGTCAGCGTCATATATTGCTGGTTACAGGTAAAGGAAACCTTTTGCAATCAGGGGGTGTTATTAGAAGGCAGTTTATAAGATGGCTTGAGGCATCACCACTAGCACACCATATAAGTGGTATACACCCGGCTAGCCGTCGCGATGGGGGAGACGGCGCCTTTTACATTGTATTAAGGCGCCAGAACGACTTGTTTTAAAAAAACACGCTCAGCACTTTTACACCAACAATAGCGTATACGGCTGCCATGCCATCATCAAACATGATGCCAAT
>JAUIKZ010000047.1 GCA_030433125.1 Alphaproteobacteria bacterium
ATCTAAGGAATAATAGAATGAAACTTTTACGCATTGGCCAACCGGGCCAGGAAAAACCTGCTCTTTTGGGGCCGAATGGCGAATATTATGATGTGTCTGCCTATATTGATGATGTGGCGGGCGACGCGCTTTCTGATGAAAAGCTGAATGAGCTTTCGCAGTTGGATTATGTGGATTTGCCGCAATTGGACGCCAACGAACGCATTGGCGCGTGCGTTGGCAATGTAGGTAAATTTATCTGGAAGTTCGATGTTTTTTGGGTTGATCAAAACGATATCCGATAGTTTTGCTCTTCTCCAGACTGGATAGTTTTGTCCGTTTTTGTCTTTGAAGCGGAGTTCTTGGGAAAAGATTTTCTGCATGATTCCTTTTTTGTATTTTCTCAACAATGGATGATGGCACAGGAGGAATAATCTCTTCATAGGAACGAATACTGTTAGCCGTACACGCTCGCCCGGCAACGGCAACCATCTTTGAGGCTCTGGTGATTTTAGAAGCTGCTGGCGCAAACCCGATACCGGCTGCCAAAAGATGTGTGGCACTAGCGAGGTATAAACTAAACAATAGCGTTTTTCTCATTTTTATTCCTTTTTTTTCTTTTAAATATCATTATGGAATTGTAATAGCTAGGGTTTTAAAATGGCGTAAATAAAATGACGTCCGGGCCCATTTTTTAAAAAAACAACGCCACAAAAATTACACCCGTTCTCATGCTTCCATTTTGTAATTTTCGGCTAGGGGCTCTAAGGCAAACCCCGCAAATCTCTATAAATTTATGTGCTAGCCTGTTTTTGTTTAGTCGGCCGAATTTGATTTGGGCCTTTTTGCATGCTCTATGGCTAAGGCACTTAAAATAGGCGACGTGCTGAGAGCAGGATATGTGGGCGATAAATCACTGCATGAGCGCGTTCTGCTTTTTATAGGTTGGGGTTTTGCAGCATGCTTAGGCTTAATAGGGCTTATTGGGGGAGTAAGTTTTAATGAAGGAATGAGAACCTTATCTCCCGATTGCGCGGCTTTTATGGGGGATGGCGGGGTTATGCCTTCTGCCGCTGCCGCAAAATTGCCCAAAACACCCAGTGTGAGTAAGGTAGAATATGCTTTCATAATGCTCCTCAATTTTGGAATACACCTAGCATACAAGCTGAACTATTAACAAAAGTTTAATCCGTAAATGATTCTTGATAGGAAGCGGGTGTTGCTTGGTTCACAACCCCTGCCCTGTTCCCTCCCTGCTCATCCTTTTACTTGACTCCTCTTAGGCAAATGGTTTAATATTAATTAACAAATGAGCTTTTCATGCTTGCACAAACATTTATAGCCTTTATATTAACGGCCCTCTTTGGTTTTATGTGGTACTCTGCCAACATTGGTTTTGGAAAACAATGGATGCACTACACAGGCGTAAAACCCGAAAGCACTGAAAACACCGCCAAAGTTATGGCGCTTGGTATGATGCTTAATTTGCTTACGGTTTTGTCGATTGGGTTTTTGGTAAAGTGGCTCGATATTATATCTCTCCCCGCGGCCTTGACGTTTACTGGCGTTGCTGGTCTTGGGTTAGCTGTTGGGGTAACGGCCACAAATTTCTGTTGGGAACAACGCCCTTTTAACTTATTTTTAATTTATGTAGGGCATACTTTTGGTGTGGTACTTATAAGTACATTGGTGTATACATATTTTAACTAAAAATAATAATGAACAAGTTACAGCTAAAATTTATTGGTCATTTACTTTTCTCGGAAAGAGTCTTTAGTAGGCAATCGCTGCAGCAGATATCTGACCTTACATGCATACGGTCTGACATTTTAAAAAGCATCGAAAAAGGCGATCCCCCTCAAGAATTAGCCATGACATATGTGCGCTCGTTTATTAAAGCGTATTCCAAAGTACTAGGAGTAGACGTCACATCACTCATTAAAACCCGCGTTCATTACCACACCCTTGAAGATGAAGAGGGCACCAGTGTTCCCGCCAGCGGCATCCCCAAAATGAAGGTAATGCTGATCTCCGGTAGCACTACTTTACTTTTATTGCTAGGGGCTTTTATATATTTCAAAATGCGCCCTGCAACAGAAGAAGCAGTAGTTAAGGCACCGCCCGTTGAAACGCCAACCGCGGCGCCAGAAAATGCTAAGCTTGCCGAGAGGCCTGAAACCGATTCAAACAAAGAGGAAGCATCCGCTGAAAAAACTTCCCCAGAAAAAGCCCAAGCGAAATCCGGCACACCCGCTAAAACATTTTCCCTTAAAGCGTTAGAAGACACATGGGTTATTTTAAAAGATGACAATGATAAAATATTCCACAACAGCCTTCTTAAAAAAGGGGATGCGATTGACTTGGAAAAAGAGGCCTGCAAAGTCACCATCGAAAATGCTGGTGGTGTTGCACTCAGTTGCGATGGGCAAGATTCAGCCCCTCTAGGGAAAGAGAAAGCCCCCCTAACAAACTTCAAGCTCACCCGCGAAAATATCCTTGAACTGATTAATAAAAACAAGTAACCATTAATCTAGTTTTTAAAGGTATACATGAAAAAGAAATTAAACGCGCCACGCGGCACCTACGACCTGGTAGGACGCGATGCCACGCTTTTTTCCTATATTACAAACAAAGCCGCTGATGTGGCCACACAACATGGGTTTGCGGAAGCGCGCACGCCCATATTTGAGTTCTCGGAGGTGTTTAATCGCTCCCTCGGCGAAGAGACGGATGTTGTCACCAAAGAGATGTACACGTTTGCTGACCGCAATGGGGAAAGCCTCACCTTGCGCCCAGAAGGCACCGCGCCAATTGTACGTGCATTGATTTCAAACAACCTCATGCAACAAATGCCTTGGCAGGTGTTTTATCATGGCCCCATGTTTCGCTATGAGCGCCCGCAAAAAGGCCGGCAACGTCAATTTCACCAATTTGGTGTGGAGTATTTTGGGCCTACCACCCCTTTGGCAGATGCTGAAACGATTCTCTTGGCCTATGACACATTAAAAGCCTTTGGGCTCCAAAACAAAGTAACTCTTTGCCTAAGCACATTGGGTGACATAAACTCCCGCACGGCCTATATTGAGGTGTTGATTCAATATCTTCAAGATAACAAAACGAAGCTATCGGCTCTAAGCCAAACGCGCTTAGAAAAAAACCCGCTACGTGTGTTAGACTCCAAAGAGCCTGAAGACAAGCCCATCATTGAACAGGCCCCTAGGCTGAATGATTATTTAAACGAGGATTCACGCGCCCATTACGAGCAGGTGAAATCGCTGCTTAAAAAGCTTAATATCCCCTTTGATGAAACCACACAAATCGTGAGAGGGTTGGATTACTACAACCACACCGTGTTCGAATTTGTTTCAAACGAGCTTGGCGCCCAAGGCACCATTTTAGCCGGTGGGCGCTATAATGGGTTGGTAGAACAATTGGGTGGCCCAGATATTTCGGCGGTGGGGTGGGCCTTTGGTATTGAGCGGTTTATGCTTTTATTAGAAGCCATCGCCCTCCCCCAGCCACACAAAATATGCTTGGTATCTGCGGATGGCCATGGTTTTGAGGAGCTGTTGCGTCTCAAACAAAAGCTGGCCGCTAGCAACGCCTTCAGCCTGCACATGTGTTATAAAGAAAACTTGGGTAAGGCCCTAAAGTATGCGGACAAAATCAGCGCGGACACGGCCCTCATTATGGGCGAAACCGAAGTAACAAAAAACAACGTAGTGGTGAAAGATTTGAAATCGGGTGACCAAGAAACCACACGTATTGATAACGTAATAAATGTAATTAGAGCCAAACATGACCTTTGATGAGAAGTTAAATAAGATCCTTGCACGCCACAAAGAGCTGGCGAACCAACTAAGCCAAGGCGTGGTGGATGACGCCAAAGAATATGCCAAAATGACGAAAGAGTTCGCGAGCCTGGAAGATGTATGCGCCCTCATTAATGAGCGCTACACTCTTCAAGAAAACATGAAAGAGGCGCGCGAGATTTTGGATACATCCGATGATAAGGACATGAAAGAATTAGCCGAAGAAGAATATTACGGCGCCAAAGAAAAACTGCCTGAGCTTGAACGTCGCATTAAACTCTCCCTTCTTCCAAAAGACGAAGCGGATGAAAACGACGTCATTTTGGAAATCCGCGCGGGGACAGGCGGGGCGGAGGCCTGTTTGTTTGCGGCGGATTTATATCGCATGTATCAACGCTACGCCGAAGAAAAAAGCTGGAAGTTTGAAAACATGAACTTGCACGAGGCCGAGCTAGGTGGCATTAAGGAAGCCTGTGTGTCTATCGGCGGAAAACAAGCTTTTGGTAAACTGAAGTTTGAGTCGGGCGTGCACCGTGTGCAACGCGTGCCCGAAACGGAAGCCAGCGGGCGTATTCACACCTCCGCGGCCACTGTCGCCGTGCTCCCTGAAGCCGAAGACATTGATATTGAGATTGAAGAGAAAGACCTCATTATTGATACCTACCGTGCGTCCGGCGCAGGTGGGCAGCACGTAAACACCACAGACAGCGCCGTTCGCATTACCCACGTGCCCACCGGTGTAGTGGTGGCGCAACAAGATGAGCGCTCGCAGCATAAAAACAGAGCCAAAGCCATGAAGATATTAAAGGCCCGTATTTATGAGGCGCAGCGGGCCAAGCAGCACGCCGAGCTGGCGGCCGAACGCAAAAGCCAAGTGGGCAGTGGCGATCGCTCCGAACGTATTCGCACCTACAACTTCCCCCAAGGGCGTGTCACGGATCACCGCATTAATCTCACTCTTTATAAGCTCGATCGCATTCTGGACGGTATTGGCTTAGAAGAAGTGATTGATGCTCTTATTTATCATGACCAGGCGGCGAAGTTAGGTGAGCTATAGTTACACAGCTGCCGCGCTTTTTCAACATGTGTGGCAGGCATTAAAAACAGCTCCCCATGTGGAGAATGCCCGCTTAGAAGCGCGTATGCTGCTAGAGCACACCTTGGGTGAAACAGCTATCGTGTTCTTTGATGACACTACTCGTGTGGGCAGCGCTAACTCCCAAGGGGTGTTAGATCACTTAGCCCGTAGGTTAGCCGGAAAGCCCCTAGCCTACATAGTAGGCCACCGCCACTTTTGGAAGCATCGTTTTAACGTCAACGAACATACACTCATCCCCAGGGCCGACAGTGAGATTCTGATAGAAAAAGCCCTCCACGCATTTCCACGTCCATATGACAAGCTTCGTGTGTTAGATCTAGGCACCGGCACGGGGTGCCTTTTGTTATCGTTTTTAAACGAAAGACCCAACGCGCGTGGGCTAGGTGTTGATATTTCACTTGGCGCCTTGACCATAGCTGAGCAGAACGCTAAAAATTTAGAGTTGAATAATAAGACGCAATTTATTCAAAGCGATTGGTTTCAGCGCGTCAGGATCAATTACGATGTTATTTTTTGCAACCCACCTTATATAGGGCTGTCCGAAAAAGAGCATATGGCGCCGGAAACATTAGCGCACGAACCTGAGCATGCTTTGTTCGCCGCAAACGATGGCTTAGCTGTATATAGCTTGCTAGCAGAAAAACTGCATCATCACCTCAAGCCACAGGGGAAGGCCTTTATTGAGCTCAATGCCTTACAACATGAAGCCATTAGAGATATTTTCGCTGCCGCAAACAAATATCGCCTAACTACCCATAAAGACCTCGGCGGCAACTGGCGCTTGTTAATTGTATCTCTTCAATAAAAAGGGGCCTTCTCCTCAGGGCCTCACCTCCCCCGGATAAGCGGTGGTGGCAAATAAGGGAGCTTAAGGAAACAATTCGTTTGAAACCAGGAATAAAGTATGCTATCCATCTGATGTTTGCAGCACATTAATAATTCTGCAATAATTGTTAACTAAGACTAGGAAAAAAAGACCATGTCAGACGTTTTTAATCGTGTAAAAGAAATAGTTAATTCTTATCTTGAAATTGACGCGGATAAAATTAAACCAGAGAGTAAAATAGCAGATGACCTAGGCGCAGATAGTCTAACTACAATGGACATCGTTATTGGTCTTGAAACGGAATTTAATATTGAAGAAATACCTGACGAAGCGATTCAAAAAATCGTTACTATTCAAGATATCGTTGACTTTGTAGAAGAACATCAAAGCTAATAACACTATGCGTCGGGTTGTCATTACAGGAATTGGTATTGTTTCACCATTTGGTATCAAGAATGATGCCGTGTGGGATAAATTGATTAATGGACAATCGGGCATTAAAAACATAACTTATTTTGATACTGAAAAGTATCCATGTAAAATTGCGGGGCAGCTTTTACAAGGTGAGGAAGATGGCGCATTTCATGCCGAAGACTTCGTAAGCAAGCGCGACCAACGCATGATGGATACGTTCATGGTATATGGAGTGGCAGCTTCACAACTGGCTATTGAAGACAGTGGCTGGGCGCCTTCCAGTGATCATCAATATGAACGCACTGGCGTTATGGTGGGCTCTGGTATAGGTGGTCTTCAGTCAATTGAAGAAACAGCTATTGATCTTTATGAAAAAGGCCCGCGTCGCATTTCACCTTACTTCATACCATCCACGCTTATAAACCTCATTTCTGGCCAAGTTTCGATTAAATATGGCTATAAAGGCCCGAACCACGCGGTGGTAACGGCTTGCTCATCCGGTTCTCATGCCATTGGTGACGCCTTCCGTTTAATTCAACGAAATGATGCAGATGTGATGGTTGCCGGTGGCGCCGAAGCAGCCATATGCCGTACGGGCATTGGTGGGTTTTGCGCCCTTCGCGCTTTAGCTACCAAATTTAACGACGCCCCCGAAAAAGCGAGTCGGCCATGGGACAAAGACCGCGATGGTTTTGTGATGGGTGAAGGCGCTGGTGTGGTTGTGTTAGAAGAATACGAACACGCAAAGAACCGTGGGGCCTCCATTTATGCGGAAGTGGTGGGGTATGGCATGTCCGGTGACGCGCATCATATTACATCGCCACCAGAAGATGGTAATGGCGCGCGCCGTTCTATGGAAGACGCGGCAAGGGATGCTAAAATCAACCCTGAGCAAATTGGCTACATCAACGCCCATGGCACCTCCACACCGGTGGGTGACCAAATAGAGCTTAGGGCCATTAAATCTTTTTTGGGTGAGCAAGGTGCAAAAGAGGCATCTATTTCATCAACAAAATCCTCAGTGGGGCACCTCTTAGGGGCCGCTGGTGGGGTGGAAGCTATTTTTACCGCAATGGCTTTAAAAACAGGCGTGTTACCACCTACACTCAATCTTGATAATCCTGATGAAGAATGCCAGGGCCTAGATTTGGTGCCGCATACGGCCAAAGAAAAATCTATCGAATACGCTCTTTCAAACTCCTTCGGGTTTGGTGGCACCAACGCAAGCCTTATTTTAAAGCGAGTCTAACCCACGTGGAGTAACCCATGCTAAAACGCCTTTATACTTTTTTGCTCCTCACAGGCGTTTTTATTTTTAGCTTACTATATGGGATCTACGCTTACAAAGAATTTCACGACCCTGTGAAAATAACCTCTCAGCAGACGTTCATTATTGGCCCGAACACCTCTTACCAAGCACTAGGGGCATTTCTGAAGAAGAAAAAAATCATATCAGATGTGTATGCTTTTTATCTAATGGGTGTTTTGTATGGCTATACCAATAAGCTTAAAAGAGGCGAATATGCCATCAGGCCAACAGACTCGCCCCAAATGCTGGTGGAAAAAATTGCGCGGGGGCTCTCTTACCGTCGTAAAATCACTTTTCCCGAAGGGTTAACAGTTCACCAAATTAAGCAACGCTTGATGGAGAATAAACACCTTAGGGGAGAGGTGACAGTCAACATTGAAGAGGGGGACCTCTTCCCCGCCACCTATGACTTTAAACACAAAGACACACGTGACGGCATTGTGCTGAGGATGCGCCAAAAAATGTACTCCGACCTCACCAAATTATGGCAAAACCGCGCCCATGGCCTCCCTTATAAGACTATGCGCGAGGCGCTGATTTTAGCCTCAATCATCGAAAAAGAAGCCGTTACGAACGATGAACGCGCCACCATTGCCAGTGTGTATGTAAACCGTTTAAAAAAACGAATGCGCTTGCAAGCCGACCCCACAGTGAGTTATGCACTATCGAAAGGCACTGGCGTTCTTGGCCGCAAGTTGTTGCGAGTGGACTATAAGTTTGAGCACCCCTACAACACCTACCGAAATGCTGGGCTGCCGCCAGGGCCTATTTGTTGTCCGGGGTACGCCTCAATCAAGGCTGCCCTAAAGCCAGCCCAAACAAATTATTTTTATTTTGTGGCGAAGCCAGATAACCGGGGGCATGTCTTCTCAGAAAAATTTGATGATCACAAAAAACACATTCGAAATAGAAGGAAAAACCCATGAACGAAGGCATTAAGAGAAGAGGGCTCTTGATAGTCTTGTCGTCCCCCTCTGGTGCGGGTAAAACAACCATAACCAAAAAACTTATTAAGCAAGACAGTAACATTCAATTATCGGTGTCAGCCACCACCCGCAAAAAGCGCCCGCAAGAACGTCATGAGCGCGATTATTATTTTATGACCGAACCCGCTTTTAAAGAGAACATTAAACAGAATGCATTCATTGAGCATGCCAAGGTGTATGATAATTGGTATGGCACCCCCAAAGCCCCCGTAGACCAAGCTTTGGAAGAGGGGCGCGACGTGTTATTCGACATCGATTGGC
>JAUIKZ010000048.1 GCA_030433125.1 Alphaproteobacteria bacterium
GAGTCAAGCGAGCCCCGGGCCCCTGCAGATTTTGCGTCAGCAAAATCGAAGGGAAAGGGCGACCTTGACGCTACACCGCTTTGGGCTATCTTGTAACAAAGCAAAAAAAGCGAATAGCCACACTGGCTTATCTTTACCAGGGCCTTCGCGGGGGTAACATTTTTTTGTGCTGTCAAGAACACTCTTCCTTTGCGGCTCCTCAGGGGCGCTTTCAAAAAGCTTGCAGTACCTCGCAGATTTTGGCATTCTTGGGCTTGATGAAATATAGGAACAAAAAATGCAAACAACTATGGTTGAGTTAATTATCATCTTGTGTGGTGTTGCGGCTCTTGCCTATGGTTTGGTTGCAGGTCGTATGGTGCTCAACGCATCAGCGGGCTCTGCCAAAATGCAAGAAATCGCAGCTGCTATTCAAGAAGGGGCGACAGCTTACTTAAACCGTCAATACAAGGCTATTGCGGTGGTCGGTGTGCTTTTGGCAGCCGGATTACTTTTCTTAGGGAAACATGTATCCATTGGCTTCGTGCTGGGTGCGGCCCTTTCGGGTGTAGCCGGTTTTATCGGCATGAACATTTCCGTAAGAGCCAATGTGCGCACCGCCGAAGCCGCGCGGTCTGGCTTATCTTTGGCACTAAACATTGCTTTCCGCTCAGGCGCCGTGACAGGCTTGCTTGTAGTGGGCCTGGGTATTTTGGGCGTGGCTTTGTATTACATCGTGCTCAAGCAGGTTGGCCTTAACATCCGTGAAACAGTTGAAGGCCTGGTGGCCCTTAGCTTTGGGGCGTCCCTCATTTCAATCTTTGCGCGTTTGGGTGGCGGTATTTTCACCAAAGGGGCCGATGTTGGTGCGGACCTTGTAGGTAAAATTGAAGCAGGTATCCCCGAAGACGACCCTCGCAACCCAGCCGTTATTGCCGACAACGTGGGCGATAATGTGGGTGACTGTGCCGGTATGGCCGCTGACTTGTTTGAAACATATGCGGTGACTACGGTTGCAGCCATGTTGTTGGCCAGCATTTACTTTACGGGCCCCGACTTAGAACGCATGATGCTCTATCCCCTATTAATTTGTGGGGTATGCATTTTGGGCTCTGTATTAGGCACTTTCTTTGTGCGCCTGGGCAACCAAAAGAAAGTGATGACAGCTCTTTATAAAGGCTTCTTAGCGGCCTCTATCTTTTCTGCGTTGTTTATTACGGTTGTAACCTATGCCTATTTTGGTAAACACTACAGCTTCATCATTGGAGGCGAGTTGTATACGACAAACAACCTGGTGATATGCTCACTTGTGGGGCTTGTTGTAACGGGCTTGTTGGTGTGGGTAACAGAATATTATACAGCCACTGATTATCGACCCGTGCGAAGTGTGGCCCAAGCCTCCGAAACCGGGCACGCCACCAACATCATCCAAGGGCTTGCCGTTTCTATGGAGGCATGCGCTTTACCAACGTTTGTAATTTGCGGTGGTATTATTATCGCCTACATGAACGGTGGGTTATTCGGTATCGCGGTGGCAGCCACAAGCATGTTGGCCCTTGCCGGTATGGTGGTAGCACTTGATGCCTACGGCCCCGTGACCGACAACGCAGGTGGTATTGCTGAGATGGCAGAACTGCCAGCTGAAGTGCGTGAAGTAACCGACGCACTTGATGCTGTAGGGAACACAACAAAAGCCGTTACAAAAGGCTATGCCATTGGTTCGGCTGGGTTAGCCTCCCTTGTGCTTTTTGCGGCTTACACCGAAGACCTTAGCCACTATTTCCCCAAACTGAACATTAACTTTGAGCTGCAGAACCCGTTTGTTGTTGTGGGGCTACTATTGGGGGGCATGATGTCTTACCTCTTTGGAGCAATGTGTATGATGGCCGTGGGACGTACGGGTGCTGGCGTTGTGACAGAAGTGCGTCGTCAGTTTAGAGAAATTCCAGGTATTATGGAGTACAAAGCCAAGCCTGACTACAGCCGAGCGGTTGACATGCTTACAAAGTCAGCTATTCGTGAAATGATTGTACCGTCACTCCTACCGGTGCTTTTCCCAGTGCTTGTATATTTTGGTATTAAGCAAATAGTAAACCAAGAGCAAGCTTTTGTTACTGTGGGCGCCATGCTGCTAGGAACTATCGTGACCGGCTTGTTTGTGGCCATTTCCATGACCTCTGGTGGTGGGGCGTGGGACAACGCCAAGAAGTATATTGAAGACGGCAACCATGGGGGCAAAGGGTCTGAGGCCCATAAAGCCTCTGTGACGGGTGACACAGTTGGAGACCCGTACAAAGACACAGCTGGTCCCGCCATTAACCCGATGATCAAGATCATCAATATAGCGGCTCTCTTGTTATTGGCCCTTTTGGCCCGATAATCAAGCGCTGGCTTAATAAGAAAAAGCTACTTCCTGCGGGAGGTAGCTTTTTTTTGGATTTTAACGGGGAACTCTTTATTCTTTTCGCTCAGCTGCATTGTCGCTTAAAGCGCTTGTTTGTAAAGGTTGCCCTTTCCCTTCGATTTTGCTGGCGCAAAATCTGCAGGGGCCCGGGGCGCTCTTGACAAACATCGCTACGCTTTAAGCTTAAAATTCAGCCATGAGCCAAAAGAAATATTATATCTTGTGCAAGATAGAAGCAGCGTGAGACCATGAACCTGGACGAGGCCTAGCCTATGGTGATGTCGCCGCTGGCAAAGGTTTTAATCCCCTCATCCGTTTCCAGCACAAGCGTTCCAAATTCACTCACTCCAAGGAGCGTGCCAGACACTTTTTGGTCTCCCCAATTAAAGGTTATCTCTTGGTCTAAAAAAGCGAGCCTGGCGTTGTAAATTTCAATTTGAGACAGGTGATCTATGTCAGATGCTTGCCAGCGCGCTAAACACACCACCAGCGCCTCTGTAAGTGTTTCTCGGAAGGGATTGACATCAGGGGTCTTGCTAACCTCAGCCCTTAAACTCGTGGCGGGGTAGCTAACATTTTCGGGGTGGTGGCTCAGGTTGGCGCCGATACCTATCAGCACATGATCATCCACCACGTCTATTAGCACTCCCGCTACTTTTTTATGGTTTAGCAAAATATCATTAGGCCACTTCACCTGCAGGTTTTGGCCCGGCACGTGGGGCTCTAGAACATCATAAAGGCAGTTCGCAAGCAGGAGAGGTAAAATAGAAATAGGCTTCGTAGCTGGCACAACATAGGTTACGGCGAGGTTGCCTGGCTGGCTGTGCCACTGCCGCCCCTGG
Source organism: Alphaproteobacteria bacterium (assembly GCA_030433125.1). Classification (GTDB taxonomy): domain Bacteria; phylum Pseudomonadota; class Alphaproteobacteria; order UBA6184; family UBA6184; genus JAUIKZ01. The sequence goes on from JAUIKZ010000048.1 coordinate 3,226, forward strand.
CGCCCTACCCCCGCTGTTTGGTGGGCGGCCCATACATAAAAAGGGCCGCTATGCTGGCTTAATAAGCGCTTGGCTTCTTTTTGGGTGCTATGGAGTGTTGTGTATTCAAACGGTTTAAACATTTATACAAACAGCGTGTCGGTTATATTTTTAGTGAAGGTTATAAATTTATCATAAAGGCCCGGCACTAAAAACAGCACCAATGCAAACCCCGTAAGGCCATATATAGGCACCGCGATCTCATAACTGAAAATGCGCATGTTAATGATATTGGCATTGGGTTCGGGCTCATCAAAATACATACAACGAATAAGGTAGAGATAGTAATAACAACTAACAAGGGTAGCCAACACCGCCCCGGTTACTAACACATATTGCTCTTGGCTTATTAAGATTTTAAACACATTTAGCTTGATGAAAAACCCTGCGAAGGGCGGCAGACCGGCGAGGGCAAGCAGCAAGACAGAAACGGTTGCCGCGTGCTTGCCCCGTTTTTGCGCTAACCCTTTTAAGTAACCAATGGAAAACAGCTCGCCATGATTTTCTGACTTTTCATAACGAATGTATTGGTGTTGCAGCGAGATCATGATGAGGAACACGCCTAAAATGAGCGCTGTGTAAATAACGCCATAAATAATGGCATAATAGGCACCTTCGGGTGTGAAGTTCACCAAGCACAGCAACACAAACCCCATATGTCCGATGGAGCTGTAGGCCAGCAAGCGCTTGAGCTCTTTTTGCACAATGGGCATAATGGAGCCCACCAACAAAGAGAGCATGGCGATGTAAGACAGGATGCTTCTTAAGTTAAGCAGGCTGGATAAGTTAAGGGTGAAAATAAACCGCACGAACAAAAAAATCATGGCAAGCTTAGGGATAACATTATAGAAAGCGGTTACACTTAGCGGCACGCCCTGATACACATCGGGCGCCCACATATGAAAGGGGGCCGCTGACATCTTAAAAAGAATGGCACACACCACAAGCAGCAAGCCTATCTCTAACAGCAATGGCGTGTTGAGAGTTACGGCTTCTTGCACGTTGGAAAAACCAAGGCCTCCTGTTTGCATATAAATAAAGCTAGTGCCCAACAAGAACATGGACGTAGCCAGCCCGCCCAAAATGAAGTATTTAATGGCGGCCTCTGTGGATAGGTATGACACGCGGTTCATGCCCGCCATGATGTATAAACAAATATTCATAAGCTGCATGCAGGCGAACAGGGTTAGAAAGGTGTTGGCAGAGATCATCAGCCCCATAGCCGCCACCGCAAACATGATAATCACCACAAACTCTGGCTGTAAAAGCAACCTATTGCGCTCGGCCCGACGAAACACCAGCACCAGCACGGCTGTTACAGCAAACAGCACCGCTTTTGCCGCTTGGGTGTAGGTGTTGATATAAAGTTGGTTATAAAAATAATTACCGTGCCTTGTTAACAATATCGACACACCTGCCGTAAACAGCGCGACCACACCCGCCATAAAAAAACGGCCATCACGTTTGGTGGGCGAAACGGCAATACCTGCAATAATGAAACAGGCAGCCAAAATCATAATAAATTCGGGTAATATTGCAAGGGCCAAACTGACCATAAATTATAGCCCTCCTTGGGTTAAGTGAATAATGGTTTTTTCGAATGGAGCCACAAGTAGCTGTGGCATCAAGCCCAGCACAAGCATAAGAGCCACTAGAATAATTATGGCTGCAACCACATTGTGAGGCAAGCTTTTTAGGGGGGCCGCGTTTTTAACAGCCTTGCCCCAAAATGCTTTGCGAAATAGATGCAAGGGGTAGGCCGCCCCTATCACCAAACTGCTGCTCATGGCTAAGGCCAACCAGGCATGCTCTTTGGCCATGCCCCAAATGGTTACAACCTCTCCCCAGAAGGGTAAAGTGAGGGGAAAAGCCACCATACCCAAAATGAGCAGAAAGAATAAAATAGCAAAGGATTTATAGGTGGTAGCCAAACCAGACAGCGCCGAAAGCTGGCGTGTGCCGGTGGCTTCTTTTATGAGCCCCACACTTAGGAACATGCCCGCTGATACAAGTCCGTGCGCCACCATGATAATCGCCGCCCCTGTGAGAGTCATAACAGTGGGGTTAAAAATAGCGAGGGGAATAAAACTCATGTGAGCAATAGAGGCGTAAGCCACCATTTTTTTCATGTCGTCTTGTTGCAATGCTAACAGCGAGGCATATAAAAGTGAAACGATGGCCACGCCACTTAAAATGGTGAGTATGTAAGGGGAATCAGCAAACCAGGTTACCGGCGCTAAAAAGCGAAACAGGCCGTAAGCACCTAGCTTTAAGAGCACCCCTGCCAGCAGCATGGAGCCTTCTGTGGGGGCTTCTACGTGGGCCTTGGGCAGCCAGGCATGCAAAGGGACCACCGGCAACTTCACGCTAAAGGCTAATAAGACCGCCCAAAAAAGAGCGGGTGTGGCCGGCAGCGTTCGAGAGGCTGCCTTAAGGGCCATAAAGTCATGAATGTTGAGACCAACCTTGAGGTAAACCACCGCCATAAGCAACACCAGCGAGCTCGCCAGCGAATAAAAGAAAAACTTAAAGGTAGCCAGTAGACGGTCGGTTCCGCCCCAGGCCCCGATAATAAAAAACATGGGGATAAGGGCGGCCTCAAAAAAAATATAGAACAAGGCCACATCAACGCTTAGGAAAACGCCCAACACAAAAAATTCAAGCAAGAGCAAAAACCCATAAAAACGATTTGGGCAAGGGATGGGTTTATGCCAACTGCCAATAATTGTAAGGGGTACCAGGCTGGTGGTAAGCAGCACAAGGGGCAAGCTCAAACCATCTAGCGCCACATAATATGTGATATGGATGGAGCGCATCCACACATGGCTCTCTGCAAGCTGCAAGCCAGCCTTGCCAAAATCAACATTCGCCGCTAGCACCATGCTATACAGCAAAACGCAAAGGCTTACCCAAAGACTTAAATTACGGGCATTATGTGTGTTAGTGTTATGGTTTAGCAAAAAGGCAAAGGTGGCCCCCGCCAAAGGCAGCATTAATAAAACGGTTATCCATGGAAACATTAGTGCGCCCCTCCTTTAGCGAGGTATACCCCCAAAATACATATTATCCCGATCATCATGGCGAGCATATAGTCGCGCACGTAACCCGTTTGCAACCGTTTAAAACGGGATGCTAAGCGTAACACGCCTTCGCGCACCACTTGTTTTTCAAAGCCGCCAAATACAAGGCTTTCAATGGCCACACACCATTCCCCTAATTTTACGTAAGGTTTGATAATCAAGAATTTGATGGCGTGGTCAAAGCCCCAACCGCGCTCTAAAAAGCTAAGCAACGCTTGGAACCATTTTTTGAGGTATAAGGATTCAAAAGCGTTTTGCCGCTGCCACAACACCACCCCCGAAAAAGCGGCGCCAATTAACGCCTTTGAAGCAAGGGCAATGCCGCCCGCCATGAGGGTGTGGTCGATGGGCAATATTTTAAGGGCGCCCTGATAGAAGGAGGGGTCTGTAAAATAAGAATGGAAGGCGCTGCCCCCAAAAAGCGCCAAGCCCGCCAAAATCGTCATGGGGGCTAGCATACTCACGGGGGCTTCATGCATGTGCGCCATAACATAGGTTTCTTCTTTTGGCTTGCCGTGGAACACCACATAAAGAAAACGCATGCTGTAGGCAGCCGTTAAGCCCGCAATCACAAACCCTAAAAAGAAAGGCAGCCCCGTTTGGTGGGTAAAGTTCATATAAAACAAGGCGGCGAAAATGCCTTCTTTGGAATAATACCCCGCCAGTAACGGCACGCCGCTGATAGCCAACACGCCAATAAGGGCAAAGCCATAGGTGTAGGGCATCATCCGCCAGAGACCACCCATTTTGCGAATATCTTGCTCGTGCGACAAGCCGTGGATAACACTCCCCGCCACTAAAAAGAGCAACGCCTTAAAAAAGCCGTGGGTCACAAGGTGAAACAATGCCGCATCATAAGCCGAGGCCCCACATGACATAACCATAAACCCAAGCTGGCTCACCGTGGAATAGGCGACGATTTTTTTGATGTCTGTTTGGACCAGCGCGGCGGTGCCCCCCAGCAAGCCCGTTAAGGCCCCAAGATACACCAACACCTGCTGAGCCACATAAGAATGCTCAAACAAGAAGTTGCATTTTATAATAAGAAATACGCCGGCCGTAACCATGGTGGCCGCGTGAATGAGAGCCGAGACAGGCGTGGGCCCTTGCATCGCATCGGGTAACCACACATGTAAGCCAAACTGGGCTGACTTGCCCATAACCGCCAGGGTAAAGCACAAACAAATGAGGGTGGTGTTGCTAATGTTGAGCCCGAACACATTGTGGCTAACATGCTTAAAATTATACATCACCTCTTGCGTGGGTAAGGCAAAGGTGCCTGCCGCATACGCAAAAAACAGCATCCCCAACAGGAAGCCTATGTCCCCTACCCTGTTTACGATAAAGGCTTTATAGGCCGCTTTGGGTGGCGCGCTTTTTTTGTACCAAAACCCGATAAGCAAGAATGAACAAAGCCCCACGCCCTCCCAGCCGATAAACATTTGCAAAAAGGTGGGGGCCGTTACCAACACTAGCATGAACAAGGTAAAGAGGTTCAAATAGGCCATGTAACGGGCACGGGCGGGGTCTTTTTCCATATACCCCCACGAGTAGATGTGCACCAGCAGCGACACCCCAGTAACAAGCAACATCATTATGGTTGTGGGGGTGTCTAACAGTAAGCCCCACCGAATGGCAAACCCGCCTAACTGAAGAGCGGGGCCAAGGTCATAGACCAAAGGAGCAAAGGCCTTTTGCTGCTGCACACACACGAAT
>JAUIKZ010000049.1 GCA_030433125.1 Alphaproteobacteria bacterium
GCATCAACATCCACATCGCCCTCATCCTCTTCAACAAGAACAGCGATCGGCGTATTCACGGCAACACCTTCTGTACCACCAGGGATCAGAACTTTAACAATTGTACCTTCATCAACGGCTTCAACCTCCATCGTGGCCTTATCCGTTTCAATTTCAGCGATCACATCACCCGGCACAACGGCATCGCCTTCCGCTTTCAACCATTTCACCAGGTTTCCTTCTGTCATAGTTGGGGAAAGAGCTGGCATTAACACGTTAATAGGCATGGTATATTCCTTTTACTTATAGCAAACGGCTTTGGCCGCTTTATAAACTTTTTCAGCTGAAGGGAGGTATAAAGTCTCCAAGTTGGCGGCGTAAGGCATGGGCACATCTTCACCCGTTACCCGTGTCACTGGCGCATCGAGAAAATCAAACGCTTTCTCATTTACTTGGGCAGCAATTTCGGCCCCAATACCTGCAAACGGCCAGCCTTCTTCTACGCTTACAATGCGGTTGGTTTTCCGCACAGAGGCCAAAACAGTATCTGCATCAAAGGGGCGCAAACTACGCAGGTTAATAACCTCGGCTTCAATCCCCTCTTTGGCGAGCATCTCAGCCGCCTCAAGAGCATGCCGCACACAGATGGAAAAGGCTGTGATGGTTACGTCTTTTCCTTCGCGCTCAATGTGGGCTTTCCCAATGGGTAACACAAAATCCTTATCGTCTGGCAGCTCAAAACTGGCGCCATACATAATTTCATTTTCTAAAAACACAACGGGATTTGGGTCACGGATGGCTGCTTTCAACAAGCCCTTCGCGTCTGCTGCAGAGTAAGGCGCCACCACCTTTAAACCCGGGCAATGAGCATACCATGACGCATAACATTGCGAGTGCTGGGCGGCCACACGCGCGGCCGCACCATTCGGGCCACGAAACACCATGGGGCACCCCATTTGCCCTCCCGCCATGTAAAGGGTTTTTGCAGCGGAGTTTACAATTTGGTCAATAGCCTGCATCGAGAAGTTAAAGGTCATAAACTCTACAATGGGTTTGAGGCCATTAAAAGCCGCCCCCACACCAAGGCCGGCAAAACCCATTTCAGTGATGGGAGTGTCGATCACGCGTTCGGCGCCAAATTCGTCTAACAACCCTTGGGACACTTTATAGGCACCGTTATATTCAGCCACTTCTTCACCCAGCAAAATAACATTTTGATCGCGGTGCATTTCTTCCAACATGGCCTCTCGCAGGGCCTCTCGTACTGTTAGCGTTTTCATTGCGCGCCCTCCTCAACATAAACATCGGTGTAAAGCTCGCTGGCATCTGGCTCGGGAGAGCTTTGGGCGAACTCTATGGTTTCTTTGATCTCTTGCTTTACAAAATCTTCCGCGGGTTTAAAGTCATCCTCGGTAAAATTATACTCATTCATTAGCGCACCTTTGAATTTAAGAATGGGGTCACGATTGGTTTTATAATCATCTACCTCTTCTTTGGTGCGATATTTCGCGGGGTCCGACATGGAGTGCCCACGATAACGGTAGGTTTCCACCTCCAAAATCATAGGGGCTTGGTTGGCACGCACATAGTCTAAGGCCTCGGCCGCTGCCTCACGCACGGCGAGCACATCCATACCGTTCACAAGCTTTCCAGGGATACCAAACCCTTCACCTCTCATATAAAAATTTTCCGTGCAAGAGTGGCGGTTAACAGCGGTCCCCATAGAATAACCATTGTTTTCAATGATGTATAGCACCGGCAGCCCCCAAAGTTTTGCCATGTTAAATGATTCATATACTTGGCCTTGGTTGGCAGCGCCATCACCAAAATAGGTTAAGCAAACACCATTATCTTTCTTATATTTGTGCGCCAACGCCATGCCTGTACCAATAGGCACCTGTGCCCCCACAATACCATGGCCACCATAAAAGTTTTTCTCGCGGCTAAACATGTGCATAGAGCCGCCTTTTCCTTTGGAGTAGCCCCCAATACGGCCAGTGAGCTCCGCCATAACCCCTCGCGGGTCCATACCACAGGCCAACATATGGGCGTGGTCACGGTAGGCTGTAATCACGGTGTCTTGCGACTCTTGCACCGCTTGAATGCCGGTTACCACGGCCTCTTGCCCAATGTATAAGTGACAAAACCCACCAATAAGCCCCATACCATAAAGTTGCGAGGCCCGCTCTTCGAACCGCCGCATTAGTAGCATGTCTTGATAAAGCTTTAAAAGGTCAGCTTTCTCAAATGAAAGTGTTGCACTTTTTTGCATTACGCTATTTGCTCCATATCTGTAACTACTTATATACGAATTTGAAATTCTTTCAACCTTGGGAATCAAAGCCAGCGCCACAACTTGGCGTTCAATCATGAGCACATTAAAACGAAACGCGTCTCATTAACTTCATTTTAATTACCACATGTTATCTTAAAAATAGCAAAGAAGTATTTATATGATTAACATGTTTAGCAAATTGTTTTTAGCAGCATTGATGTTTTTCGCGGGAAGTTTTAATGCCTCCGAAGCAACATCTAAAAAAAGGGTGCGCCCTCCCCTAAAACGTGCTTATGGAATGCATGATAAGCACCTTGTGCCTGTATACCTCTCCCGTTCAGAGCCATTAACATTAAGTGAGAAAAAAACGGTTGCAAGCGTATATAAAGTGTTGCCCCCTTTATATAAAGTAGAAGCCATTGAAAATTATCTGGGTAAAGGAAAGAAGCTGACCGCTAAAAATGTTGTGCGAATGGCGCAAGCTTTAGACCCCAGTATTAAAGATGAAATGGCGCTAGTTAAAACAAAAGAGCAAGAGCTTCAATGGCTGAGTATATGTATGCTGGTGTCTGAACACTTAGACGAGATATATGAAAGATCTGGAAAGGCGCCGAGCTCACATATCCAAAAATTTATAGACGGCACTAAAGTTGTAGCCGACAAACATTTAGAGAAACTCGTAGCTGCGGTTGAAAATAAGGAGCTTTCAAATATTAGGTCGGCCCCTCAAAAACCCCTTGTACGCAAGCCCTCCATCAGCACCGCCAGCGACGCCTCAAGCGTGAGCGCAGACTGGTTGGAGTAAAGTCTTTATCTCCAAATAGCTAGCTTGCCTTTAGACACGTGTAAGCCACCCAATTATCCAACGTTGTTGCGTTAAATGTAGAAATACCTTATTTTTGCATTTAACAAAGAAGGATAAAAAATGAGAATAATAACAATCCCGATTTTAACTGTGCTAAGTGGTTTGATGGCGGCTGAAGCAGGCTATCCCACCGCAAGCAACGCGGAAGAGCTAACTAAAGTAGTGGCAGAATACACAGAGCCCCACAACAAAACCCTTGTGGCCATGGATATTGACCTAACCATAACGCAGCCTGATCACCCTGCTTTGTACCTTCGCAATGTGGGTGCCCATAAAGATAAATACAAAGAAATAATAGCTGAATTCACTGCTACTCAAGTGGATGATCTTATCGCCAAAGCCGCTATTTCAGCACCCCAAATTTTGGTGGATGAGAGCATGGCTGAGTTTATCCGCAAAATGCAACGTGAGGCTGAAAAGGTTGTAGGTGTGACCGCCATATCCACACGGGTCAAACCAGCGGGCTATAGTGATTTAGCGGCATGGCGCAGGCAAGTTTTGTATGAACTTGATGTTGATTTTCAGGAGCCCTTTAATAGAGGACGCACTAACTTAGAAATTATCCCTGCAGCGAAAGACCACCCCCCTTTTTATGAATATGGCATTGTGTATGCAAACAGCGAAAACAAAGGTCGGGCCCTTATGTCATTTTTGAAGATCACCCCCTACATGCCGGATACCATTGTGCTAATTGACGACATGAAAGCTAATATTGAAAGCACTGAAGCCTACTTTAAAGAGGCTCACCCAGATATTAAATTTGTGGGGATTTTGTTCAGCGGAGCCTTGAAGTTTAAAAAAGATATTAGCGCGGAAGACTTTACCGCCTATTGGTCCAAGCTAAAAAGCGCTGTTAAATAGCTGGCTGTAAAGCGGCAACATAAACCGGGCTAACACCCACATCACAAACACCCCCAAGCTAAGTATAAGCGCGGGGGTTACAAACTTAAGGGTGGCTTGCTGCTTGTGCTGTTGCTGCAACTGGTGTTGCTGGCAGAGCAGCGCTACCGTTTTATGCACTTGATGACTTTCCTCCGCGGCTTCAATCAGCGCCAGCGTTTGAGCATCAAACCTCGCCTCCTTAAAAAAATGCCGCAAGCTTTCTTCGGGCGCCATTTTTAAATGGGGAACCACAACACGAAGAGCGCTACTAACATTGAACCCATTTTGCAAAAGGTAATTGAGACCCATGAGCATGTTTATTTTGGCGCGCAATGTGTTGGGCCACAACCACTTTAAACTCAATCCCCCTATAGCAATAACAACAAATGGCAGCACCGCCATTAATAGGGGCCACACCCTAAAAAGTTGCGACATAAACAAAATACCGTCATGTTGCTGATTATGCATTTGCTTCAGCGCCCCACTAAACTGCGGCACAAAGCTATAAAAAAACCCCCACACCATGCTCCAAAAAACCACAAACAAAAGTACCGGGTAAGCTAGCTCAAGCGCCATACTTTTTTGATAGCCCTGGCGCCACTTTAGGTAGTTGGTGGTGTCTTGCACGGCGCCCAAAAGATTGTTACTTTCCTCCCCGGCTCGAATAAGCTGGGCGGCCACAGGTAGATGCTTTAAGTGCGGGGCCATAACGTCATGAAAGGCCTGCCCGTTTTTCAAGGCGGGAAGCAGTTTGGCGGCCAGCTTACCAGCAGCCCCTTTTGAGCTGAGCGCAATTTGTTGCACCGCCCCCACGATATGCGGCGCCACTTGCAAATAAACACTGAGCAGACTAAAAAAATGCGTTAGGGTCGATACACGGTTAACCAACATGTGTTTGCTCATCTATGCTGACATAGCCTTGTTCTTTGGCTGCCTTTTTAAGGGTGGCGATGGAGGATTCCTTTTCAATGAGCGTTGCTATAGCTTCATCAATCTGCAGCACCTCCCCCACCGCCTTGCGGGGGCGCCCCACCAAACGCTGGGACAAAATGAGTTTTAGCACATCCGCCACCAAACGAGGCGACACCCCAAAGTCGATAAGGCGGCTGACAACCCCAAACACTGATCCGGCGTGGAGGGTCGTCAGCACCAAGTGGCCGGTTAAAGCGGCGCGCACCGCCATGTGCGCCGTTTGCGCATCACGTATCTCCCCTATTAGTATAACGTCCGGGTCTTGCCGCAAAATGGACTTTATCCCTTCCTCATAGGTAAATCCAATATCTGGTTGCACGCTTGTTTGCCGCACATGAGGCATTTGGTATTCCACCGGGTCTTCCAGCGTCATAATGTTTTTGGTGGGTGCGTGCAGGTGGTGAATAATACTATAAAGGGTGGTGGTTTTGCCGGAGCCCGTGGGGCCGGTTAGCACAATCAGCCCTTGCGCACGTTGCTTGATTTTCTTTAGGGGCGTTAATATGTGATGGGGAAAACCAAGCGCCTCTAGCGTCACTAATTGATGTTGCTGATTCAGCACCCTTATCACCACCGACTCCCCCTGTTCGGTGGGGTGTAAACTCACGCGGCAGTCAACGTTATGTGGTAGCCCAGCGGGGGCAAAACTCCCCTGCTGCGGCAGGCGTTTTTGCGTAGTATCAAGGTCAGCCAGCGTTTTTATGGCCCTCACCAAATAAGGCCAAAGGTTTGCGGCAAAACGGGCAATTGTCCGCAGCTCCCCCTCGATGCGCAGACGCAACTCTATGAAATGTTGCTGAGGTTCAAAATGAATATCCGCCGCGCGAAAAAGAACTGCCTTTTCCCATATCCATTGCAGCACCGCCAAAACGGGGGAAGCTATTTTAGGCGCGCCCGTCAACCACTGCTGTGCCTGTTCAAGCAACTCTAGTAAGGGTGCCACCTTCAGGTTTTGCAAGAGCCAATCAATCTCTTGCTCTGGAAGGGGCGTAATGATAGGGGCATCTTCAAAATAATAGCGCGCAATATTAAAGATGCTCACCGTTTCTGTTTGATCCGTGGCAGCGTAAAGCTGGTTATGCGCCCTATAAAAAACAACCCGGTGCTGCTTTAGCGCTTGCTCGGGGCAGTTAGCCGGCGCAAGATTATGCTTTATGGCGAGCACATGGTGCCGCTGTGATTCTGGCAGTTTAGGAAGCGCTGCAGGCGCTTGCGCTGCCATAGCATTACGCACATCCGACAACACGTGGGAAGGTGTGTGCTTTAAAATTAGTTGCTCATAATCGCCCAGGTTTTGCATACCGTTATTTTTATCTGACCCATCATAACGGAAAGCTATTAAGAATAGGTGTATGGGGAAGGCAAGCATCTGACACACAAACCCTTTAGAAATGGACGCTTTTAAAGGGTGAGAGCTTGCTGAAATAGCCACCGCCACATTTGTTATATTAATCGATCACATCTTTAAGCCTCACATTGTGCTTGCGAACAGATTTCCCTTGCAATGATGGCAGCTTTTTCTTACAAGTATGATAGAGAATAAAAGGATTATATTGAAATGGCAGTACCAAAGAGGAAAACCTCCAAATCAAAACGCAATATGCGTCGCTCACATCACGCGTTGCGCCCAGTGCGTAGCGTAAAATGCAGCAACTGTGGTGAGCAAACGCTACAACATCATATTTGCCCACACTGTGGCCACTATAAAGGCCGCCAAGTGTTTACAGCGAAGCCAAGCGCTGATGAAGAGTAAGCTTTAAAGCGTGCTTAAACAAAAAACCGGAGCAGATGCCCCGGTTTTTTTGTGCCTAAATGTTAAGGATATTAGCCAACAAGCTGTTGGATACCCATAGTCATTTGGTTGGCACGGGCTAACATGGCGCGTGACACGTTGGCACCTAGGTCAGCCTTGGCGAAGTCAGCCATTGCTTTTGCTGGGTCGGCGTCAAGGAAGGTACCCTTAGCTGATTCAAGGTTTTCCAAAACGATACCGTTGTTTTCCATGATAAGCTCTAGCTTACGTTGACCAGCACCAATTTCCGCATATTGCGTGTTAAGTGTTGTTAACGCAGCATCAATGTTTGTTTGTGCTGTTACAGCATTAGCTTCTGTATCAATTTGATCTGCGCTTACGCCAAGAGCTGCTGCTGTTACGTTTTCAAGATCTACTGATACAGTGTCTGAAGCACTATCTGTAACCTGAAAAGCGTAGGCTTGGTTTGCGTAGCTTGATGAGAACGTTGAACCACCTCCAGCTATATCAAAATATAGGCTGATTGCGTTTACAACGTCAGCAACAGTGTTATCCGCGCCATCACCGGCGTGGAAATCTAACTCAAAATAGTTTGCTGCATTCTCAGTGTCTACAAAGCGAACTGTTGTATCGCCATCGTTGGTTAAAGCAATGTTGGCAGAACGGAATGTTTGGTTGCCCACAGTGAGGTCTATGTAGTTGTCAGATGTGATCGCTGTTGCGGTTCCATCAGCACTGCCACCCGCATTGCTCGCTGCGCTCACAGCCCCTTGAACAACGCCATTAATGCTGCTTACTAAATCTCCTGACGAAGTTGTAATATCGCCATCTGCCGCACCTGCGGTTACAGAGTCTATAGCATTAGTGCTTGTACCAGCACCCTCTAGTAGGGCTGTGCCTCCCCAACGTGTTTGACCTGCGATATCGTTAATAGAGTTTACAACTTCTAAAAATTCAGTGTTTGCTAGAGCGCGGTCAGAGCTGCTGAGTGTGTCTGAGTTCGCCATGGTGGCAAGTGTTTTCATGCGGTTAAGAGCGTTTGTAATGGCCTCAATACCACCCGCTGCAACTTGCAAAAGGGCAGAACCCTGTGACGCGTTACGGTTGGCTTGTTCACGACCAACCATTTCTTTGGCAATCTTCGAGGAGATCGCATAAGCAGCCGTGTCATCAGATGCTTTTACAACACGACGACCTGTTGACATTTCCGCGATTGAGTTAGCCATATTGGCGTTTGATTTATTCAATTGG
>JAUIKZ010000050.1 GCA_030433125.1 Alphaproteobacteria bacterium
CCTATAAAGGGCCAGACGGGGCCTGGCTTTACCCCAATGAGGTAGGCCGCAACAAAGATGGTTCTTATTATAAAATGGATGACAACGCGCCAGTCACTCTTGGCCGCATTGAAAAAATGAGTAAGTCAAAACGAAACGTAGTGGCACCCATGGAGATCATTGAAGCCTACGGAGCAGACACCGCGCGTATCTTTATGGTCTCTGACTCCCCGCCCGAAAAAGACCTTGAATGGAGCGAAAGTGGGGTGGAAGGCGCCTGGCGTTTTGTGAACAAGGTTTACACCATTTATATGGATAACTGGAGCCAGGTGAGTGAGACCGCAGCGCCTACTGACCTGGATGGGGAGGCACTGACTATGCGGAAAATGCTTCACCGCACTATTAAAAACGTGAGCACTGACATTGAGCGTTTTGCCCTCAACAAAGCCATCGCTCAAATACGTGAGTTTTGTAATGAGCTTGCTCATTTTAAACCAACCAACGAAAGCTCACGCGCTGTGATGAAAGAGGCGCTTCAAAGCCTGTGTGTGTTGATCAGCACCATGGCCCCCCACTTGGGTGAAACGCTGTGGGCCCACATGGGACATGATTCATCGGTGTTCCACGCACCGTGGCCGCAACATGATGACAGCTTGCTTGTGGATACGGTCGTTAAAATGGCAGTGCAGGTAAACGGCAAAACACGTGGCACCATTGAAGTGGCGAAAGACGCGGATAAGGACAGCATTCAGGCAGCCGCCATGCCATTAGCTGCTAAATATCTAACTGGCCATGAACCTAAGAAGGTGATTCTGGTGCCGGGTAAAATTATAAACTTGGTGGGCTGATGAAATATTACCCTGGCGATATATTTGTAAATAAAAAGCTGCATGAGGCCCGCAGTGTATTGCTCTTCGGGCCCGAAGAAGGGGTGAAGGTTTTTTTGGCCGACACCCTCAAAAAGCTGTGGCAGCGCCAGGGCCTCACCCTTAAAACCATTAACCAAACCGACCTCAAAAAAGGCAATGTAACACTGATGAGCGGCCCTTCCCTGTTTGGCGGGGAAGAGGCCTATGTTATTCATGGCGTTACCAATACGCTGGCCAAAGATGACACCATCACTGGCCCGATGGCGCCCCGCAGCATTTTAGTGGCCGGCAGCCTTAAAACAACAGACGCCCTCACCAAGCTATATGTGGGCAACAACCAGTTTGCGGCTGTGGGCTGTTATGAAAATGACACGAAGTTTTTGCAGGCCTTCCTCATGCATGGCTTAAAAAAGCCCTGGAACAAAACATTAGTGGCACAGTATGTTTTACAACAAACCACAAACCTCCACATTATCCGTAGTTTACTTAAGTTGTTGAACGAACTACCTGATGACTGCATTATGCCGCAGGTACAAACGTTTATTGATGAATATCTGGCCTCCGACGTGGACACAAACTTTTTTAATTTTGTGTACCAACATTTGGGCAGCAACACGGCCCCGCGCAAGCTGGGTAAGTTTGAAAGCTACTTCCACACGCAAGGCATACAAGCGTTGCGCCAATTGAAATATTTGTTTATGGGGCTGCTGAAAAAAAAGCTGGGGGTGAAACAAAAAGGGTTGTTTGTACCATTCGCCTATGCCAAACGGGTAGACAGCTACCTCGGCGCTACCAGCATAGAAAAACTTAACCAACAGCTCACTCTTCTTGATCAAGCTGAAGCGCACATTAAAACCACCCTCCAAAAAGTGCCTGGCCAGGTGGTGGCCCAGGCGGTGGTAAGCGTGTTGGGGTGATGAGGGGCACCAGGCAACCAAAAACGCCTTTTTATGAACACTGCGGGCAACTTAGTGAGGCTGTAATCCAGCATTGGTTTAGCCCCTGGATATTTTTTTAGGTTAGACCCTGTGCCACTTAAGTCGCCCCGACCATTTGAAATGCTGACGCCACATAGAGAACCCCCACACCTTCTTTGACGTCTAAAGTAATAAGCTCCCCCATTGCTTGGTTAGAACAAGAGTTCAAACCCAAAACAGTCAGCTTATGATGCGCCAACTCCCACTTAAGTCCTTGTGATGAAATCACCAGGTGAGGAAGAGCCAAAATAGAGACACGCGCTTTTGGCTGGGCCAACTGAAGCATGTAGACCCCAGGTCTTAAAGCCATGCCATACATAGGGGGGGTATAAAGCAAATTCGGGGCTGTGTGTTGCACAAAAAGGGAGGTATTATTTAATACGTGATCAGGGTAACCCCCGTTCATGCCCAACACAATAGTGGGAAGCAAGCCATGCTCCTCTAAATAACAGAGGGCTTTGGCAAAATCACCCTCTTCTTGAGACGGCCGTTGAATGGTCTTCACCCCTGTTGTATCATAACAACTATCCAGGTCACCAATAACACTATCTGGCGTTAAGCCGATTCGCCGTAAGTGGTTGGCCCCGCCATCCGCCGCCATAAGGGGAATCCCCTCATGCCGGGAAAACCACTTACGTTCTGGCAGCTGGCCATTAAGGCATAAGAGTGATTTATACATTTTTATACATCACCTTCTGCCAGCACAACAACAAGCTTGCTACCAGACAAAGGATATTTGTCCCCCACACGGCAAGCGCCCCAACAAGCACCCCATATGCCACCCAGGCCCCCGAGCACAAAACAAAATTCAATAGCATTAAAAAGGAGAGGTCTTCCACGGACCGTGTTTGATAATTTTTAATAATTTGTGGCAGAAACCCCGTTACCGATGTAACAGCTGCGATTAACCCTAAAATATTGATAAGCATATTTCCCTCCGCTAGCGTTATCTAGATCAGGTCAAAGGGTTAGGCTTTCGCCCTCTCAGCCAATTGGCACCCCTAATACTGGCTTATAGCTCTACCTTAAAGACAGCACTTTGTAAAGGGGATTTGGATGCGTACCGTGCCACTGCATGAAGACGGTTCTTGCCCCTGCAAAGAATGTCATTCTATTGAGGGTTGCAAAATGTGAGAGGGCTAAAATACCCTCCTTAATATACCCGTCGTTGAGGCGGGATGCTTTTCACCTCGTCCGTTAAGGGCTTTAGGTTGACCGCTCTGTAATTCAGCGTTACTTCGTTCTCATTGCCCAACCAGGCGTAGGTGTGTTTCATCCAGTTCGTGTCGTCTCGGTCGGGGTAATCATCGCGGGCGTGGGCCCCACGTGATTCTTTACGACTGAGGGCTGACTGCAGCGTTACGAGGCTTTGTGCCATCAGGTTGTGCAACTCTAGCGCCTCCACTAAGTTAGTGTTCCAAATAAGCGATTTATCTTCCACATAAAGATCACGCAAGGCCTGTGCTTGCTGCGTCATTTTTTGAAGCCCTTGTTGCAACAAGTCTTCCGTGCGAAATACCGCACAATGTTGCTGCATGGTGTGTTGCATGTTTTGGCGGGCTTCCCCCACTTTTAACGTGCCATTGTTATGACGGATTTCATCAAACCGATCGAGGATTTTGTTGATGGCGCCCTCCCCCGGATTTACTTTTTGTGAGTCAGCTTTTAGCAACGCCGACGCTCTTTGGGCAGCCGCACGGCCAAACACAATTAAGTCAAGCAAAGAGTTTGTGCCTAAACGGTTGGCCCCATGCACCGACACACAGGCCGCCTCCCCTATGGCCATCAACCCCGGCACTACCTTTTTGGCATCAGGGCCATCTGGGATTGTTACCTCCCCGTGATAGTTGGTGGGGATACCACCCATGTTATAGTGCACGGTGGGCAACACAGGGATGGGCTCTTTGGTCACATCTACCCCCGCAAATATACGAGCGGTTTCCGTGATGCCCGGCAGGCGTTCGTGAAGCGTGTTAGGAGCAATATGATGAAGATGCAAATAAATGTGGTCTTTTTTCTCGCCCACACCACGACCCTCTAATATTTCAATGGTCATGGCACGGCTCACCACATCACGTGAGGCCAAGTCGCGGGCCTTCGGGGCATAGCGTTCCATAAACCGCTCACCGGCGGCGTTTGTTAGATAACCGCCCTCCCCGCGGGCGCCTTCCGTGATAAGACAACCTGAGCCATAAATACCCGTAGGATGAAATTGAATAAACTCCATATCTTCTAAGGGCAAGCCAGCCCGCAACACCATGGCGTTGCCATCTCCCGTGCAGGTGTGGGCTGATGTGCATGAAAAGAAGGCACGCCCATATCCGCCAGTAGCTAACACCACAATTTTTGATTTAAACACATGAATAGAGCCGTCGTCTAAGCACCAAGCCACCACCCCACAACACTGGCCATCTTCCATCAGCAAATCAAGGGCGATGTATTCAATGTAGAATTCGGCCTTATGCTTAATGCATTGTTGATAAAGCGTATGCAAAATAGCATGCCCTGTGCGGTCAGCCGCGGCACAGGCTCGTTTCGCCATTTTTTTACCCTGCTCAATAGTGTGGCCCCCAAAAGCCCGCTGGTAAATTTTACCGTCCTCATTCCGAGAAAAAGGCACACCAAAATGCTCAAGCTCAATCACCGCTTCTTTCGCGTGACGACACATGTACTCAATGGCATCTTGGTCACCCAGCCAGTCAGAGCCCTTTACCGTATCATACATATGGTATTGCCAGGTGTCGCCGTCACCCATATTACCCAATGCAGCGCCAACTCCGCCCTGCGCTGCTACAGTGTGGCTACGTGTGGGGAACACTTTAGTGACACAGGCCACATTAAGCCCTTCGGCGGCCATACCTAGCGTGGCCCGCAACCCCGCACCGCCCGCACCGACCACAACAACATCATATTCATGGGTGATAATTTTATAGCTCATTAAACCATAACCAATATATAGATCAAACAAAACACAGTCAGCACCGTCACAAACAAGAGTTTGTATTTTAAAACGTTAATCAGTTTTTGGCGCAACGGCGGACGCATATAATCTTCGATGATAACTTTTAACTCCATGTAGGCGTGCCTCATAAATAGGGCGGAAAACCCCGCGCCCATCAACGTGTGAAAGGGGTTTTTAAAATGCGCGATAGCGCTGGCGTAGCTTTCCCCCGCCAGCTTAAGCAAGCAAAACAAAAACCATATTAAAAAAGGCCAAAGGGCTAATGCCACCTTCTGCCTTTGCTTTTGAAAATGTGATGCTGTGTTCATAGTTGTCTTTTTAAACGTATGCTAACCCCAAATAAAATAAATAGCAAATAAACTGAATATCGTTGTGAGAAACAAAATGGCGTAGCCTGTTTGGTACACCTGGCTTTTAGCCATGCCTAACGCGTTATGCCATATAAGGTGACGAAACCCATTAAGCGTGTAGTATAGGCCTGCAATGGCCAACCCCGTAATGCCTAGCTTTACAACCCCATTTGAACAGACGGCCATAAACAGGTTGAAATACGGTTCGCCCGCTACCAGGGCCCATACATAAAGCATGCATAAGCCCACAGCAATATAAGACGCCACCCCCGCCATGCGGTGTGCAATGGACATGCCATTGGTAAGCTGCCATTTATACACCTGCAAATGCGGAGAGAGCGGTCGTTTCATTAGAGGCTATCCCACTCATCGCTTAAGCGCCCGCGATTTCCACCCCAAATCATACGTTCGGCCGTTGCAAAGTGACGATGCACCGAATCCCAGGCATCATATATTGCGCCTGGCACATCTTCTGCTGATCTTATTCTTTTATCATAGGCATCTAGCTCTTTTTTGATAATAGCAATACGCGTCATCACGGAGGTGAAGTTTGTATCCTCCGGGCCTTTTAAATAGGGTGCAAGTGTGGGGCTGGCTTCTCGCAAAAGATTAGCTTTTTCTGCTCTATCTTTTCCTCTTAAATCAAAAAAATTATAAAACTGCTCTTCATTTAATTCGTGTGTTGTAGGTGTCAATTTCATAGAGCTATTTTCCGTGGTAGCAGCCCGGGGAATAGCTACAAACAATCCAGATCTAGAGGGCGTGTCATCCATTTCAGTATCGGTTACACTTTTATAGCTGCTTGCCCCCGTGCTAGGAACACTCCAAGGTGTGTCGTCCCGCTCACCTCGGGCCACGTCCCAAGATGTAGCTTTGCGTGCCGGCGCCTCAATGCTCAACTGGCGCACTAAGCGAAGCGCCATGGGATCTGCACCGAAAGAATCTTCTGCGCCTTTTTCAGTAACTTCTTGCAAAGGAGAAGGGCTTCTTGGTTCAAAATCTCCTACCCCCCACCCATCTGTAGCATAAAGGGTTGGTATGGATAATAAAGTTATGAGGAGGATTTTTTTCATGTTTTCACCTTTTTATTGTTTTTGTTTGTACAATGTAAACCATTTCATTATATATGTCATTATAAAATAATAACAGTATATGAAAAAAGTTGCTTTTTTAATTTCTTGTGGCATAGTGAGTGGTTCTAGTTTTTATTATGATGAACAAATTATAACCTCCACTGATTTTGTTGTGACACAAAAAAGCACCCAGCGCCCCCCTTTAAATAGCACAATTGCACAAACCCTCTTGGGCCTCAAGACTGTTGTGCAAGAGGATCAGCCCCTAAACAGTTGGGATGAGGAAGATGATTTTTCTGACACGGATTATTCAACAGACGAAGATGATCCGGCAAGTGTTGCATCATCTATAGATTCAATCACGGGAGAAGAATTATCATTTTTTAGAAATAGCATCATTCGGGCCAGTGCCCCCACTGTAGATGACCCGCCCTCTCCTTTAAGGCGAGGGCGACTTAACTGGGAAGGAGTTCTTGAAATAAACATTCCACCAGCTCCCGCTGAAAACAGGCCTTTTGACCCTCCTCATTACTTTACTGAGCCCTCTACCCCCTCTCCTGCTTCTATCACTGGTTTTTTTACCCCATTTGAGAACGAAGAAGGCATGGTGGCAGCCATTGGCCCAGCTGCCCACCCTCGATTATTGGTTAGAAACAGAAAAACGAAAAACCAAGAAGAGGAAGACACTTATTTTCAAAACCTCATGATCGCGTGCTCATTGTTACAGCAAGCCAGAGTTTTATCACCCGCACCTCCATCAGACATGTCCCCACAAGAAATAATAGCGATGTTAAATCAAGGTGATACGAGCAAACTAAATGTACGCTACGAAAAATGTTTAGCTCGTGGCATCGATGAGCGCCATAAGATAGAGCGAGTAATACAGCAAGCGCACTTAATGAGGCACAAGCCAGCCGTTATGGTGCCCTTGTTATTAAGCACCGCTGGTGATAACAAGCCAGAATCTTGGCCACCCGCATTGTACTCTCGGTTTCTGCAGTGGCTTGAGAATTATAAAAGGCGTGTCTTTGAGCGCGCATTGATTTTTCCCACACAGTATTTGGCTCATATGTATCAGGCAGAAGGCAGCGAAATGGCCAACGAGCTAGGCTGCCTTTTAGAAGATAACCTCAGCACCCTTCGTAACGTTTATGCCGCCGCCCTTCAAACCCATGGCATTGATGTTGGTTGGGAGGTTGACCTTACCAACGCTGACCCACTTGTCTTTGTGGATTTTGAGCAGGTGTTTAACCTAGCCCGGCCCTTAGAGCTGACCATGATGCGCTTCAAAAGCGTTAAACGGCTCGCCACAGTAGAGGCGGATGCGTGGGATCTCTACAAAAAAAGTGGCGGCCCTAGGCGAGAGCCTATATGTGAAATCCCACCAGGCTTAATCGCACAACCTCCTTTTATCAAGGAAACAAAAGACACATTGTTCGCAGAGTGGAGGGCCTACGGAAAGAACCAGCTCACCTGGAAAAAGGCACACAGCCGCCAAACT
>JAUIKZ010000051.1 GCA_030433125.1 Alphaproteobacteria bacterium
TACAATAAGATATTAGAGAGAAGTGACATGACCCCTTATACACAAAAGCGCATCGCATAAAAATATTGCAAGATTTTATTTCTTCGTTAGACATATTCGTTAGCAAAAACATCTATAAAAATACCACAAGAGCAAATCAGCTAAAGAACATTGCAAATCAGGCAATTTCTGCACTAAGTGGCTTAGCCGACACGGCGACCTATGCTGATCAAATGACCGCATTAACTGCATTTAAAAGTGATTTTCCTCCCGTCATTACAGGTACTAGCCAAGAAGACAAAAACAGAATTAACATAGCCATTGATGCTATTATGGGCCCTGAAGATTATGAGCTCGAAAGTTCAGATTCATCCCCTGGATTTGTGGCTTATTCGTACAACACAAACGATAACACCTCGGCACAATTGATGGGGTATAAGCTGGGGGCGCACACAATACGTTTGCATTTATCCGGCATTTTGGGGTCAGAGAACCTGCTTCAAGCATCCACAAAAATATACGATGCACGCTATACCTACACCACTAAAGCAGGCTACGCCTTTGTGCGCACTAAGCATGTAACCACCCCTTTTTCTGGCAGCGGGCTTTTAGGGGCAGGAGACGTGAGCATGCAATCCCTGGGGTTCAGCGCGGGTGATAAAGCCCTCATGGGCACCGTCTCCGCCAATCATTTAAGCCTCAGCCCAGCCCTTCGCACCTCTGTAAAAGACGAGGAAAAGCAGAATGTAGTAGCGCTTCAAGGCTCCGTTCAAAGCGCTGTGGCACTCAACAAAAACTGGCAGTTTGACAACTATGCCACCATATTGCAATCACTATCTGCTAAAGACACGCCAGACAGCCCCTTCTCTCCCACGATGTTCAAACTGCAAACAGGTGTTAGCTATAAGGGGCCAGGTGTGCAATTAGGGCTCAGTTATAAAGTAAGCCACTTTACCACCATGCAACAAGAGCTGAATATGCGCATGAAGTGGATTTTTTAACGCGAGTACTAATGTACACCGCACTAGGTGACACATTTGGTGTCCTGCTTAATAGGTTTTTAAAAATCAGCCAGCAAGAAATTATGCTACAATCTGTCAGCATGACGTTATACAGCTATAATATCTAGCGCGCATGTATTGCCGTATATGCGTCTTATAGCTCTTGCTGTGTTCCTGTGTCACTGTTTTGCCGTTTAGACATACACCTGGGACACTTAAAATTTATTCTAATGGCCAGAGGTATAGTCGGCCCTTAAAAAGTACAACCCATAAGGTGAAATTGTAGGGCCAGCTTTTGTGCGTTGGCGACTTTCAAGCACCTCTCGAAACGTAACGGGGGTCCATTTTCCGCTGCCTACCATCAGCAAGCTCCCCACCATATTCCGCACTTGATGATGCAAAAATGAAGGCGCCTTAAAGAAAAAACGAATCACTTCCCCGTCCCGGGTTACGGTAGCTTCCTCGAGCGTTTTTATAGGGCTCCTCGCCTGACACTGACTATCACGGAAGGCCGAGAAATCATGGGTGCCTATTAAGGTGCGAGCCGCTTCTTGCATCGCCCCCTCATCGCAGGGTTTATAAAAATGCAGTGCACGCTTTGCGTCTAAAGCAAGTGGAGCCGACCTGTTGACGACCAGGTATTCATAACTACGACTAATAGCGGAAAAACGCGCATGAAAATCAGCAGTTGCCTTTTCGCACCGCACAATGGACACGCCTTGCCGCACTAAAAAATGGTTTAAAGCCAATTGTAAACGTGAGGGCTCCATGTCCCGCGGGGTATCAAAATGAGCCACTTGACCCCTGGCATGCACACCCGTATCCGTGCGGCCTGAGCCTGTAACTTTTATGGGCGCCTGGAAGATTGATTGAAGGGCGTTTTCGATAGCACCCTGAACAGTTGGCTGATCTTTTTGAATCTGCCACCCAAAAAAATGAGACCCGTCGTATTCAATGATGATTTTATAGCGTGTGTTTATCATAACAATTAAGAGTGGTACCCCCGGGGAGACTCGAACTCCCATGACCGAAGTCCACGGATTTTAAGTCCGTTGCGTCTACCAATTCCGCCACAGGGGCACTAAAGAATTACCTATACGTTATTACAAAAAATTGCAAGCCAAAAGTGCTTTCTAAGATGAAAATAAACCCCTATTAACTGCGCGACAAAGAATTCATTTGTTTTTCCAAGCTATTATTGTATCTTGTGTGAAAGCAATGATAAAGGGCGGATTATGGGGCAATCGAAGAGCATCGCTAAACTCACAGTTATAGTACTTATCGCGTCCATGGGGTTTAGCGCTGCCTCATTTGATATTATGGTGCCGCTCTACACTATGTGGGTAGACTTATTCCAAACAGATATGGAGACCGTTAAATACACCCTTACCATTAACGCCTTTGTTATCGCTATAATGGGTTTACTTTACGGCCCCATTAGCGATGTATTTGGCCGGCGCCCGGTTTTATTAATGGGGTTAGCTGTAGGGGTGATCGGCTCTCTTTTTGTTGCGCAGGCCACAACCATTTACCAAGTGCATTTTTGGCGGGCGGTGCAGGGCGCAGGGTCAGGTGTATCGTATGTAGTGGTAATAAGCATTATCACCGATATTTTTAAGAGCAAAGAAAGAGCCAAAGTGCTAGGGTGGCTTAGTTTTGTGTTTCCCATATCTATCGGATTAGCCCCTAACATGTGCTCCATAATACTAGACTTTACTAACAACAGCTGGCAAGCCGTGTTTTACTTCACCGCAATTGTCATGGCAGCGGTGGTGATCTACCTGTTTTTTTTCCTACCCGAAACCCTTCCAAAACGCATTGGCGCTTTTGATTGGCGCAAATATGCAACAGGTATGAAGCAGATTTTGAGAAGCCCATTGTTCCACTACAACAACATCTTTTCTAGCCTTTATATTGCCGGCTATTTGGTGTTCATGAACAACAGCTCGTTTATTTACCAAACCTACTTCGGATTAGATATACAACTTGCAACGATTTTTATATCCCTTCCCTTAGCAGCACAAGTTTTAGCCGCGTTTTATTACCAAAGGGTAATTGGAAAAAGGACCCTTAAAGAAGGCTTGTCAAAAGGGATATGGATGATGCTTGGGAGCGTTTCTATCGCCGCCATCACCATTTCACCGTTGGTGGATTATTCACAATACAATGTTGTGCTTAGCATGATGCTTTATAATGCGGGGATCCCCTTTGTGATGGGGGTTTGCACCAGCCACGCCGTGGATGCCTTACCATCTCAAAGTGGTCTTGTGTCCTCTTTACTTTCAACTTCACGCTCTGTATTTATCGGCACGTGCACCGCCTTAGCCGCCCAGGTGCATGATGTGACGCCACAAACACCATTTGTGTTTGTTATAGGTATAAGCTCTTTTCTTTTAACGCTTTATGTTTTTAGAAACAAATTAAACGGTGTGTCTGTCGCGGATGATTAACCCACTCTACAAACCTAAGCGCGGGCTGAATAGGGAAAAGGGAGAAGTCGCCTCTTAAATAGTAGGTTTTGCATTATTTTAGGGGCTTCTATAGGAGCCTGGCTTCTCACCTTGATCCTAAAAAAACGAGCAAGTATGCAAACAGCTATTTGACAAACCGTTAGGGTTTTGTCAAATAAAGCTTGATATAAACACGTAAGTATTATAAATATAGTTTTTTTAGAAGAAGGAATTATTACAAAATGAATGAAAAATCAGAAACCTCACAAGTAGTAGTTAACAAACTTAGCTATGATGGAAAAACTTCACAGGTATTTGGGCTTTGGCTCAAAAATATATTTCTCACTATAATTACTCTTGGTATTTATCGTTTTTGGGGAAAAACCGAGATGCGTAAATATCTTGTGGGCCGTTTTGAATTAAATGGCGATCGATTTGAATACACGGGGAGGGGTATCGAGCTTTTTAGGGGGTTTCTAATATTCGTCCCATTTATTGTCATTAGTTCATTTTTCTTATTCTTCTTTTTTGGGCGGGACGGCATTGACTTCCTTTTTGTAGTCATCATTTTGTTTATAATCCCTATGGCTATATATGGTGCGTTACGTTATCGCTTATCTCGCACAACGTGGCGTGGGGTTCGCGGTCGTTTAGTGGGGTCTGCTGTTAAATATGCAGCTCTTAATGTTGGTTATTTTATTTTAACGCTTCTAACGTTTGGTCTAATCGTGCCTTATTGGGATATGAAATTATATCAGTATGTAGCCGAAAATACCTATTTCGGTGATTCCAAGGTTTCATTCAATTTCTCCACGAAAGGATTAATGAAATTACATTTACTAACGCTGCTTCTTTTCCCCTTTACGCTTAGCCTCTCACGGTGCTGGTACAAAGCGGCACTTATGCGCCACCAATGTGCGAATGTAACAATAGATGGCCTGCGCTTAAGATGTGTTGCCTCTGGTGGCGATTTAGCGTTGCTGAAAATTGGTAATTATTTTATTACCATTTTTACCCTTGGTCTTGGTGCCTCTTGGATCATTCAACGTCATATGAATTTTATCGCGGCGAACATATCAGTTATTGGTGATCTTGAAAAGATTAAGTTTGTTCAAGCAAAAGGCAAACTAGCAATGTCTGGGGAGGGGCTTGCTGATGGTTTGGGTGTAGATGTGGGGATATTATAGATCAGGTTTAGAGCAATACTATGACACACAAAGCACGCTTTTTTGATGGAAAGTCAACCGCCTCAAACAATCTCGATTTACAGATTGAAGGTAACAGCCTGGTTGGTATATCAGCTGATGGGAAGAGAGTTTTGGAATGGCGAGCTGAAGACATTATTGTCGTTCATCGTGCAAAACGTGATGAGGTGACCACTCTTTCATCTAGTAGCGATAACGCTGTACGGTTGTATGTGTCACAGAGTTTTTATCAATTGATTAATCGAATGATTCCGCACCGAGCAAAAATAAAGCGTCGCTTTTTGCAAAGCACCAAAACGCTGGGGTTTATCATTGGTGCACTTACATTGCTGCCTGTTGGGATATATTACTCCATTCCTTTTCTTACCACGCTTATGCTCCCTTTTGTTTCTCAGAAGTGGGAGCAGGAGCTTGGAGACATGGCTTTGAAAGAGGTTCGTCGAGATACTAAAGTTTGTGACGCTAAAAAAGGACGAGCAGCCCTGAATAAGCTTTTTTCGGCCTTGAATGTGAGTGTGGAAACGCCTCCTAAAATTTTAGTGGTCGACGAAAGGGAGGTCAACGCCGTTGCATTGCCAGCAAATACGATTGTGGTTTTTAACGGTCTTATTCAGTTTGCAGATTCGCCCGAAGAGCTGCTTGGGGTGCTTGCTCATGAATGGGGGCATGTATCACAAAGGCATCCCTTAAAAAGTTATATCCAGAGAACCGGATTGTCTTTTTCGATGTTAGTGTTTGGATATGCAGGCGGTTTCGGGGGGGCTGCGGGTGTAACCAGCGCACTTTACGGGCTTAGTTATTCTCGAAGTATGGAAGAGGAGGCGGACAATATTGCTTTGAACCTTTTGCTAAAAAACAATATTTCTCCAGAAGGACTTCTCGCTTTCTTTAAAAAGATAGGGGCTTCCGGCGATATGCCAGGGGTAATACCCAACTATTTTTCTACGCATCCTCCATCAGGCAATCGGGCGAAATTGATAGAGAAAACAATTAAGCCCCAGAAATATAAACAAGTATTGACCCCCCGCGAGTGGGAAGAGTTGAAGTTGATATGTAAGTGACATACACAAAGACACAACACCTGCCACTCATTAAACCGAAAGATTCCATTAACCAGTGAGCCGTTAACGGTTAATGGTTAACCGCATTCGTTATGGGCTTTAAATCGCTGTTTTAGATTACTGCTAAAGCAAACATAAGTATTGTTATTTGGTAATTTTAGAAAAGTGCATAACCTATACAGTCTCATTGCGCCGCTAACTACGCTAAAGCTTCCTTAGGCAAGAAGGCTTCGTGAGACACTCCTAGTTCTACCTCGCTTAAGGCTTGGCATCACGCCTTAGCGCGTTTCGCGCGACGGCGGATGGCGGAGAGAGAGGGATTCGAACCCTCGGTACGGGATAAACCGTACGACGGCTTAGCAAGCCGCTGCATTCGACCACTCTGCCATCTCTCCAAATGCACCCTCTTTTTATTCTAAAATGTGGGGTGATGTCAATCAGTTTTTGAGCTATCGTTTCGTGGAGAAGTATTGCCCCTTTTGGGGTATCCTTAATCTCGATGTCTAAGTGGCTCACTCCAAAGAAACACTTGACTTTTATATGGCATAGATCTAAGTATAAACCAAATAATGACTAAAGGACATTTTTTGTAATGACAAAACGTACAAACAGTAAATATAAAATTGATCGCCGCCTTGGTGTGAACCTTTGGGGTCGCGCTAAGAGCCCAGTTGAAAAACGTGCTTATGGCCCTGGCCAACACGGTATGCAACGAGGGAAAAAGTCTGATTACGGTATTCAGCTCATGGCTAAACAAAAGCTTAAAGGCTATTACGGTAACATCAGCGAAAAACGCTTCCGCAAATATTATGAAGAAGCCTCTCGCCGTAAGGGTGACACCAGTGAAAACCTTATCGGTCTTTTAGAGCGCCGCTTAGACGCTGTTATTTACCGTATGAAATTGGCCCCCACTGTATTCGCAGCGCGCCAATTTGTAAACCACGGCCACATTTATGTAAACGGACACCGTGTGAACATACCTTCTTACATGGTTAAAGAAGGTGATGTGATCACTGTTTCAGCTAAATTCAAAGAGAACCTTGTTCTTAAACAAGCTATCGATTCAGCTGAGCGTGATGTGCCAGACTACATGAACATTGACCACAAAGACATGAAGGGCTCGTTTGTTCGCGTGCCTCAACTGGCGGATGTTCCATACCCTGTTGTAATGGAACCAAACCTCGTGGTGGAGTTCTACTCAAGGTAAACGATAAGACTCCTCGCGTTAGCGAGGGGACCCTTCGAGGGGCCTTTGAGGGAAAGGGGCACATGTTGCTCCTTTTTTGTTTATATAAAAAGGAACTATAAATGCTAAGTGACAAGATAACAAATATGATTACGCCTCACATGAATTACTTAGGTTATGAAGTGGTTTGTGTGCGTGCGCCAAAGGTCAACACGCGTTATAAGGTTGAGGTCTTGTTAGAACGTACGGATGGAACCAAACTTACGTTGGGTGACTGCCAAAAAGCATCAACGCGCATCTCCGTGATACTCGATGTTGAAGACCCCATCAACACGCCATACACTTTAGAGGTAAGCTCGCCTGGCATTGATCGCCCGCTTGTAAAGCCAGCGGACTACAAAAAATACAAAGGTTACAAAG
>JAUIKZ010000052.1 GCA_030433125.1 Alphaproteobacteria bacterium
AACTGCAAATGCTGTTTTGCATGGTGCTACATCTGACGTGTTAGCCGTTAGATTAAAAGACGACCAGTAATAGACGTTATTCATTGCAGGGCCTCGCAAGAGTCCCTGCGATCAGTTTTTAACTTCTTGTGATGCTGTTTCTACCCTGGATAAACTTAGTTGCTTATGTTTGAATCTCTGCTTTACATCTTCGACAACTAAATACATTGCTGGCACAACAAATATTGTCATCAAAGTACCAAAACTCATTCCGCTGACAATGACCAATCCGATTTGTTGACGGCTAATGGCTCCAGCACCGTGTGCTAACAACAAAGGCAAGGCACCAAGTATCATGGCGGCTGTTGTCATTAAAATTGGTCTAAGACGAAGTTTTGCCGATTCAGTAACGGCCTCTAAACCTGTTCGACCTTGCTCTTTGAGCTGGTTGGCGAACTCTACTATTAATATCCCATGCTTGCTGATTAAGCCTATGAGTGTTACCAGTCCGATTTGGGTATATATATTACTACTGTAGCCAAAAATATCCTGGCGCTTTGGACTCCACATCTCTCCTCGAGATAGTGAGTGAGTTAGATGCACACGTAACCACCCATACAATTGAAAGCCTGTTGCAAGATGTGCCCACATATTTTGAATGCGTTAAATTACTTTATTCCTTATTAAAAAATGATGCGCTCTTAACAAATAATCACAAAACAGCTGAGCTTTTGGCGAAGATCAAAGGCTTGTTTTGGCCAGACGTGGATGCCATTGTTAGAGCTAACGCCTACGCGGAAAAAGCATCTGCCTTGCCATCCGTGCTGTTGTTCCAGTTGCCATACCCTAAAATGGCCGACATGCTGCATTACAAAGAGATAGTGCTAATGTCAAAGCATGACGCTAGCGTTCGCTACAAAAAAGAAGATTATGATGTAGGAGCGATGGAGTGCATTTTCAAACTATACCACATTCTGTCTGTCCCCCGTGAGCCATACAGAATTGAGAGCGATCCACTTAAAACGCAAGCTCTGGAATAGAAATCGGAACGGGGCTGCGTTTACTTAGCTTATCAAAGCCCCAATTACTTTATGAGCGCTTACTAGCATAGTTACAAACACTACTTTAAAGAAACATTCTATCATAAGTTATGCCGTTTTTTTATTTGTGCATAAACCTATTGTTAAGCAAAGTCAACAGAAAAGTCCCTGCGATATTGGCCTTGACCCCACTACACGACAAGAGATATGAGAGGTCGTGTATAAACTTAATAAAAGTAATAATAAAGGAGTAAAAAAATGAAGAATTTGTTTTTCGCCACAAGTTTGCTGGCCGCGCAACTAAACGCCTCTACGGTGAAACATATTCAGCTAAATTTTGATGAACCGCAAATGGGGTGTTTCACCCGATGCCTGGCCCGCGTGGGCTTAGATTACAGGCCGCAAGCACGCCTTAAAAATGGTACTAATCTGGTAGCCAGCCGGATTACCGCTGGGCAATTAGCTAGGTTGCTTGAGGGTAATAAAAATATTACGGCTGTAACAGTGCATAATGTTAAATCACCTATGTGGCTTTATGTGGAGGTGTTAAAGGCCTATAAACAATTAGAAAAGTACGAGCTATACCGAGGCGCTTTGTGGGGGGTGTTTCCTCGTTTTGGCGCGGAAGCCAGTAAAACAACAGAGAAAAGCCCTCCCGCTTCAGACACAAAGGTGGATGTGCCTACTGATGATTATTCCGCAGAGTTGAATAAAAACTCCCCCCTCCATTATTGGGGCTAATAACCAGAGGCCGCCCGTATAAATGGCGGGCGGCTTGATTTAGACATCTATTAGTAGCGGTCTAATCTGCGGTTGGGCTTAGAAAAGCAAGCGCTCCTTTTAGTTTTTCTTCCGCCTTAGCAGCCTTTTTTTGCGCAGCGTCTTTTTCGGCGGCTAGCTGTTGTTTCTCTTCTAATAGTTTCTTGAAGCGCTCCTCTAAGCTGCTTTTTTCTTCTTTATACGACAGCTCTTTGTCTTTACTTTTTTCTTCAAGTTGTGAGAGCTTTTCTTTTAAATCCACATTTTCTTCTTTATACTTTTTTTCTTGCTCTTCAATCGTTTTTTCAAGTTGTGAGAGTTTTTCTTTTAAACCTGCATTTTCTTCTTCCAATTCTGCGATGGGTTTTTTGGCTTCTTCTTTCGCTTTTTCTTTGAGTGTGTCTAACTCTTCGAAAGCCTTTTCATATCTTATATGTTTACTCAAGAGTTCGGTTTTTTCTAAGGTGGATACACGTGCCTCAAGTTTGGTTTTTTCTGATTCTAACGTCTTTCTTTCTGTGGTTAGGTTTGCAATTTGCATCCTTAGGCGTTGCTGACTCAGGTTAGAATTCGTTTGGGCCTTCTGACTGTTGGCGAGCTGCTGATCATAAACAGAAAATGCTTGTTTATACTCGGTTCTGGCTCCTTTGTAATCTGCATTTACAGAAGGGGTGTCGTCTTTTGCTGCGCGTCGGTAACTAAGTGCATCTCCCCTCTTAATGTATTTCTTTGGTTCTGGTAGTTTGTCATAATATCGCATGGCGGTGTGCTTGTCGCACTCAAGTCCTTCTTCACCGAAGAGATACATGTCTCCTAATTCCTCATTTGCTTCAGGGATTTCTAGAACATCCGCCATATATTTATATAGCTTTACGCCTATTTCCCGATTTCGCTTAAAAGCTATATCGCACAATTGCAGGGCTTTACTCGTTACTGGAATAATTTCTGGTGTTTCTTGAGTTTTTTTTAGGCCCTTGCAAAGGTTGGGAAGAACCAGCTTAATAAGGGCTTCAAGTCTTCTTGGGGTCTGGGGGTTATATTGTTTCTTAATGAGCAAGTCGGCTATTGACCTAGAAGCTGTTAGACCTTCAAAAGAGAATCCTTTTCTTTGGATCACTTTCTCACAAAGCTTAATGGCCTGCTCAAATTGGCTGCGTTCAAGCAATAGTGGTAAAAACCTGAATACAGGAGCACGGCCCCCTGTGAAAACAAATTCACTTTCATCTTTTTTGTATGCTTTAGAGAAAAAGTCAAACGCTTTAGATCGCGCCTCTTTTATTGCTCGTGATGTTTTTAATGTCTTGCTTTTTATATCGAAAAGCACCCCAAGATGAAAGGTTATACGAAAGTGGTTTGTTGCTCTATACTTCTGCAGAATTTCTTCTGCCTCATCAACTTTTCTGGCTTTTAGCAATTGGTAAGCCTCTTCGGCGGCCTTGTCGACTGTTGCAACTGAAACCTCTTCGCCATCAATGTTATAAGTCTGCGAGCGGTTGCTCGAAACAATTGGTCTATCAGGTGATGTGGATGCCTCTTCTAGTGCGCGGTGCTGAATGCTAGTAGCTCCTGGCCTAATACGAAGAGGGGAAGCAGCTGCTGCAGCCTGTGACTGAAGTACTCTAACTGCTGCTGATGGAGAGCCTATCATCTGTTGAGAAGCTCCAATTGCCTCTAATGGAGAGCCTATCAGCCTACTGAAGGTGTGAACCACACCTGGGCTTGACGGACGAGTTGGTGTTGCTGCTACGCTTCGAGGTTGCGGCACAGCTGCGGCAGACCTATATGCTGGCCTGGGGGTGGCTGCTGCCAAAGCTGCCTGCCTATCAGCAGAGGCCCTGCACGGTGTTTCTACGTCCACGCTTCCAGATTCGGTTGAGGCAAATGAGACAACTTCGGGATTGTCTGAGTCTTCAGTAGGGCTTCGTTTGCTACCAGCAGTACGCCCGCGTTTTGATTTCTTTTTTTGAGAAGCTGCTCCTCGCTTGCGCCAGCTCTGTGTATAGCTGTGATCGGAAGCTTCGTCCGTGTTTTCGGTATCGCTGAAGTAATGCAGTGCTTCTTCAGCTTCTTCTGTGGCTTCAGTTGCGGCTCTGATGGCGTGGGCTGCCACTGAAGGGCTTTGAGTTTTTTGACGTTTGCTTGCTTGCGGCTGGGGAATTAGCCTTTTACCCCTTAATATTTGTAAGCCTTGTTGATCATCCT
This sequence comes from Alphaproteobacteria bacterium, assembly GCA_030433125.1. Lineage (GTDB taxonomy): Bacteria > Pseudomonadota > Alphaproteobacteria > UBA6184 > UBA6184 > JAUIKZ01. The sequence continues at coordinate 3,981 of JAUIKZ010000052.1, forward strand.
CCCTGTCACCTCCAGGTAAGTCGGCTGCAAAAAGGGAGCAAATGCTTGCTTTGGTCAAAAGAATCGTTAATAGTTTTTTCATTAATTTACCTTAATTTTAATAAAAATTAACTAAACAGCTTATATTATACAAGCTCTTTTTATGTTGGTTGTTTGTCTAAATTTGAAAAACAAGTCTATCTGCCTTGCGTGTGAGGGCGATTCTTTGAAAAAATGGATTAGGGCCGCGATCTCAAATGGACAATTTCGTTCGTCCCATGATTGCGGCCACAGGTGATTGTCGGGTAAATAGCCGTAGGTTTAGCTGATTATGTTTTAAACGCTATGTCCCCATCTTTCACGCTTGCCGTGATATGGCTACCGTCTTTTATATGCCCTTGGAGCAGCATCGTTGAAAGCGGGTCAAGCACCAAGCGTTGCACCACACGCTTAAGGGGGCGGGCGCCATACACAGGGTCATAGCCGCGATCCGCTAGCAACTGTTTCGCCTCCTCGTTGAACGCTGCCGTGATTTTCCGCTCCCCTAAACGCTTGTTAAGAGTGTCCAACTGAATATCCACAATCCGTTTAATGCTTTCGCGTGGGAGGCGACTAAATAGGAGTATCTCATCTAGCCGGTTAATGAGTTCTGGCCTAAAGTGTTGACGCACCACTTCCATCACAGGTGCGCGCGCTTCCTCGATGGGTTTCTCTTCTGGCCAGTTGGCAAGCACCTCGCTCCCCATGTTTGAGGTTAGTATTAATATAGTATTCCGAAAATCCACCGTGTGTCCTTGTGCGTCGGTGAGGCGACCATCGTCTAGCACCTGCAGCAAAATGTTAAACACATCATGGTGCGCTTTTTCTACTTCATCAAACAAAATCACCTGATAAGGGCGACGACGCACCGCCTCCGTCAGCACACCACCTTCTTCATAGCCCACATAGCCTGGAGGGGCCCCGATCAGGCGTGCCACCGCATGTTTCTCCATATATTCCGACATATCAATACGTTGCATGGCGGCTTCGTCATCAAACAAAAACTCAGCCAGGGATTTCGCCAATTCTGTTTTCCCCACGCCCGTTGGCCCCAAAAACAAAAACGACCCCTGTGGGCGGTTTGGGTCTTGCAGCCCTGCGCGGGAACGACGAATGGCATTGCATATGGCAGCCACGGCTTGGTCTTGCCCCACCACGCGCTTTTGAATGTGTGTTTCAGCCTCGAGGAGCTTTGATTGTTCGGAAGCCAGCATTTTCTCTACCGGAATCCCCGTCCATCGGGCCACAATAGCGGCAATGTCATCAGCCGTCACTTCTTGCGGGGTTGACTCCGGCGCCTTCGAAAGCCCTTCCAGCTCACCCTGAATTTTAGGCAACTGACCGTACATCAGCTCACTGGCTTTCGCTAAATCCCCTTTACGTTGCGCCAGTTCAATTTCGTGGCGCACTTTTTCCAGCTCTTCTTTAAGGTGGTTGATTTGGTTGCGCGCATTCTGGCTGTGCTGCCATTCGCTCGTGAGCTTGCGCGACTCCTCTTCTTTATTAGCGATATCCGCCTCCACTTCCTTGAGGCGCTCTTTGGAGGCATCATCCTTTTCCTTTTTCAGGGCTTCACGCTCCATTTTAAGCTGAATCAGTTTGCGATCAATTTTTTCAATGTGCTCGGGCTTTGAGTCCACACTCATGCGCAGGCGGCTAGCTGCTTCATCCATTAGGTCAATGGCCTTATCGGGTAAAAAGCGATCGGTGATATAGCGGTGGGAGAGGGTGGCTGCCGACACCGTGGCCGCATCGGTAATGCGAATACCATGGTGAAGTTCATACTTCTCTTTGAGCCCCCGCAAGATAGATATGGTCGCTTCTACCGTGGGCTCGTCTACATACACGGGTTGAAAGCGGCGGGCGAGGGCAGCGTCTTTTTCAATATGTTGGCGATATTCATCCAGCGTGGTGGCGCCCACGCAGTGCAGCTCCCCACGTGCCAAAGCGGGTTTTAGCATATTGGCCGCATCCATAGCCCCGTCAGATTTCCCTGCGCCCACTAATGTATGGAGCTCATCAATGAACAGAATAATCTCTCCAGCCGCCTCTGTTATGTCATGGAGCACGGCTTTCAGGCGTTCTTCAAAATCCCCTCTATATTTAGCGCCCGCCAACAACGCGCCAAGGTCCAGCGCCATGAGCTCGGTGTTTTTAAGGTTTTCTGGCACCTCACCGTTCACGATGCGTTGCGCCAATCCTTCCAGGATAGCTGTTTTACCCACGCCCGGTTCCCCAATAAGCACGGGGTTGTTTTTCGTGCGCCGTGATAACACCTGAATGGTGCGCTTAATTTCTTCATGGCGCCCAATCACCGGGTCAAGCTTCCCGTCGCGAGCCCTCTCTGTTAAGTTGATGGCATATTTATTGAGAGCATCAAAGCCCTCTTCGGCATTTTGTGACATGGCTTTTTTTCCTTTGCGTTGTGTGTGAATATAATCAAAAAGCTGTTTCGTGTTTAATATATGTGGGGGAAAGAAATTGGAGGCTTTGGCTACATAGCCAAACAAGTAATCAGCGGCCACATAGTCATCGCCCCATTCCTTCTTCGCGTTTTGGCCCGCCTCTAAAATATGCTTTTGCAAGCTCGACGACATCCGAGGCTCGGTACTCTGCCCTTCTACTTTGGGTTGGGCGTTTAGATGCTCTTCAATAAAACGCCTCACAGCTCCATAATCACTATCCGTGCCACGCTGAACAAACTGCGCCCCCATTCCGTTTGGGTCCGCGAGCATGGTATACATTAAATGCTCCACATCCACCTGGGGGTGGCTGCGCGCATTGGCCAGCGCCTGTGCCGCCTGCAAAAAACCGATTGATTGCTGGGTGAAGTTCTCAAAGCTCATCTTTATCGCCTCTTTATATTTGTCACTACATATAATATGGAATAGGGGGGTCATTTTCAATGACTGGATGGCATGAGCAAACCATGGTGCTGATTATCCAAAAGAATGAGGCTACGAGAGGGGTTCTGTATAGGTATTACAAGCATTTTTTAAAAAAGATTAAGATAAATAAGAGGGTGTTAAGAATTTATTAATAAAAAAGTGATAAATTGTAAAAATAAGGGTTGACGAAGAGGGAGCAGGTAGGCTATAACGCAAACACACAAGGGGTTCGGCGCTGCGGAGCCCGCTGGGAAGCGGGGAGAGTGGGCTGGTTTCTTGAGCGAGATGACAAGTGAATAAGAAGACTAGATAACCAGGCGGTGGGGCTAGGAAGAGTGAGTGAATGGCTGAGAAGCTGTGAGCGAACGACCTAGTAACATTTTAATAAATGACCGCCGTCTG
>JAUIKZ010000053.1 GCA_030433125.1 Alphaproteobacteria bacterium
CCGCGTTTGAAATCGTAGAACACCGTGAGCGTGTCCTGATCGTACATGACCGATTGGAAGCGCGCATAGGGGCACATGTACTTGCACACCTGTTCGCGCAGATAGCCCGCATTCATGTAGGTGCCGACGGTAAAAAACAATACCCAAAACGCCGCGATGGGGTTGGCATCGAAAGTGACAAGGCCGGTGATGAGTTCCCGCACCGGCGTAAAATAGCCAATAAAGGTGATGCCGGTGATCAGCGCGATGGTCACCCACATGAAATGCTTGCCGAACTTCTTACCGAACTTGCGCACACTCATGGGTTCTTTATCGAGCTTGATACGCGCATTGCGGTCGCCCTCGAAAAAATGTTCCGCCCAGATAAACATCATGGTCCATACGGTCTGCGGGCAGGTAAAGCCACACCACACGCGCCCGACCATGACGGTAACGGTAAACAGGCCAAAGGCCAGCACCATAAAAGGAATATACTCCTTAAACATAACATGGGCCACATGGTAGTTGGCTTTATCAACCGTGTGCGTGAGGGTGTAGAGCACATAAGTGGTAGCCGCCGCCGCTAAAGAGAGCTTGCCGTAGTTATGATGCCAAAAGCGCGGGAAGAACAAGGGCCCCAATGCCACGCCTAATATGAGGAAGGCAAAGGGTAGGATAAGTAAGATGGTTTCCACAGGTTAGCCTTTTTCTATTTCTTGTTTGAGGTTAGCAATTGCTTTCGCCGGGTTCAAGCCTTTCGGGCAAGTGTTGGTACAATTTAAAATAGTGTGACACCTGTACAACTTGAAGGCATCATCCAAATCTTCTAAACGTTCCTGCTTTGCGTGGTCGCGGCTATCCGCTACCCAGCGATACGCATTCAGCAACACGGCGGGGCCAAGGTATTCATCACCATTCCACCAATAGCTTGGGCAGCTGGTGGAACAGCAAAAGCACAAGATGCACTCCCACAAGCCATCTAGCTTTTCTCTCTCTGTATGGGTTTGCAATTGCTCATGCCCAGCCGGCGCGCTCCCCTCGTTATGAATGTAGGGCTTTATAGCGGCATATTGTTTGTAGGTGTGGGTCAGGTCTGGCACCAGGTCTTTCACTACGGGCATGTGAGGTAGCGGATAAATGTTAATGGGGCCTTTTATCTCATGCAGAGGTTTTAAGCAGGCCAGCGTGTTTGTGCCGTCTATATTCATAGCGCAACTGCCACACACCCCTTCGCGGCATGATTTGCGAAAGGCCAAAGATGGGTCAATGTCATCTTTTATAAGGTTTAGGGCATCGAGCACCATGGGCCCACAATTTTGTGTATCAATATAAAACGTGTCTAACCGAGGGTTTGCCTTGTCATCAGGGTTATAGCGATAAACAAATAACGTCCGTGTGGTGTCGGTTTTGGTGTTAGGTTTATTAAACACCTTCCCTTTTGTTATGCGAGACTCTTGCGGAAGCCGAAGCTGTACCATTACCTACCTTTAATTTGTGTATATATTATGCTTTATTTACTAACACTTTATTATAAAACAGCCTCTTTCGCCATGGCTTTGCGTTGCTTGCCATACATATATAAGCCGGCCAACAAAACACCTGTTAGCACAACACCAATCATTATGGTGGCTAAGGCGTTGATTTGAGGCGTAGCGCCCATTTTTAAAGAGGAGAAGATGACCATGGGTAAGGTGGTGGATTCGGGCGAGGACAAAAAGCTCGCAAGCACCACATCATCCAGTGACAAAGCAAACGCCAAAAACCAACCCGCCACACATGAGGGGGCAATGATGGGAATGGTGATTCTGAAGAACACTTTGCTGGGGTGCGCGCCCAAGTCCATCGCCGCCTCTTCCACGGCCATGTCATAATCCGACAAGCGGGCCCGCACAATAACGGTCACGTAGGCCACCCCCAATGTAATGTGCGCAATCGCAATAGGTGTAATGCCCGAAAAGGCGGGCAGATAAAAAAAGTCACGGAGCCAAAATAAAAACAGCATCAACGACAAGCCCGTAATCACTTCGGGCATCACCAACGGCATGTGCACCATGCTCTCAAAAATGTTACGCCCCTTAAACCGCTTGTGGCGCACCAACGCAAAAGCTGCCAAGGTGCCTATAATTGTTGCCACTGTAGCGGAGATGGTGGCCAACTTTAAGCTGGTGAATAAACCGCTAATGATGTTGGGGTTGTTGAGCACGGCCTTATACCACTTAAACGAAAAGCCTTGCCAGACACTGGTGATTTTAGAGGCATTAAAAGAGTAGACAATGATGTTGATCATAGGCAGATACAACAGCGCATAACAAAAAAACAATATGGAAATGTTAAACAGCTTCTTACGCATGGTCAGCTTCTTGATTTTTGTTGGACACCTCATCCTCATTATAATCGTTGGCGCGTTGCACATAGTTTATGGGCACAATCACTAAGAGGAACATGCTAATAGCCAAAGCCGCTGCTAAAGGCCAGTCACGGTTGGCGAAGAACTCTGTCCAAATGGTACGCCCGATCATAACCGTGCGGGAACCACCTAACAATTCGGGAATCACAAATTCCCCAATGGCAGGCACCAGCACCAAAATGGACCCCGCTATAATACCTTTTTTGGCAAGGGGGATTGTAATAGTGAAAAAGCCACGCAAGGGTTTGCAGCCAAGGTCATATGCCGCCTCTAACATGGTGCGATCCATTTTTTGTAGCGCCACAAAAATGGGCATCACCATAAAGGGTAGGTAGCAATACATAATACCCAGAACCACCGCGGCATCGTTATACAGCAACTGCAGGGGCTGGGAAATAAACCCAAGTGACATCAGCATGCTATTAATGGGCCCGTTAGCGCTGAGGATACTTGACCAAGCATAGACCCGCACCAAAAAAGAGGTGTAAAAAGGCAGCACCACCAGCAAAATAAGCATATTCCGCCAAAAGGGAGGGGCCCGAAATATGGCATAAGCAAAAGGAAACCCGATGATTAAACAGGCGGCCGTGGATAAAAAGGCTATATACACCGAGCGTAAAAACACGGTAGCATACATGCTGTCTTTAAAGATAAAAATGTAGTTGCTGATATGAAACTTAAGGCTGAGGTAAGTGCCTTCTACATATTTTAACACCGCCTCATAAGGGGGCAATGCATAAGCTGGCTCGGAAAAACTAATGGAGACCAACGCGATGAGAGGTCCAATTAAGAATAAAAGCATCCAGGCGTAAGGAATTTTGATGGAAAGCTTTTGAACGTTAATCCATTTACGCCAGGTGGTTTTGGATAAGTATTGTTGTTTCATGGTTATGCCGTTAAAATTATGCCGCTGTTTGAATTCCACTTGAGGTAAACCTCTTCCTCCCACTCAATGGGCAGCGCCGCGCCACGCTGAAGGTTTGGCACTGTAGCCATCACCAATTTTCCCGACTTTAAGCGCACGTGGTAAATAGATACGTCACCTAAATATGCGATTTCCTCCACCTCCCCTTTGGTGAAGTTGCGGTCTGTTTTGGGCGGCGTTTTGGTGATCGTCACTTTTTCGGGCCTAATAGCCACCGTGGCTTGCGACCCTAACGGCACCGAAGCGGAATGAGAAATATAGAGGGTGCAGTCATTTTCTTCATCGCGCACCAAGGCGTGGTCACGCTCTTCTTCCACCACCAGGCCATCAAACAAGTTGATACTGCCGATGAACTCCGCCGAAAAACGGGAGTTAGGATACTCATACACCTCACGGGGTGCCCCCACTTGACGTATGCGCCCCTGCTCCATCACCCCCACACGGGTCGACATAGTCATGGCCTCTTCTTGGTCGTGGGTCACCATAATAAAGGTGACTCCCACTTCTTCTTGAATATTCACCAACTCAAACTGGGTTTTATCGCGGAGCTTTTTATCGAGTGCGGCCAAGGGCTCATCAAGCAGCAACACCTTAGGTTGCTTAGCTAAACTTCGGGCCAACGCTGTGCGCTGACGCTGCCCGCCCGAAAGCTGGTTTGGCTTGCGTTTGGCAAAGGCCTTGAGCTCCACCAAATCAAGCAAGTCGTACACGCGGTCTTTGATTTCGCTTTTGGCCATGTTTTCTTGCTTCAAGCCAAAGGCCACGTTTTGCTCAACCGTCATATGGGGGAACAACGCATAAGACTGAAACATCATATTCACCGGGCGCTCGTAGGGGGGGATGTTTGTCATATCCATGCCATCGATGTAAATCTTGCCGCTGGTGGGTTGCTCGAAGCCAGCCAACATGCGTAGCAGCGTAGACTTCCCACAGCCAGACCCCCCTAACAGCGAAAAGAACTCTCCCTTATAAATCTCCAAATTAAAATCCACCACCGCGGGGAAGTTACCGAAATTTTTAGAGATGTTTTCGATACTAATATAGGGTTCTTCGTTAGGGTTTTGCCAGGGCTCTAGCTTTTTGATGGCTAATTTCATTGCATCTTTCCTACTAATATTTTGAAAAAGTTTTTATTACGATGTCTATTATAATGGCTAAATTCAGCGCCTACAACCGGGTCGGGGTATAAACGTTTCATCATTTCTTTATCGGGGAACACAACCCGGTCATTGAGAAGCCCCTTATCAACGTATTGATATGACGCCTTGTTGGCGTTAGCGGACTTCGCAAAATTTGAGCACACCGCAATATGTTTGGGCGCAACCAAATGATTTATAAAGGCAAGGGCCAGCTTTTTGTTGGGGGTTTGGCTGGGGATGGCGATACAGTCTACCCACCAGGCGGCGCCTTCTTTGGGAATAATATAACGCAAGGATAGATCTTCGCGGTCTTTTACCTCGTTGGCCTGGCGCACCGAACTGCTCCATGACTGCGTAATGCCAATTTCACCACTAATGATAGCGTTGGCTGATTGGTCACTGTGCAGGAAGATTTTGTAATAGTCCCGCACCGCCAACACTTTTTGGGTTAAATCTTCCAGCGTAGACACACTAAAATCAGTCAATGCGTAGCCATTATAAATTTTGGCAGCGTTAAATAAATCTGTCGCAGATTGCGACAACGCCACCCCATAAGGAGCCGCTTTTTTAAGCTTTTCTGCCTCAAACAAATAGGCCCAGGAGTCGATGGTCTTCCCGGGGAAAGCCCGCTGCATTTTGTGTTCGTTATAGGCAATACCTGTGGTGCCCCACAAATATGGGAGGGCGTAGATCTTCCCCCCTTCCCCTTTTACGGCCCCTAGGACTTGCGTATCAAAATGGGGGAGCTGAGGGATGTCCGCGGGCTTTAGCTCTTGGTATACGCCTAGCTCTATGTGCTTGGCTATGTAAGGCGTCGTGGGAAACACCACATCATAGCCCTCTAAACCAGCCAGCACTTTTGTTTCAAGGCTTTCTTCGGAATCAATTAAATCAAGCCGCACCTTCACATTGTGCTGCTTTTCAAAGCTTTTAATGAGCTCTTGGGGAATATATTCTTCCCAAGTAAGAACATGCAAGGTATGAGGTGTGGACGCGCCCGGCTCTACCCGAAAAAAGAATTTGTTAAATTCGCGCACGCCCACAATAAAACTAACCGCCAATACAAGCCCGAGGATTTTTTTTAAGGTTTTATGCATCGCCTACATTGCTTTAGTTTGGTTATAAAAAAAGACCACATTTTAACCCAGCAAGTGCTAGAAGAAAAACATGGTCTTAAGGGATAGGTTAACGTGTAAGAGACGAACCGCCAATTACAGACCAAACCCTTTGAAACGTTTGTTAAATCGGCCAAGCTGACCGCCTTGGTCCGTAAGGCGCATACCGCCGCCTGTCCAAGCCGGGTGAGATTTAGGGTCAACATCAAGGTGCATGGTGTCGCCTTCTTTACCCCATGTTGAACGGGTTTCAAACACGGTACCGTCTGTCATGGCCACTTTAATTGTGTGGTACTCTGGGTGGATATCTTTTTTCACTTTAAAACTCCATTAAATTTTATCTCTTTATAGAGGGTATTGGTTAAAAAATCAATAGCCCAAACAGATTTGTCCAGGGCCTACGCATGAAGGCTGTTGCCGTCCGCTAAAAGTGTGCCCCCCAACATCTTTCTTCACCCCCTCTCATCACTTTCTTCTGAGATTCTTTCAAGATTTTTCTGAATAACACTACTGAAGGAAGCATGTGAAGTAAACGCTTCTTGATACTAATGTCATAAATATTAACTATTCGGTAATAGCTTTTTTGTTAAAAAAAAACTAATATATGTAAAAAAACGAGGTAGTAAATGTCTTGGTCCAGCGGTGGCGGTGGTAATAACGCCCATAAAAAAGACCCCATTCCATCTTTTTTGGTTCAGCCAAATAGTGCGCCTAAGCAACCGCAAGGAGAGGCCCCGCAAAGCGCTTATGCCCCTCAGCCCCATCAACAACCGCCAGCACAGCAGCAAACTCAATATTATTCAGCTACACAGCCCACACCAACAGATGACAATTGGGGAGAAAAAAAGCGTATGGTCAATATTAAACTTACCCGGGGCTCCTTTTCATTTATTATATTGATGACCTTTATGTGGAGCCTAGGAGTGTTCTTTGCAGGCTACATGGCACACGCTATGCAAAAGCCTCATACAGCTCAATCGCGGGCGCCAAAAGTTGCGGCATCTACTATAAAAGAGACGACCGAGCCTGCTGCCCAGCCGCCACAAAAGGAACGGCCACAACAACAGCCCCAGCAACTTCAACCCCGCTCAGTCCGACCAGTGCCTGCGCCACGCCCCATGCAAAGTCAAGCACCTCGTAGACCCCAACAATATAGCCTACAGCCGCCGCGCCAACGCTTTCGTCGTGCTCCGCAACGGCCCTACAACGACGCCCAAGAGGAATTTTGGGATAAACCTGTGGATGTCGTAGATTAATGAGACGTGCGCTCCTTCTGACCACACTTAGCTTTAGCTTACTCGCCCTCTCGGGGTGTGCCAGCATTAAAGGGTGGTTTTCCCATTTCCCCGATATGCCCGAATTAAAAGGCACCATGAACAACATTTATATTCGGGAACTAAAAATAACCTCCACCAACGACACCAACGGAGGCTCAGCTCTAAGGGTAAATTTGATTGTCGTTTCAAACCCGCAACTTATGCTAAAATTAAATAGCATGCCAGCGAATCAGTTTTTTGGGGAAAAAAATAGCTTCCGCGATAATTACCCGGATGGCTATGAAATTTTAGAATGGGATGTAATTCCTGGTGTGGCCCAAAAACATGACATTGAACTGAAAGAGTCTGGCAGCGCG
>JAUIKZ010000054.1 GCA_030433125.1 Alphaproteobacteria bacterium
CTAATTTACCACTTTTCCCTCTTTGGTTGAATACAACTTACACAATCTATCTGATAGACCCCTAGAAGGCCTGGCAGCCGAACTTGACTTAAATTAGATGCTCACTCTATGTCCTCCCACATCCCTACCAAGTCAGTTATGGGGAGGGAGTAAGAGCAACCTTCAGGCAATGGGCCTGGAGCAAATGGCCCATAACGGGCCATTACTAAGGTTACTGGGCTGGCTTGTCCTCCATTAGGCGATCAGCCGTAGCGTTGATAAGGCGTTGCCAGTTCGACATAGACATGAAATGAGCGTGAATGAGGAACATGAATCCCTTTTTATGCCAATCTAATACAACATCATCCGGGAGTTCGTTAAACTTTTCTTCGTCGATTACTTGAAAGCCACCAAGGTTAAACTTCTGCCCAGAGTTCATATTAAACTCGGCATAGTGGCCTTTAAGAAGATCATACTTTTTGAGCTCAGCCGTGAATTGCTCGGTAAGAGTGATATGCTTATGATAGTCCGTACATACCTTTAAAGCCTGCTTGGACAGCTCCGTTGGTTCATTGTCTTTAAAGAACGGGTTCTCGCCAGACTCTTGCACGGCAGAGGCTTTTTCATCTACGCATAAAACGAGGCGGTTATCATTTTCATTTTCCATAAAAATAAAAGGATAGCGCATAACGTAGGTAGGAATATATGTGTCGGGCTGCCATTTACCTTCACCATCCACCATTAAATTTTCATTATCACGAATGCCAACCAGCCCAAATGCCACTGGCTTTTCATCTCCCGCAAATACAATAGGGTAAAACTTTGAGGCCATAGAGAATTCAGGCGCTGTAAGGGGAATAGAGTTTGTTTTTTGTGAAAAACTGAAGTTAGCGCTTCTGACTATCGAGAGTTTACCGTGGCGTTCGGGTGCGAGGGGCACTGGCGCTTGGTAAAAGAGAGGCATATTTTGGTTGTCAGTTGGTTGATTAGTCATAATTGTTCCTTCTTAATAGTAATCTATTTTTAACTTAAATTTGGCTGAATTACAAATAGAAGCGGAATAAAGCCAGGGCCACCTCATGAAAGCCGTTTCGGAGGGGCTGTTTAAAGCACTTAAACCAGGGGAAGCCTGGGATGTGCCTGGGGAGTAATGTTTTACTTCTAGAAAATGGTGGAACATTCATAGAAAATATTGAAGCATTGTTTCGGTATGCCTTTAAATTCTTGCATTCAGAATAGCGTGGGTACATATATACCCTCCATACTTCAGTAAGCCCCACCTAAAATGGGCGCTATTCCTCACTTTTTTAGTAGCTTTTTGTTTGCTTGCGTAGCCCCTTGTTTTAGCCCATCCCTATAATAAACACCCTCTTTACTTATGTTTAAAACTTTAGTAAGAATTACTTCCAAAAATGAAGGAAATTGCATGTTCAAAAAACTGCTTACTACAACTGTCTTTACTTTTAGTTTAAACCTGGCCGCTGATGCCACCATTTATGGCACCCCCGAAGTTAATTATTCCATTGATATTATGGGGCAGCCGTCAGCTCAAGAGCTTCCGCTTTCTAGCCTCTCCTCTCAGGATGGCTTGAAAAGTCTCATTTTAGAAAATATTAAAAAAGTTAAAATAACGGATATCTACGGCGAAGATGAGACCACATTAACACAAGGCAGAAAGCTTTTACTGGCTATTGCTAAGCAAGATTTTGCAACAGCAAAAGAGCTTCTTGATAACACGCCAGGACTCGGCGTTAAATATAAACAAAAATTAGAGGTTAACCTGTTGGATGTCATTTCGGCGACACTTGAAATCCCTGCTATTTTAGCGCTGTTTGCACACCCAGACACAAATTTATTTAAGGATACACTGACCAAACAAGCTGCTGAGCTAGAAGGGGCTTCTACACCGGCGGATCAAAGCGAAAAACTAAAGCAGCTCTATGCCTTTTTTGCAACAGAGGAGGCGAATGTTTGCACCCGCTTTATGCTTGATCTAGGCGTTAAACCAGATGTAGGCGCTAACCCCATAATGCACAACCTGGCATTTGGAAATGCTTTTGGCACTCTAGCCTACCTATTAAACTTAGGCTACAAAGCGACTGTACGAAACGAAAAGAGCGAAACTTTATTGCACACTCTTTTCGAAAACTACAAGTCACCAGCGGACTCAATTAACCCGAAATTTAAAGGTCAGGCCTCGGCTGAGCTTATTAAACAAATGACAGATACTAAAAGCCAATTCTTCATGAACTATCTGGGCGCTATTACCGCATTGCTAACTTCAAAATTAGAAGGTGAAGAAGCAACGAAGTCATTCTTTAAAGAGGTTTACGCTTTTGCGGTGGAAAAAATAAATACCCCCCTTACTGAAGAGGCCAAAGCCATACGCACCAACATCTTAAAACAAGTAGACTATTCCGCCCTTAGCCCTATGGTTAGGGAAGCTCTACTATTACTTGTTGCCTATGAGCCGATGACATCATTAAAAGACGTAGCTCAAAAAATTATAGGTGCCCAAGACCCAACCGAATTCTGGTCACAAGGCCAGTTTATAGACCGCGTTTTACCCACAGTTACCTATAATTTGTTTCGTGGCTTGGTGGCGCCAGATCCAGAAGCTCCGCCAACAGATATAATTGAAATGATAAGCTTACTAACAGAAAAAGGAGCCGGCATTAACGAACTGGACCAATGGAGCCTAACCCCATTAGATAGAGCAACAACTTTCAACGCTCATGTTGACGTAATTAACGCCCTCAAAGAACGCGGCGCCAAAAAAGCCAGCGATCTGACCGTTGAGGAAAGAGAAGCCGCTGTAAAACGTCGTGATGAGGCTATGCATATAGCTGAATAACACCCCTGTCATCAAAGTAGCCACCCCAGGGTGGCTGCCTGCCATCATGATTAACTTTTCCCTTTAAAAAAAATAGCTTTGGTGCCATATTGATACCATATATATCTATACCAACGTTGTTAAGGTTATATTTGCAAATCAATTATAGTATTTAAGTTTAGATAAAGGCGTTACGTGAAAAATTTTAATAAGAACACACTTGTTTGGTTAGCTCTTGCTTTGGCAGGCTTTATGCTGTTCAACATATATACAAATCAATCCGATGGCCCTGTTGCCAAAGAGTGGGCCTACTCCGAATTGATTGCCGCTGCAGAACGCGGCGATGTAGCTGAAGTAAACATACGCCCTGACCAAAAGATCATTTCTAAAACAAAAAGTGGCGAAATATATAAAACGCAATCGCCCCTCGACCTGCGCCAAGTAGAACGCTTTATGAGCCAAAACGTAAAGGTGGTGGCTGTGCCACAAGAAGAAGAGTCATTTTTCATGAAACTGCTGGCCAGCTCGCTACCCCTATTGCTCATTATTGCTTTTTGGTTTTTTGCCCTTCGTCACATGCAAGGCGGCAGTGGCAATCGTGGTTTTGGGTTTAATAAAAACCGCACAAAACTCGTGAGTGACACAAAGCGTGTGAGCTTTAAAGATGTTGCCGGCGCCATAGAAGCCAAAAAAGATGTAGAAGAAGTGGTGGACTTTTTGCGCTCACCTCAGAAATATCAACGACTCGGCGCTAAAATCCCACGTGGCGTGTTGTTGGTGGGGCCGCCAGGCACCGGTAAAACCCTTCTCGCGCGGGCTGTAGCGGGTGAGGCCAAAGTGCCTTTCTTTAGCATTTCAGGCTCAGATTTTGTGGAAGTGTTTGTGGGTGTGGGGGCCAGCCGCGTGCGTGAAATGTTTGAGCAAGGCCGCAAGCATTCACCTTGCATTATCTTTATTGATGAGATCGATGCCGTAGGCCGTCAGCGTGGTGGCAAGCATGGCGGAGGCAATGATGAACGAGAGCAAACGCTCAATCAGCTTCTTGTTGAAATGGATGGTATGGAAGCCAACGATAATGTGATTATCATGGCCGCCACCAACCGCGCGGATGTGCTGGATAAAGCACTGCTTCGCCCCGGGCGTTTTGACCGCCAAGTACATGTAGACCTTCCTAACCAAGAAGACCGCTTGGCCATTTTAAATGTGCACACGCAAAAGGTGCCATTGGAAGCGAACGTGAACCTACAACGTATGGCTGCGGCCACTGTGGGCTTTTCGGGCGCGCAACTAGCGAACCTTGTTAATGAAGCTGCCTTATATGCAGCCCGTCGTGATGCGAAATACGTAGGCTTTCACGACTTCGAAGTAGCCCGTGACAAACTGCTGATGGGCCCCGCCCGCACAAGCGCCATGCACGAAGACGAAAAGAAAATGACCGCTTACCATGAGGCCGGCCATGCGTTGATAGCCTATCTTCACCGGAAGTTCCTTGACCCTATTCATAAAGCCACCATCTTGCCCCGTGGTAACGCCCTTGGCATGGTGCAGTATGTGCCCGAGCGAGACATGAAAAGTACATCACGCAAAAAGATTCTTTGCTACATGGCCATGGCTTTTGGCGGGCGGGCCGCTGAGGAAATCTTCTTTGGTAAAGACAACGTGTCCACGGGCGCGGCTTCTGACATTAAACAAGCCACAAATTACGCTATGAAATATGTGACAGTAGCGGGGCTCAGTGAGGAAATTGGCCCTATTCATTATGAACTAGATCGTTACGGTGAAGGGGCCATCGTGTCACCAGAAACGCAAAATCTCATCGACAATGAAGTGAAAAAGCTCCTTACAGCCGCCATGAAAGAAGCGCATGAGCTTATCATTCAGTACAAAGAACAGCTGATTGCCGTGGCAAAAGCCTTGTTGCAATACGAGACCATCACCGGTGAAGAGATAGCCGACCTTATTGAGGGACGCCCCATTCGCGAAGAAGAAGCCGAAGCAACACCGGCACCGCAAGCCCCGCGCCCTTCTGACAATGATGCTGAATCTGAGCCAGAAACAGAACAACCAGACGTGGCACCGCAACCACTTATTTAAACTTTAAGAGACTATGGAAGACTTTATTCAAAATTGGGGCTACATAGCCGTACTCCTTGGTTCAGCCGTAGAGGGCGAACTGATTGTTATGCTCGCGGGGGCCGCCGCCAAATTAGGCCACCTTAACCTACTCACGGTCATGTTTATCGCGTTTTGGGGCACCCTTGTGGCTGACCAACTATGCTTTTACATTGGCCGCTTTTATGGCCCTACTATCATGAACAAATACCCCATTTTAAAATATAAATCCCGCAGGGTATTTAGCCTACTGCGGAGGTATGATACCTGGTTTATTATGTCGTTCCGCTTTATCTATGGCATACGTGTAGCCAGCCCTATTATCATTGGCGCCAGCCAGTTAAGCCCACGGCGCTTTACCTTGCTTAACGTTCCTGCGGCTTTTATTTGGGCTGTGATTATCCCTATTGTGGGCTATTTGTTAGGCGACGCTCTTAAAATAGTTATGGACAACTTTCACAGGGTGCAACGATATGTTGTTATTGTGGGCCTGCCCCTCATTGTGTTGGCCTACTTTTTACGCCGCTATTATAAAAAACGCCGCGCTCAATTGGTGGGCCCCAAAAAAACCGGTATTGTATTTGGCGAGGGCCATAAAGGAGATTAATAGAAAGCGACATTTTCTGAGCGCCATGACGGTATTCTCTCACTAATGGCCGGGAAGCAAGGATGTGAGCCTGGAGAGCGGAGAGCCCTGCAAAGGTGGGGTTTTCTTAGGTTATCGCCATTTTATGATTAAATGTACTAGTTTCGACATAATCTGACAGAGGTCTTGAAAAAGAGAGAGTTTCCGGTTTTGATGGGAGTAATAACATTAAAGCAAAAGGAAAGGAAACTCTGATGTTAAATACTAACGACAAAATCATTAAACACAAGGTTGGATTATTAAATCTCGCGGAAGAATTAGGGAATGTCTAAAAGGCCTGCAAGATGATGGGCTTATCCAGGGACACCTTTTATCGTTATAAGTCCGCTGTGCAGGAAGGAGGGGTTGAGGCGCTCTTGGATAAGAGCCGTCGAAGACCGAACCTTAAGAACCGCGTGGCAAGTAGCGTAGAGCAAGCTGTTGTTGCGTATGCTACTGACTTTCCCGCACACGGGCAGCACAGAGCCAGCAATGAATTGCGCAAACAAGGGGTTTTTGTGTCTGGCAGTGGGGTTCGCAGTATTTGGGTGCGACATGATCTGGCGAACTTCAGAGCCAGATTGAAAGCCCTTGAGGAAAAAGTAGATAAAGAAGGTATCATTTTAACAGAAGCCCAAGTACAGGCTTTAGAGAAGAAGAAACTTGACGATGAGGCGAGCGGTGAAATTGAGACGGCTCATCCGGGATATCTTGGGTCCCAAGATACCTTTTATATCGGCACTTTAAAGGGTGTTGGCCGCGTCTATCAGCAAACCTTCGTTGACACGTATAGCAAGGTTGCCATGGCGAAGCTTTATACGACCAAAACCCCCATTACGGCAGCTGATGTTCTGAATGATAAGGTCTTACCTTTCTTTGAGGAACAGGAACTGCCAATGCTACGCATTCTAACAGACAGAGGCACAGAGTATTGTGGGAGGGCTGAACAACACGACTATGAGCTTTACTTGGCTAT
>JAUIKZ010000055.1 GCA_030433125.1 Alphaproteobacteria bacterium
CAGGAAGGCGGGGGGGGGGGGAGGGGCGCCCCCTAAACTCAGGCTACCCCTTTACTTTTGTAAACAAGTCATCTCTAAACCGGCCGCCAAATTTGGCGTTGAGCAACGAGAAGCGGTTTTCATTGCCTTTTGAGTCTGTAATAATCCACTGTTTTAGCTGCAAGGGCTCATCCGTAAAAACAAAGGTCATATAACCGCCGGTGGTATCGCCTTTTTTGGTCATGACAACGCGCACGGTGCCATGGTCGCGCTTAATGTGCATGATTTTCAGATCACCGGACAAGGACACCTTTTCGCGCAGCAATACATCGGCGGGAGTATCTTTTAAGGCGCTAGAATTCACTTGATCTGTTTTGGCATCATACACGTTAAGCCATGTGCCATCTGCCGTAATAATGTTGCCGCAGCTTGGCTCATATTCAACACGCATTTTACCCGGGCGCTTAATGTAGATTTTACCGGTGAGGTAACCACTCCCCTGAGGGTTTGTTTGGGAAAACTCCGCCTCAATTGTTTTGATGGAATTTAGGTAGTCCTCTACACGGTTGAGTAACTTCGCTTGCTCTTGTAAGCTAAGCGCACCGCGGGCACGAGGATTTTGCATCCCCGCCTCAACAGTTGTTGCTAACCCTAACCCACAAACAGTTAATAAGCTTAATAATGTTCTCATGTTGTTCTCCATTTATTTCTTAATTAAAATCTCACGTTTTCCGGTACGGTTCGGCGGGCTAACCACCCCTTCTTTTTCCATGCGTTCTATAATATTAGCGGCTCTGTTATATCCAATGCCTAGCTGGCGCTGTATAAAGCTTGTGGACACCCGGCCTTCTGCCAAAATAACACTTATAGCCTTGTCGTAGGTGTCATCGCCGCTGTCAACGCTAGGCATATCAAAGCCCATACCACTATCACCTGGCATTATTGTAGTATCATCTTCGCCCACGTCAAGGCTAGTGTAAGCAGGTGGACCATTTTTCTTGAGGGCTTTTACAATTTGGTCTACTTCTTTATCGCTTACAAAAGGCCCGTGCACACGCACGATTTTACCTCCCGAGGCCATGTGTAGCATATCCCCCTGGCCCAAAAGCTGCTCTGCCCCTTGCTCACCCAATATGGTGCGGCTATCAATTTTAGAGGTCACCTGAAAGCTGATGCGCGTGGGAAAGTTCGCCTTAATGGTACCTGTGATTACGTCCACCGAAGGGCGCTGTGTGGCCATAATAAGATGGATCCCCGCTGCACGGGCCATTTGCGCCAGGCGCTGGATCGCCGCCTCGATATCTTTGCCGGCTACTAACATAAGGTCGGCCATTTCGTCTACCACCACCACAATGTTAGGCAGCGGCTCTAGATCAAGCGGTTGGTCTTCATAAATCGGCATACCCGTTTCGGGATCAAAACCAGTCTGCACCCGTCGGCTTAACACCTCGCCATTTTTTTGGGCCTGCTTTACGCGGTTATTAAAGCCCTCCAGATTACGCACGCCCAGCTGCGACATAGACATGTAGCGGTTTTCCATTTCTTTTACCACCCACTTTAAGGCCACCACCGCCTTTTTAGGGTTGGTAACCACCGGCGACAGCAAATGGGGAATGCCCTCATACACCGATAGCTCCAACATTTTCGGGTCGATCATAATAAACTTACAGGTCTCGGGAGTATGTTTATAGAGCAACGACAAAATCATGGCGTTGATCCCCACCGACTTACCCGAACCGGTGGTACCCGCCACTAACAAGTGCGGCATCTTGGCCAAGTCGGCGATCACAGGCTGCCCTGCAATATCTTTACCCAAAGCAAGCGGCAACTTATGCCCCCCACGCAAATAAGTTTTGCTGGATAATATTTCGCGCAAATACACCGTTTCGCGCACCTCGTTCGGCAGCTCAATACCAATAGCATTACGCCCCGGGATAACGGAAACACGGGCCGCGTGGGCGCTCATAGAACGGGCAATATCTTCGGCCAACCCAATCACCCGAGCCGACTTCATGCCCGGCGCGGGCTCTAGCTCAAATTGCGTCACCACCGGGCCAGGGCTTACACCCACGATCTCTCCCTTGATGCCAAAGTCTTTTAACACCGCCATCAATTTTAGCGCCACCGACTCAAGCTCTTCACTGCTCAAGGGGGCCACCTCTTGCGAAGGCTCATTTAAGATGGATATATCTGGAAACACATAGCTGCCATCGGCCGTGGGCTGTCCTGCCTGCATTTCTATGCGGTGTCTTTCAGCGGTAGGAATATTTTTAGCCGGCGTGGCAGAGGTGCTAAACGGCGTCAGGCGTGTCGCGTTATTTTCAGCTTCAGGGGCTGCAGCGGCAGCAGGTTTGTGGCTTCCCATGTTTATAACGGGTTCTCTTTTTTGTGCTCTGTAATGTGGCTCTTCGTAATCCTCTTCGGGCGTGGCCGCCTGCATGAGGTCTTCCTCTTCTTCCGCCTCTTCTACCCGTCGTTTTGGCACCCACTTCACCCCGCGCATTTTAGCCAGCAGTTTTTGGGTGCCTTCAGCAGCCGCATGGGCCACAGTCATTAACCCGTTCACCATCTTTCGAATGGCGTGATGCACAAGGGCGAAACTATCCTTTAAGCGCCACCCCAAGGTGTACAAGGTTAAGAGCCCGATAAAATAGAGCACCAACAGATCTTCCAGCGCAAAAACATAGGGGGCTAACTTGGGGGGCACCGAGGCTGTTAAAAACTGATGCAACTGATAGCCATAAAGCCCCCCCTTACCGCTTGGTAAGGATATTATAAAGGCATCAATGGCGGGCACTTTGCGCAACACCCCCAGGGTGTGGCCGGCTCCCTCTAACCAAAAAGACATGAGCGTTATAGTGATAAGAAAGGCCAGCCAGCGTGTGATGTAAAAAAACCAATGGTGCTCTCGTTGCACACGCCAAGGAAACAGCATGAGGACCGCCGCTCCATAAAGACTCGCTAGGCCCCAATGCTGAATAAAGAGCTCGGCGATGTAGTAAAAAAAATGCCCCATGTGTTGGTTCTCCCGCAGGGATGACACAGAGTTAAACGAGGTGTATGAGGGGTCATACGTCAATGCGCACAACAAAAACACAACCCCAAGCAAAAAATATACGGTGTTATAAAATACTTGTTTCTTATTTAGCTTAATAGTGGACATGGCTACAATATTCTTACATCAATTAATGCTCTAGTTATACCAGCATGCATTAGCCACGTATAGTTTTAATGTTTGCCCCTTAGGACCTGCCGCCGGGAGCTAAGCTAGCATTAACGAATTCTTATCTTTTGCCCACTAACCTAACACTGAATAAGTATAAATAGAATTGGTTGTGCATAATACAAAAAGAACGTTCTTAGCAGGATTACTTTCAAGCGTTGCCATTATGCCCATGCATGCAGCACCGCAGGGCGGGAGCGTGCACAAAGGCCAAGCCAACATTTCTACCAGCGGCACGCAAACCACCATTCAACAATCGTCACCCATCGCCACCATAAACTGGGATTCCTTTGATGTGGCTAAAGGGGAGACGGTACAATTCCAGCAACCTAGCCATAAATCATTTACACTCAACGAAATTAACAGCAACACCATCAGTCATATATCTGGTGACATTTTGGCGAACGGCCGTGTGATGCTGATGAACCAGAAGGGCGTTTGGATTCACAAGGGTGCTAAAATCCGTGCCCATGATTTTTATGCCACCACCTACACGCCTAAAGACTTCGATGCTCATTCATTATCGCTCATACCCACGTCGAGTGGCGCTGTTATCAATGAAGGTGTCATTAAGGTGGCCACTGGTGGTGTAGTTGGTTTACTCGCCCACCGTGTTGAACAACGCGGTGAAATTTGGGCGCCCTATGGCGAGGTAACGCTAAGCGCTGGCCGCAAAGCCGTGATGGATGTGAGCGGCAATGGCAGTTTGTATTTAGATGCCACCACAATGGTGGAGGGTGGCGAAGTTATTCATACGGGCACCACCTCAAGTGCGGGCGGTATTGTGCGCGTGGACGCTGCCTCAAAAACCCATGCCGTGCAACGCGCCATGGTGAACATTGAAGGTGAGATTATCGCCACCAACGTTAAAGAGGAAGGCGGTAAAATATACCTAACGGCCGATGATGGCGATATTAATGTAAAAGGCAAGCTCTCGGCAGACGGTAAAACAGGTGGCGGTAAAATTGTGGTGGGTGGTGAAAAACGCACCGATAAAAACAAACCGCGAAATGTTACTGTTCACAAAGAGGCCGCTCTCTCAGCGGACAGCTTAAGCACAGGCAATGGGGGCGATATACGGTTGTGGTCTACCCAAAACACACATTTTCAGGGCTTCATGGCAGCCCGAGGCGGCCCGCAAAGTGGTGATGGTGGCTTTTTAGAGGTGAGTAGCGACAAGAATATTAACATCAGTGGTATGCAAGGCGCCACCACCATGGCACCCCAAGGTAAAAGCGGCCTGTTTGTGCTGGACCCTGAAAACCTAAAGATAGTAGCCGGCAGTGTTACACCTGGTTCATCATCAGGCCTGGCAGGTGTTGGAATTTACTTTGATAGCGCTGTCGCAAACTCTGAAATTGGTGTAGATAAAATCCTGCAAATTTTGGCCAGCAACACGATGCTGATCGAGGCTGATAAAAAGATTGAAGTAACGGTGGATATCGACACCACCCCTTTGGGCTCAGGGAACACAAATGACCTTCTATTTTGGGCTGGTTGGAAAACGGCAGACAGCGGTGAAATTATTCTTGGCAGCCCTGGCTCACCCATAACAATCACCCATGGGCATGGTGGCACACTAGAATTCAACACAGGCACACGAACTGGCCATGATTTTAGTGCTGACGGAAAGCTTACTATCCACAAAGGCTCTAGCGTTAAAGTCACTGATGAAAGAAGCTCTGGCGATAATAAACCCAACCTAATTGTTCGTGCCCGTGACGCTAACAACTCTCCTCAAAAAACATCTTATACATTACCACTTTATAGCGCCTCTACAATAAGCTCTCCCACGCCTTTAGTAGGAATAGACAAACATTATTATTTGGTCCCTACAAAAGAGGTGTGGGATCGTTTTAGTGATGGCCCCTACAGTGGTTTTAATGCTCACCTAGCTCTAGCAAATGATTTAACAATTACAAAATCAATAGGCACTGCCGCCGCCCCTTTTAAAGGCTCCTTTAACGGATTAGGCAACACGTTAACATTAAACATGAGCGCTACCGATGATTATGGGGGTGCATTTAAACATGTAATGGTAAAAGCCGGTGAAAGCGTTAGTTTTGAGAACACCACGCTAAAGGGTAATTTGCACACACACATAAATTGGCGTGGGGATGCCACACGATTTGGCAGCGGGGGTTTAATCGGTAAAGCAGATGTAAGTGGCAATTTAAGTATCAATGCCAATCATGTTGAGGATCTCAGCATGACTAAAAACGGCGACCAAGTTGATAATATTGGGGGGCTGGTTGGCATACTCAACCACACTAACGGTAACATTGCATTTGAAGGCAACACACTTTATAAAACCAATGAGGGCTCTACTCAGGCTATTATAGGCACCAGCCAGGTTGGGGGGCTGGTAGGTGAAATCGATTCTACAAACAGCGCTGGCACCCTCACATTCAAAGACAACCATGTTGAAAAACTCCCCATAACTAGTTCTCATAACCATGCAGGAGGCCTTGCCGGATACATAAATGTTACTAGCAACACCAGCATTTTCTTTGAGAACAATAGAGTTACAGATACACCGCTGGAATGCGGCACCTATGGAGGTTTTTTAGCTGGCCGTGTCGAAACAAACGCTGTCCTTAGCCTTACCGGGAATGAGATTTCTACCACAAAAAATGTTAGTGGTTTTAACACGGCAGGCTTGCTGGGGTCCATAAAAGATTTAGCCGGGGCAAGCGTTACCTTTACGAACAACAACATTTTAGAAAGAGGGCTTTTAGATGGCGGTTTATATGCTAACAGAGCTGAAAGCCAAGGCAGTGTAACGGGTAGCGACAACTCTTGGACTATTCAACCGATTCAAAGTTACACCCTTTCTTCTTCGAGTGATGCCTCTAAATTCACTACCAACTTTTTAAACGAAGGATATGGTGATGTTACCATTGATGGACAAGCACGAAGCGACCTCACGCCAGGGGACGTGGGCCATGACGTTACTATTTCCTCAGCGGTAAATGTCACCGCTGGTGTGTTTGCCGTTAATGGGAATAACGTAAACATAACCGCCCCCCTTACAGCTAATGGTGGTGACCTTAGTTTAAAAGGGAACACCTTAACGGCAACAGCAAAAATTAACATTCAAAGTGGTAATTTTAACATCAACGCT
>JAUIKZ010000001.1 GCA_030433125.1 Alphaproteobacteria bacterium
GTCGAGGGCCGCATGGCGAAAGCGGCCAGCGAGATGAGCCACTGGCAGGAATACGACTACGTGGTCGTCAACCGGGACCTGGAGCGCTGCATCGCCGACGTCGAGGCGATCCTGCGGGCCGAGCGCATGAAGCGCGAGCGCCAGACCAACCTCAGCGATTTCATCCGGGATCTCGCGCCCGAGGATTAAGCCTCGGCGTAATTCCGGGCGAGAGCCGCGAACTCCTCAACGCTTAGCTCCTCGGCCCGCGCTGTAGGGCTGATCCCACAAGCTTCAATTTGCTCAACAGATAACAATGACTGCAAATTCTTCTTAATCATTTTACGGCGTGAGGAAAACGCAGTCTTCACAACCTTTCCCATTATCTCAAAAGGCACCGCCGGCTGCATATCAAGAGGGGTTAACTGAACGACCGTAGACCAAATTTTAGGCTGTGGCTTAAAGGCAGTAGGCGGCACGTCCATAACCTTACGGCATTTTGCTACCCACTGGCACATCACCGACAAGCGTCCATAAGCTGAAGTGCGGGGCTTGGCCACAATACGTTCGGCCACTTCTTTTTGAAACATCAGCGTAAGGCTTGTAAAATGTTTAATATGAGGAAGCCAGTTAAATAAAAGCTGGGTGCCCACATTATACGGGAGGTTCGACACAATTTGGCGTGGGGCCTGCCCCAGTTTATGAGCCTCTACCCTAAGAGCGTCGTCATGAATAATATGTGCAGCCTCCCCAAGCTTCTGCCTTAAGAGCTCGATAAAACGCGTGTCTTTTTCAATGAGAATTAATTGAGCGGGATGCTTTTCAGCTATTTTAGTGGTAAGCGCCCCTTGCCCAGGTCCCACTTCAATAACAGTCGCGTCAGGCCTAATGCCAGCGGCTAATATAATTTTGTGGATGATATTGTTGTCATGCAAAAAGTTTTGGCCAAGAGATTTCTTGGCCTTTAAAAAGCTTGGGGTTTGCTCGCTCATGGGTTAATCAATAAGCTTAAAGCGTGCGTCTTTGATGTTAATTAAGGCTGACTGGCGCAATTCGCGTTTACGCTTTTCCGCTACAGCAATTAATTTTTCGTTAAGTAACACTTGCTCCGCTATGTTTTCTAACACAGGGCGTGGCGCCTCTTTAATTTTAGAAACAAACAAACGCATGCCGCCTTCTGGCACCGCCAATGGTTTTGTAAGCTCACGCTGTTTGGCGCCCACCAAAACTTGTTGCAGGGCAGGGGGCATTTGCATGTAGGCTATGTTTGTTTGGGTGGTAAATTGAACCTCCGGATAGTTGCGTAAAACCCGCTCAACTTGGGCTGTTGTTTTAGCGGCCTCTAGCTCATCATTAAAAGATTTATCATTGATAATACTGTAGGGAATGAGCATTTGCACAAATTCAAAAGCAGAGCTTTCGGGCAGCACACGCCCCTTTGATAAACGGCCCTCCAGGTAGTAAATTTTGTAGCTAGAATCGGATTTCACTAAAACAAAATCTTTTTGCACATCCATGCCGCGCACTTGGGCTGCCTCTGCGTTTGTCAGGCTGCTGGAGGATAACCACCCCAGGTCGCCCCCAACTTTGGCAGTGTGCCCCATGGAAAACTGTTGCGCCAACGCCTCAAATTTGGCGCCCGCTCTTAACAGCCCCAATAACATGGTGGCTTTGTTGCGTACATAAGGCTCATTCACACCATCCGTAAACGGCAATACAATTTCATGAAGGTGCAGTTTTTCAACATTTTTTAAGTCTTGACGCCTTTTAAGATAAGCATCCACCTCTGCGGGGCTGACCGAAACCCTGCTTGCAAAAAATTGCTGCAAATATTGCTGCCACATGAGTTGTGTGCGAATGTTTTTACGATGCACTTTAGGGTTGAGCCTTTGGCTTTTAAAATAGTCGTCCAGCTGCTGGGCGCTCATTTGATACTGCCCGGCAAAGGCCGCGTATGCCTGTTCCACCGTTTGTTCCGGGTAGCGCGCCCCAAGACGTTTGAACTCTTGGTTCATGGCTTCTTCAGACACCACAATATTAAAAATCTCGTTGCGGAGCTTATTCACATTTTCGGGTGTTTCTTCAATGCGTGACAGCATGAAAAACAGCCGCAGGCGGTTATCCACATCACGGCTTGTGATAACCGTTTTGTTTACAGTAGCCACAACCTTAGGGCAGGTAACGGCCTGCGAAACGGGGGTGAGTAACAATACAACAACGCTCAAAAGTTTTTTAATCATAGGGCTCATATTTTTCATTAAATTACTAGGTTTCGCACGAAGATTCAATGTGAAATACAGGTTTCGCGTGTGGTTATACTGAACCAAATACGTTTTTGTCTGCCCAGGGCCCTCGCGCGCACCACCGCAAAAACTTGCAATTAAATATTAATTCCGGTAACCCTTATTAAAGATAAAGTAGGATTGATATGTCACATCAACAAACACGCGCTAAAATTGGGCTGATTGGCGCTACAGCCCTTGTGTTAGGTAACCTGGTGGGCTCTGGGGCATTTGTGCTGCCGGCCAACATGGCCAAAAAAGGGTACATCGGTTTGGTAAGCTGGGGCTTTACGGCGGCGGGCGCTATGTTGTTAGCGCTTATGTTCGCTCGCCTTAGCATGAAGGTGCCAAAGCCGGGCGGCCCCCATGTGTTTGTTGAAGCGGCTTACGGCAATAAAACGTTGTCCTATTACACCGCATGGGGCTATTGGATGCTCACCTGGATAGGGAATGCCGCTATCGTGGTAGCCATGTATGCCTATTTTAATGACATGGTAGGGGAAGAGCTCTCCTCTTATCAGCTCTTCTCCTTTGGGATTGCCACCTTAGCGTTCATGACCTACATTAACGTGCGTGGTATCCAAGAAGCCAACTTTGTGCAAATCCTTATTACCGTTTTAAAAGGAATCCCCATGGTGGCGGTGCCGCTGATCGCCTTCAAAAATTTTAGGCCGGAAATCAGCTTGCAATTCAACCTTACAGGCAGCTCGAATCTGTTAGCGTTTCAAGGAGCCGCTGTGTTAACGCTGTGGAGCTTTGTGGGAATCGAATCCGCTACGGTGCCGGCTGATGATGTGGACCAACCCACCAAAACCATTCCCCGTGCCACCTTGCTAGGCACTTTTCTGGCTGGCCTTGTGTATATTGGGGGTAACTTTCTTTTGATGGGGGCTGTGCCTTTAGATGTTTTAGCCGCCTCTGATGCTCCTTACGCCACGGCCGCTACCTTTTTAATGGGCCCCAGCTTGGGTAAGCTCGTATCCATCGCCGCCTTTATTTGCTGTATAGGCACTCTCAACGGCTGGATGTTGTTAGTAGGGCAAATCCCCAAAGGCGCTGCGGATGATGGCTTGTTCCCCAAATATTTTGGCGTGTTATCTAACAGAGGTGTGCCGGCGCGCGGCATCATATTATCCGCTGTGTTGATGGGGCTTATCTTACTCATCACTCTGCGCCCAGATTTGTCTGATCAGTTTGACTTTATCGCGGAGCTTGCGGTCACCAGTTTGCTACTAATATTTGTGATCATATTAGGTTGTTATTATGAATTATATGTAAAAGTAATGGGTCGCCTCAGCGACTATGTTATTTTTATACTGGGTGGGTTGTACACAGTGTGGTCACTTTACGCGGCCGGTGTGAATATGCTTTTATACTCAACGGTTATAATTTTTTCTGGCTATCCGGCGCAAATTTTGTTAGAGAAATGGGGAAATAGGAACAACAAAGATGAATAACCTCTTAATTTATGGATCTACAACTATTCTAGTGATACTCACCATTCTTTACGGGATATCCGTATTTTAGGGGCGCGTTTTACGCCCCCGCCTTCTATCTAAAAGCTCTTGTCACGAAACATTTTTAGTTTTTACTCATTTGTGCTAGTTTAGCTTCAAAAAGGGCTTACACACATGGATGACGCTGTAGTAGAAACCACTATTAATACAGCAGATAACTTTTCACTTTTCTCAATCATCACAGGTGCCGACTTTGTGGTGCAAATGGTGATGCTTATCTTGTTTGCGGCGTCGGTGTGGAGCGTGGCCACCATCTTTTATAAGTTCAGCTTGTTCTTAAAATTAAACCATAACATTAAGCAGTTTGAAAAACTGTTCTGGAGCGGCGAGCCCTTAGACCAAATTCGGCGCAAAGCCAATAATCGCGCCAACAATCCCCTTACGGTCGTGTTCCTCGATGGCATGCATGAGTGGGAGAAAACCGGTTATCGGGTCACGAAAAATATTCTAGAGCGCTTGCGCATGAAAATGATGGCCTCTTTGCAAGAAGAGGTGAGTAAAGCCGAAGACAAAGTGCCTATGTTGGCCACCATTGGCTCAGTCTCCCCTTTTATAGGGTTGTTCGGCACGGTATGGGGCATTGTGAACAGTTTGCGTACCATTGGCGCCCAAAAGTCTACCAGCCTTGCGGTGGTGGCTCCCCACATAGCCGAGGCCTTGTTTGCTACCGCCATTGGGTTGGTAGCCGCCATTCCCGCGGTGATGGCCTATAACCGCTTCGCCCGCGATCTCAACAAGATTCATCTCCGTGGGGAGAACTTTGTGAACGAATTCATTGTTGTGCTCTCCCATCAGCTACAAGAGGTAGTGTAACATGGCATTGGGGCCTCAACAAAACAACGGGTCATCACGGCGTAGCATGAGCGCCATTGCCGAAATCAACATGACCCCTTTTATTGATGTAATGTTGGTGCTGCTTATTATCTTCATGATCACGGCTCCTCTCTTAACTGTTGGCGTTGATGTGAGCTTACCTAAAACAGCCGCTAGCACCATCACCGAAGACAAAAAGCCCTTAGTGGTGAGTATCAAGAAAACCGCTGCAATATATGTGCAAGAAACGCCCGTCGATCGCACTAGCCTTATCAGCAAGTTAGACACATTGAGCGGTCAGAAAAAAGACGTGAAAATCTATATTCAGGCCGACGAAGGCTTGTCTTATGGCACCTTTATGGAGATCATGGGCTTGATAAACCGTGCGGGGTATAAACGTGTGGCGCTTATCGGAGAAGCATTGGAGACACGTTAAGCATGAGAGACATGCCCTTTAGCACCATTGCCTCCTTGTTTTTACACGCTGTGATTTTGTTTTTCTTTGCGGTTGATTTTTCTGACCCACCTGAGCCGCTTAAGTTAGAAGCGGTGACAGGAATAGATATTGAAATGATCAGCCCCGAAGACACAACCTCCGACACCCAACGTAAAAAAACAGCTAACACCAAAAAAGAACTAAAGCCTCGCCCCCTGCGCGCAAAAGGGGCTCCTAAAATTGATACCCAGCGCAAAACGGTTGAGGCACCTAAACCAAAACCCATCCCCGCACCTAAACCTGAGGCGGCCCCTAAGCCCAGCCAACAGAAACCGGCGCCAGCGAAAAAGCCAACGCCGAAGCCAAAAGCTCAGCCCGCGCCGCCCAAAAAAGCAGCCCCCAAAACGTCAGCCCCGAAAAAGAGCCCGCCTAAGCAAGCGCCCAAAACAGCTCCGCGCAAAACGCCCGCGCAGGCCACTAAAAAGGCGGCCAAGCCTAAAGGCGACGTGTTAACGGACATCATAAAAAACCTGGCGCCCGATGAGGGTGGTAAAGCTGAAGGACGCAGCCTTAAAAACTCACGGGCGCCTAAACGAGGCAATACAACCACTAAGCTCAACAATGGCCAGATCTCCCTAATTCAGCAAGAGCTGAAAAAGCAAATCGAAGAGAACTGGTCTCATAGCAGCTATAAAAAATATGACTTCCATCTGAACATTAAACTGGGCGCCAATGGCAAGGTGGAAAACGTGACCATCCTGAATGAAACGAAATTGAGCGCCGACGTGCGCCCCGCCGCCGAAACAGCCCAACGGGCCATTTTGCGTATGGGGGCGTTTAAGGTGCCAGCCAAAATTTTCCCGCCTAAGCTCCATAAAGAATGGGGTGAAATTCGGATCCGGTTCTCGTCGAGTCATTAACCGCAGGTTTTATTTTTTTCGAAATAAAACAGTGAACAAGATAGTGGAAATATTATGCGTTATTAGCCATATTCTGCTGTGCCAAGTGCGCCGCTCGGTCCTCAAAGGCTTGCACCATGGTTTGGCCAATTTGGTTTAGCACCAGTTTTAGCATGCCCGCTAAGAGGGTGTTGTTGAGCTCGAAGTCAATATCAAACCGCACGTGCGTGCCATTATCATTTTCGTCTAACACCCAGTGGCTTTCAAGGTGGCGCAGGGGTGCTGTGTGGCTGCGAATAATCACTTTTCTATGGGGCGTAAGTTCCACGTCTGAGCGAAAAGTTTCGGTAAAAGGGCCTTTACCCAACGTCATGTCCGCCACTATTTTATTCTCTGCCCGTTCAAGCACCGTTATCTTTTGGCACCATGGCAGAAACTGCGGGTAAGCCTCCACATTCTGAATAATATCAAACAAGAAGGCTGCTGTGTGTGGCAGCTGCTTTTGTGAGCTGTAATGCATATTATGCCCGCAACTTTTGTTGGTCGGCTAGCTTTTTCTCTCGGGCGGCTTGTAGCTTTTTAAAGTCATCCCCCGCATGGTAAGAAGAGCGTGTGAGGGGCGAAGCCGAGATCATCAAAAACCCTTTGCCCCAGCCCATTTTTTCCATCTTCTTAAAGGTGTCGGGGGTCACAAAATCTATCACCGGGTGATGCTTTGGTGTGGGCTGCAAGTATTGCCCAATGGTCATGAAGTCTACCTCAGCGCTGCGGAGGTCATCCATTACTTGATACACCTCGTCCACACTTTCGCCAAGTCCCACCATAATGCCAGATTTGGTGAATATGCTGGGGTCCAGGCGCTTCACTTCTGCCAACAGTTTGAGGGAATGAAAATAGCGAGCCCCTGGCCGCACAGGCTTATAAAGCCTGGGCACCGTTTCTAGGTTGTGGTTAAACACATCCGGCTTGGCCGCTACTACCACTTCTAGCGCCCCGTCTTTTTTTTGAAAGTCGGGGGTAAGAATTTCGATGGTGGTGGCGGGTGAGCTGGCCCGAATAGCCCGAATGGTTTGAGCAAAATGCTCTGCACCACCGTCGGGGAGGTCATCACGGTCAACGGAAGTGATCACCACATGCTCTAAGCCCAAATTTCCTAGGGCTTCGGCTACGCGTTCGGGCTCGTGTGGGTCAAGCAGGTCCGGGCGGCCAGTAGCGATGTTGCAAAAGGCACAGGCCCGGGTGCACACGCTGCCCAAAATCATGATGGTGGCATGTTTTTTCGACCAGCACTCGCCAATATTAGGGCAGGCTGCCTCTTCACACACGGTGTTCAGCTTTTGCTGGCGCATGAGGTCTTTCGTTTCATGATACCCTTGGCTAACAGGCGCTTTCACCCGTAGCCAATCTGGCTTTTTTCGCTTAACCGTGTCTGTCATGGCGTCCTCCAACTATTTGTGTATGGCCTTCCCGTAAGCATCTAACACGCTTTCGTGCATCATTTCCGACAGGGTTGGGTGCGGGAAAATGGTGTGCATGAGGTCTTCCTCGGTGGCCTCCAGCTGTTTCGCAATGGCAAACCCTTGCACCAGCTCTGTCACTTCTGGGCCGATCATATGCGCCCCCAGAAGCTCACCGGTTTCCGCATGGAAGATGGTTTTCACTAAGGCCTCTGGGTCGCCCAACGCCAGTGCTTTCCCGTTGCCAATGCCTGTAAAGCGCCCCACTTTGATGGGGATGTTTTGCTCTTTGCAGGCTTGTTCGGTAAGGCCAATGCTGGCAATTTGCGGGTGCGAATAAGTGCAGCCCGGAATGTTGTTAAAATTCATAGGCTTTACCTTGCGGCCCGCGATTTTATCCACCACCATAATGCCTTCATGGCTGGCTTTGTGGGCTAGCCACGGGGCCGACGCCACATCACCGATGGCATAAATGTTGGGGATAGACGTTTGGCAGTATTGGTTAAGCACGAGGCGGTTGCTGTCGAGCTTGATGTTGTTGTCTTCAAGCCCAATCTTTTCGATGTTAGGCACAACCCCAATGGCCGTAATTACACGGTCAAAGCTTTCCTTAAGGTCGCCGTTTGGCGTTTTAAGGGTCACGTTAACCTGGGCATTTTGAACGCCCTCGTTGGTGGCGGTGCTACCTGTTAAAATACGCATGCCTTGTTTTTCAAACTGCTGTTTGGCGTAGGTGCTTATTTCTGCATCTTCTGCCGGCAGAATGTTGTTTTGCAACTCCACAATAGTAACCTCACTGCCCAGGCTATGGTAAAAGCTGGCGAACTCCACACCGATGGCGCCACTGCCGATCACCAATAGCTTTTTCGGCATATCTTCGGGGACCATGGCCTCTTTGTAAGTAACAATATGCTTTCCATCTGGTTCAAACCCGGGGAGCACCCGGGCACGCGCCCCTGTGGAAATAACAATACTGTTTGTGTGAATCAGTTGTTCCGTGTCACCCTGGCAGAGTACCTTGTGAGGGGAGGCGATGCGCCCGTGCCCCCAAAAGACATCTACCTTATTTTTTTTGAGCAGCATTTGCACACCTTTGGCGAGTTGAGCGCTCACATCGCGAGACCGGCGCACAATTTTGCTCAAGTCAAAAGATGCCCCGTCGAGCTGAATACCAAAACGATCGGGTTCTTGCATAAGGCTGAAAAGTTCGCTGGTGCGTAGCAGCGCTTTCGTGGGGATGCACCCCCAGTTGAGGCAGATGCCCCCCAGGTGCTCTTTTTCCACCAAGGCCACCTTGAGCCCAAGCTGCCCAGCCCGAATGGCCGCCACGTAGCCGCCTGGGCCACCACCGATAATTGTTACGTCGTAAGTGTTCATATGCTCTCTTTATCTTGTGATTATATACCACAGGTTTTGCCTCTAAAAAAGGGTTTTGGGCAATAACAGGGGAGGGTGGGGCCATCTCTACAGTCTTAATTTGCTTTATTTTTACCTGCAACTCCACTAGTTGATCAGGGGGGGGTGGCGCGAAATAGTCAGCATAATAATGTTGAGGCATGGTTAATTCCTTTCTAGTTTAATTGAATGATTGTATGTGTGAGCGCCTGTGGCGCACATGGTGATGCTGATACCCCTCGTAAAGGCGGAGAGGCACAAGCCTATAAGTAAAAGTGAGGATAGTTTAAAAGCTTAAGACATAAGCTTTAGTCAGTTAATGCGAACAGATTTTGTTGTTTGTACGCGTGAACCTTGTTTACACGCTAATACAATTATCTTAACAAATAGTTAACAAAATAAAGAAAAATGAATAAGGAAGAAAAAAAGCGGTGCTGCGCACTGCAGGGCCTACGCTTGCAAAACACACCGCTTAGTAAACATATTATGGCCGGGCCTATTACTTATATGCGTTAAAGCCTCCCATTTGCTTAGCACGGAGATCATCTTTGTATGATGAGAACTTTTTATTACCCTTATAATTGATAAGATAATCAAGGCGCATACCCGCATTAGGGTTTGTGAAATGACTACGCAATAGGGCCTGCAGCTCGGGGCTGTTAGCTATAAATTGGGCACGACCGTTATCTTTCATATACCCAAGAACTCGATCTTCCATATCACCCGATAAGTTAGGGTCATTAAGGAGTTTAGCAACGAAGCCTTTTGTTTGGCCTACGGTGCATTGGCTAAAGCAAGAGTCGATATAAGCAAAGTCTTCCTTACCATCTAAAATATGTTGCGCACGCTTTTCGGAACACTTAGTGTTGCAGGATGAAAGCGCTCCCCCCTTTTGTGATAGGTGATATTTAGGGGCGCCAGCTGTGAACGCTACAGTTGATAGGATAAGATTTAGTGCAATTAGTTTTTTCAATTTATGCTCCGTTGTTTTGTTAACGTTTGCACAAAAGTATTAATATTTTATTAATAAAACAAAAACTAAGACTAAGACTGATCCGATCCTGGACGATGCAAGATAATTTCGTCAATCAACCCGAAAGCCTTAGCCTCTTCTGGAGACATAAAGTTGTCGCGTTCCATGGCGGCTTCGATTTTATCAATAGGTTGCCCAGTGTGCTTAGCATATAGGCCGTTAAGGATGCCACGTAGTTTGAGAATTTCTTTGGCCTGAATTTCAATATCAGTAGCCTGACCGCGCGCGCCACCATGAGGTTGGTGAATCATTACCCGTGAATGGGGAAGGCTATAACGCTTACCAGCAGCACCTGCCATAAGCAGCAATGACCCAGCGGAACAGGCTTGCCCTAAGCAAAGGGTCGCCACATCGGGGCGAACATACTGCATGGTGTCATACATAGAAAGCCCAGCTGTTACTACGCCACCTGGAGAGTTAATGTATAGGTAGATATCTTTTTTAGGGTTCTCAGACTCTAAAAAGAGCATTTGTGCATTCACAAGGTTTGCGGTGTGATCATCAATGCCGCCAACCATAAATATAATGCGCTCTTTAAGAAGACGAGAGTAAATGTCATAGGAGCGTTCACCGCGGGAGGTTTGCTCCACTACCATTGGAACAAGTGTGTTCTGAAACTTATCAAGTGCGCTCGTCATGTCTATCTCCCGCGATGTTTGTTGTTATTGTTCTTCTTTTTTTGGCGCCGCTTTTTTGCTAGCTGTTTTCTTTGCTTTTGGCTTTTCATCTGCCGTCTTTTTGCTAGCAGACTTTTTCTCAGCTTTTGGAGCTTCAGCTTTTTTAGCCTTTCCTTTGGTGCCTTTAGCCTTTTTCGCTTCTGCTACTTTCGGCATATCGCTTTCAAGCTTGTCTTCATAGGTCTTTTCGAAGTCAGCGTACTTAACTTTTTTCTCTGACACTTTTACATTTTCAAGTAACCAGTTAACTACTTTTTCTTCGAATACTTCGGCACGAATAGAGGCTAAAGCATTGTTGTTTTTTTGAAGCAATTTAACAAGCTCAGTAGGGTGGATGCCCATTTGATAAGCTGTCATCATGATGCGGTCATTAAGCTCTTGGTTTGTAATGCTGAGCTTAGCGCGGTTGCCGGCTTCGGCTAATATCAGGCCAAGTCGTACACGACGTTCAGCAATGAGCTTGTACTCTTCTTTCATTTCATCAAGCTCTTCTTGGCTTTTATTTTCGCCTTCATCCTCTAGTTCGTTTAACACTTGCTTCCAAATGTTTTGAAACTCCGTGTCGAGCATGGATTGAGGAACGTCAAAATCAAAATTAACATCAAGATGGTCAAGGAGTTCACGCTTCATGTAGGATGTGCTCATGCCCTCTACACCTTTTTCGAGTCTCTCTTTCATCTTTTGTTGTAATTCAGCGTATGTTTCTAAGCCAAGCTCTTGGGCTAACTTATCATCAAACTTGTTTTCACCGGGTGTTTGTACCTTTACCACTTCAATGTGACAACGCGTTTTCATTTTTTTGGTTTTACCAGTGGTATCCGGTAGGTCTACCGTTACAGTGTCGCCAGCTTTGGCACCGACTAGGGCCTTTACAATAGGCTCATCTTTGTTTTCTTCCGCAAGAATAATGCGTTGTTCTTTTTCATCGCCTTTTTCTTCTTTGCCTTCGAGCTCAAAAACAATTTTACCTTTGATGGCGTCACCTAATGCAGCTTTTTTGGTTTTAGCCGCGTCTTTGTATACGACCGTTTTTTCGTGGACTTTTTTTACTTCATCATCGGCATCTTTATCTGACACTTCAGTTACAATTTTCTCAACGCTTATTTTTGAAGCATCAATTTCAGGAATTGTGGGAAGTACTTCACAATTAATTTCATATTCAAGAGAGGGTGTTTCTGTATCAAAATTGGTTACTTTAATCTGAGGTTCTTGTGCGGTGCGTAAGCCTTTGTCATTAATAACCTTCTTGGAGGTTTCGTTAAGTAGGTCGTTAGCCGCTTCTTGCAACGCGTGAGCGCCATACTTAGCTTTTAAAATTTTAGCCGGCACTTTCCCTTTGCGGAAACCGGGGATCTTGGCGTTGCTTCCAAAATACTTTAGTTTTTGATCAACTGCTTTTTGAATTTGTTCTGAAGGGATGTTTACTTTAAATTGACGCTTAAGGCCATCAAGCTGATTTTCTTGTACTTCCATTGAAATTTACCTAATTTTTATTATGTGATCACACTAGGTGGTGCGGGCGGAGGGACTTGAACCCCCACGGTGTGAACCGCTAGATCCTAAGTCTAGTGCGTCTACCAATTCCGCCACGCCCGCGTAATCAAACTTGACCTGATATATACATGTTGCCGGAGAAAATTGCAAGAGAAATTTTAGGCCTATGAAAGTTCACCTTAAAGGAGGTAAGTTGGCCTCCAAAGGATGTCATTTCTGGGTTTGCTCATCCCGGGGAATAACATTGGTGAGGGTGTCAAGAGCAGTCTTCACGCGGTGGCCCTGGGCTTTACGCAGCCCGCCATTTTATCCTGCAGAGGTTTTGCTATTATCACAACGGCCTTTAGCAGACCATTACACACTTTGCTGCTGAAAAGTAACATTCGCTAACGGAAAATTAATTTCTCTTGATTATACTAAGAGTAATGAAGAGGGGCAGCCATGTTCCAACGTCTTATCGTTCTCGGTGTTTTGTCTTGTTCTATGTGTTCAGCGTTTGAAATAGACGGTGGCTATACAGCTGATAATGATTCTGTAACGGGTGTGGTTTCAGGGGAGCCTAGGTCACCCAAACGGCACTCTCCGCTGGCCTTTAAATATTATTTTGAATTAAAAGAACTAGAGGCCACACCGCTCAGCACGCCGGAAGAGCGTGCCTTAAAAATGTTCGACATTGGTATGAGTTATTTGCACAGCGGCGAATATCAACGCGCGACGGATTGGTTTATTAATAGCATGGTGACCTATCCAGATGAGCGGATGCTGGAGTCGATTGGTTTAGCGACACAAAATAACTATATAGGCGAGAACATGAGCGCGTTTGAAATGGGGCTGCAAACGCTGCGCACGTATGCGCATAACAAACATCAACAGGCTTGCTTTTTGATGGGTTATTTTAATGAAACCAACGTGTTCACCCAGCCGCTTCCCCCCGTTCCAACTCTAACAGAAAAAACCCATGAAGAGGTTGCCCGCACGTGGTATAAACAAGCCGCAAACCAAGGGCAGATGAATGCCATGTCGCGCTACGCTGATTTTTTGCTGAAAGGCATCGGCGGCCCCAAAAACAAAGATATGGCTCTCCATTATTATGAGTGTGCTGCTAAAGCAGGGCATCCCAACGCTTTAACATATATGTGTAATGCGTACGCGCTGGGTTTGCATGGCGAAATTGACCTTGAGAAAGCCGCTTATTGGCGCAGGAAGGCTTTGGTGCCCGCCAATTATGAGCGTGCATTGAAGGTAGCTGATCGGCTTTTTGTATCGCGGCGCCCCAGTGAATATGGTAAGGCTGTCGAAATTTATGAACAGGTGGCGCGTTTTGGCCATGCCGCCACACGACACAAATTGGGGCTGCTGCACTTTTTAGGGCACAAGGTTCGTCTTGATGATGTTTTAGCATTAGATTACTTCCTAGAAAATGTATATCAGTATGCCACTGAGGTGGAAGCTGTGTCGTTGCTTCAGGGGTTTGAAAAAGCAGAAAATTACGAAGCCCAAAATAAGCTCATCAAAAAATTCGCTAAAAAATATCCGAACGTCGCGCTGTACGCCGCAAAACGCGTTAAACATATTCGCTTTAGCAAACAGAACAGTGCAGGGGCATTGGACTACTTAAAGCAAGCGTGTAAGGCTTTTAGCCCTGAGGCTGAAGTAATTCGTTTAGAATTACATAATGAGCTTGGCCAGCATAGAAAGCTGTCGAGTGGGCTCGACAAACTAGCTCCCCATCAACAAGAGCTCATAGAGCATGGATTATGGGGGCGATATAATTATTTAAGTGCACTGAATTGTATTCACAAAAACCGTTATCAAGAAGCCTTTGTCTTTCTTGAAAAAGCAGCCGCTGCTGGTAAGCATGAAGCCTTATTAATCATAGCCGATTTATATTACGACGGGCTTACCGGGGCGACGAGGCTTGATATGGCCGAACGATATTACAAGCTAGCATACGCTAAAGGGGTGCCTCAAGGGGCTATTTCACTGTTGAAGATGGCGTTTGCAAAACAACTTTTCGGCACAGACGATTTTGTGGGGGCGCAGCGTAAATGGCTAGAGGCGGCTATTGAGCTGAAGTCCCCCCTCGCCATGGCTTTAAAAATATCTCAAAGGGTGGCGAATGATGTTGATTAAGACATGATATGACAAGCTGAAAAGCGCGCAAAACAGGAGGGCCCCGTAATAGCAAGCTTCATGCGAGGGGAGGGCGAAAAGGGCGTAGATTTTCCTACGCCGCGATTCTGGCGCTCCTGTCAGCTAATTTTATTCGTTGGCGGTCAAAATAAAATGGCAGCGCTGCTAAACACACCACACCGGCAATAACAAGGAGCCACGCAGGGCTTAGCTGTGAGCCAGTGTGTTGCACGAGCTGTGTGGCAATTAGGGGCGCTGTGCCACCAAAAATGGCCATGCTAAGGTTGTGTGCTAAAGACAGCCCCGAGAAGCGCACTTCCGTGGGGAATAACTCGGAAAGGGCCGCAGGGATCACCCCAAAGAAAGTGCCCATAATTACCGCCATAATCGCTTGCCCTAACACCACATTGTAGAGTGCGCCAGAGGCTAGTAAACCAAATATTGGGAACGCCATCAAAGCTAAGGCGGCAGCCCCGATGGCTAGTATGGGGCGTCGCCCAAATTTATCGGACAAGCTGCCGCCCACAACGGTAAACAGCGCAAACACCAACATGTTAAAAGTGTTTATTTTAAAGGTTAAATCTTGTGGCATGCCCAAAAACTTTTTATCTTGCATAAAGCTGGGAAGGAAGGTCACAAGCGTGAAGAACCCAATAGCCGTTACGATGTCGATAAAGAACACAAGCGACATTTTACCCAGGTGTTGGCTCATGAGCATTTTAATAGGCAGGCCATGCTTTTTCTTTTTTACAAACCGCTCTGGGTCAGACAAGCTGCGACGAATATACGTTCCCACCAAGCTGCCAAAAATGCTTAACACAAATGGAATACGCCAGCCCCAACTTTGCATTTGTTCAGGCGAAAGAAGTGATGAAAATACAAACGCCACAACCGACCCTAGTATAACGCCGAGAACGCTACTGAACGTAGCCCAACTGCCAAAGAAACCGCGGCGATGCGGCGGCGCTGATTCCACCATAAACACCATGGACCCGGTAAATTCACCGCCAATTGCGAAGCTTTGGAAGAGGCGTAAAATTGTGAGAAGAACTGGCGCTAACAACCCCGCGCTCTCCCAAAAAGGGAACAAGCTTTGCGCCTGGGCGTAGGTGGGGATACACCCGATTAAAGCTGTAGGTATCGCCATAATGTATATAGAAAGCATGAGTGAATCTTTCCGACTTTTCTTATCGCCGATATGTCCAAACACGATAGCGCCAATCGGGCGCGCTATAAAGCCCACTGCGTAAATAGCAAAGGCGTTAATAATCTGTGAGTAGTCTGAGCTTGCCGGAAAAAACAAGCTGCCAATAGTGGACGCAAAAAGTGCGTATATAATAAAATCATACCATTCAATAATATTACCGATCATGCATGATGCAATAATTCTACCCATTCAGGTTCCTCAATTACGTTAACGTATACCAAAGAAGTCTTTTTGCTGACAAGTTTTTTTAGCCTTTGTATTCACATCAATGCTGATAGTCGTCTTGGATATAAAAAATGGATTTTTAGTTACATAAAGACCTTGAATTTTTGCACATAGTGACTACTTTAAAAATGGATAATATTCAACTAAAGGAAAAAACATGCTTAAAAAACTTAGATTTATTCCGTTACTCCTTCTGGCAGGTTGTGCCCAATTGCCTGAAGTGGAAATTAAAGAAGAACCCGTTCTTGGTAAAAAATATCGTATACTCAAAGATATAGAACTAAAGTCATCCACACATTCCAACATTCTTTCTAGCTTGATTTTAAGAGAGCCT
The DNA here is from genome assembly GCA_030433125.1 of Alphaproteobacteria bacterium. Classification (GTDB taxonomy): domain Bacteria; phylum Pseudomonadota; class Alphaproteobacteria; order UBA6184; family UBA6184; genus JAUIKZ01. The sequence goes on from JAUIKZ010000001.1 coordinate 15,882, forward strand.
AATATACCCTCTAAATCTGCAACGTATAAAGCAACCCTAAACTACACAGATTATCACCAACACAGTGACTTGAGCCATGAAAATATAACACTTAAGCTCATTGTTGATGGTGTTGAAAGCCCTCTAGATGTTACAGGTTTTAACCAGGTGAAAAAAGTAAAGTCACTTAACGTGTTTAGCAATAACTATTTGGTTGATTACAGGATTGCTTTCGTGTTGCCATCAGAGGTCTTGCGCCGTGTTGAGTCATCATCTTCCATCAAGTTAGATGTGAAATTCAAAACCAACACCCAAAACTTTGGCAATCGCCTTCTCTTACAGGTGTTACCAAAACATGTACCCTATATTGTTGATTTTTACGGATCTTCAAACTAATGGCTATTCACAATATATAAGGAAAAAATAATGCTAAAAAATTATGTTTCAAAAATAAACAAATCTCTGACTCTTTTTGCCTTCTTTTTGTTAGCGGGTTGTGCAGGACACAAAAATTTCATTGCTCTGCCAGAAGAGCTAAATGATCAAGTAGGCTCTACAGATCTAATGGTTCAAAGGGTAGAGAAAGAACTCGGAGCCGAGATAGAAAGTTCAAACCTACGCCAAACAATCAAAACTGAAGGCAACATAGGAGGAGCCATAGGGCTGATAGGGTTTTTGGTAGATGCTGGGGTTGAGGCGCACAGAAAAAGTGTCATCACAAATGCCCTTAAAGACGTGCAGCATGTTTTTAACACCCTTAATATTCAAGAAAAAATTAACAACACACTTGCAAAAGCCATGAAAAAACACAAATGGATTCATCTACAAAACACCTTCACTGTAGAAGAGATGAATTCTTTTGATTTAGAGAAAAGGCTTTTGAGCTCTAATAAGGATGTAACCGCACTGGCCAAAGTGAAATTAGGATTCAACTCAGCCCTTGACTCTTTTACAGCCCAACTTGAAGTGACATTTTACCCAACGGGCGGTTCGGTAAAGGGGATTGTTAAACCAGAAGATATTACAGACAAGCCTATCATGCGGTTTAAAACCTTCGCATCTGAAACCTTAGACAACGCTTCAGAAGAAGTGGAAGAAAATGGAAAGGTTTGGTCTGAAAATAATGCCAAAAAGTTCCGCGACGGGTTGGATAACGTGCTTAAAACCCTTTCTGTTCGCATGGATCAGTTCTTAAGTAGTCCTTGCTCGATTGCTGCTGATTAAGCTTAACTATCCACACGCAGGCGCTTAGGGCGCCTGCCTCTCGGCTTCGTTTTCCCAGACATTCCCCCTAACGTCTTTGTGAACTTGTTTTCTGATCTCATGCCGTAATGAAAATGGCGATAACCTAAGAAAACCCCACCTTTGCAGGGCTCTCCGCTCTCTAGGCTCAGATCCTTGCTTCCCGGCCATTAGTGAGAGAATACCGTCATGGCGCTCCCGACTTCCGCAAAAATGAAGGTGAGCAAACGAAAGAAGCGAGGGTTTGAGGGGGTTTCAGGATTTTAGGCACAACATTTAGGTGTGCGAAGGAGCTGTGTTTATGCCTCCGGTAGCGGGCTGTTCGCGGGGGGATTTTCTGTAGGCCCAGAATGGCCTCTTTCCCCCTTTATATAAATGGCGGCATCTCCACAGCGCTTGAGGTTAAACACCTTATAGATCTTTTGCGCTTCCGGCCTAAAGCTGCTGGGCAGTCGATATAAATCTTTCGTTTTCTTATGCTGCATAATCGAGGCTTGTACCCCTTTTAGGTGCGTTAAAATCTCGCCCGGGCTCATTTTCTGGGTCAGGGCCACCCGGTATTCAATATGCCGTAACACAGCAAAACTCATGTAACATAATGCGATATGACTCTCAATGCGCGGCGGTGTCCAATGGAAGATCGGCCGCATCTTTAAGGTGTGTTTATTAATACGGAAGGACTCTTCAATCACCCATAACCGCGCATAACGGGCCAGCGCTTCAGCCGGCGTGACCTCTTTGTCGTTGGTGATGATGCCATGGAGGCCGTCCCATAGGCTCTCTCCCCACATTTTTTGCGGAAGTCGGGTGGGAGGACATAGAGTGAGCATCTAATTTAAGTCAAGTTCGGCTGCCAGGCCTTCGAGCCATTTAATTGTATCCCCATCGTAAGAAGCAACTTTCAGCTCATCTTCATTAAGGTTCGCCCGGCCCTTAAGCTCCTCAACAATGGTTTCTTTGAGCATGTATATGGCTCCAAATGTGGCCACCGCTTCTTTTACACTAACAAGAGTGTTGTTTAAAATCTTGTCGATCAAAGGGCTAGCGATTTTGTTAATACCCTCACCTAACTTATGTAGAAAATCCTCGCGTTGTAGTCTCTCCCCCACTTCTGCATTGCGATTGGTAAGGCGTTTTTTTATACACGCCACAAAGTCTTTATTCGGCTCAATCTCGTTAATATTTAGATTTGCCTCAGCTGCACGGAGCGCTGGAAGCGTTGCAGCCAAACCGGCCACAATTATCAAATTTTTAAACATGTTCTGTCCTTTGCTTTTGTGCATCATCCAACGGATTATGTCTTACAACCTATTATTTGGCATTCTTTCCTGAAATGTCAATATATTATCTATTTTACCCATAAAAAAGAGGCGTTCGGATGACGCCCCTGGTTTTTAGCTCTTTAGACGAATGCTGTTACATCATCTCAAAAGCTTTTACTATTTCCTCCGACACCTTTTTAGCGTCACCAAAAAGCATCATCGTTTTAGGGTTAAAGAACAACTCGTTTTGGATGCCAGCGTAGCCTACTCCCATAGAACGCTTCACAAACAATATGGTTTTAGCCTTATCCACATCTAAAATAGGCATGCCATAAATAGGGCTTGCGGTGTCTGTACGGGCGGCGGGGTTGGTTACATCATTCGCGCCAATCACCAAGGCCACATCCGTGCTAGAAAAGTCACTGTTAATGTCTTCCAGCTCAAACACATCCTCGTAAGGGATATTGGCCTCTGCTAGCAACACATTCATGTGACCTGGCATACGGCCAGCCACCGGGTGAATAGCAAATTTCACCTTCACGTCTTTACTTTTAAGAATGTCTACCAGCTCACGAATAATATGTTGCGCTTGGGCCACAGCCATTCCGTAACCGGGCACAATAATCACTGAGCCCGCTTGCTCCATTAAAAAGGCAGCATCTTCAGCACTACCCGCTTTAACGGCACGTTCTTCGGTGGCGCCATCCGCATTCGTCGCCTCGTCCTCACCAAGCCCTCCTAAAATTACATTAAAGAAAGAGCGGTTCATGGCTTTACACATGATGTAACTTAAAATAGCACCCGAGGCCCCCACAAGTGCCCCCGTAATGATGAGCAGCATATTTTGCAAGGTGAACCCAATGCCGGCGGCAGCCCAGCCGGAATAAGAGTTCAGCATAGACACCACCACCGGCATGTCCGCCCCGCCAATAGGCAGAATTAGCAACACGCCCAAAATAGCCGCACACAAGGTGATAATGGTTAGCACATCCCCTGTTTGAATAAACGTAAAGAGGATGGTCATCACCGCAATCGCCACACCAAGCGCCCCATTAAAAAGGTGCTGCCCGGCAAAACGTATGGGCTTGGCCGACATTAAGCCTTGCAGCTTCATAAAGGCAATAAAAGACCCCGTAAAGGTCATGGCCCCAATAAACGCCCCTAAGGACATTTCGAGTAAGCTAAATTTGTTAATGTGACCTGGCGTACCGATGCCAAACGCTGTTGGAGAATAAAAGGCGGCAAAGGCAACACACACGGCCGCTAAACCTACTAAGCTGTGAAAACCGGCCATCAGCTGGGGGAGGGCTGTCATGTCTATGCGCTTTGCGATGGCAGTTCCTATAATGGCGCCTGCGGCAATGGTGCCGTATATTAGTAAGGCGCTTTGCCAGGAATGCATGCTAAAAGCAAGCGTTGTTACTACCGCAATCAGCATGCCTAATATGCCGTAGCGATTGCCCCTGACGGCCGTTTTAGCAGAGGAGAGCCCGGCGAGTGAAAGGATGAATAAGACACCCGCTACTAGATATAATAAAATTTTAGTTTCCATAAGGCAGCCCTACTTTTTTTTGTTGAACATGGCGAGCATACGCTGCGTAATAACGAAGCCCCCAAAAATATTAATACTTGCCAGAAACACGCCAGCTAACCCAAATAGGGTTGACGCACTATTGGCGCTGCTGATAACAGCCACGATGGCTCCTACTACAATTACACTGGAAATGGCGTTGGTAACAGACATAAGGGGAGAGTGCAAGGCAGGCGTTACCTTCCACACCACATAATAGCCGATAAACACCGACAGTACAAACACAATAAGCCCCATGGTGGCGGGGCTCACACCCGAGGCCACATTAGCGATGGCTGTTTCTTCTAAGGTTTGTTGCAAGTGCTCAATTTTGTGTAACCCCTCCCGAAAATGATCGGAAAGCTGTTGCAATAATTTAGTCGTATCCGCCATATTAAGATTCCTTTTGCTTAAATCGTTCATGCACCACCTCGCCGCCTTGGGTGACAAGGGTTTGTTTATAAACCTCATCATCCAAATCAAAGGCTATCTCCTTACCGTTGATGGCAGGGCTTAAGTAGTGAAATATGTTTTGCGCTAATAACTTGCTGGCTTCTGGGGCCACGCGTGAAGGGAGGTCGGTGTAGCCAGCAATGCTGACAGTGCCCACACGAACGCACTCATCAGGTTTCGTATACTCGCAGTTGCCCCCGGCCTCAGCGGCCATGTCGATCACAACACTTCCTGCTGGCATAGCGTTTACCATGTCTTTGGTGATCAGGGTGGGCGCACGCTTCCCCGGCACAAGCGCCGTGGTAATAACGATATTTGTTTTCTTAAGTTCGTTTGCAATAAGCTGTTGCTGCTTCATTTTATAGTCTTCACTCATTTCGGTGGCATACCCGCCCGCATCCTCACTGGCGGCTTCACTTTTCACCTCAATAAATTTCGCCCCCAAACTTTCCACTTGCTCTTTCACGGCCGGGCGCACATCAAAGGCCGACACTTGAGCACCCAGGCGTTTAGCCGTGGCAATGGCCTGCAAGCCGGCCACACCGGCCCCCAGCACCAACACTTTTGCCGGGCTAATGAGGCCAGCCGCTGTCATCATCATAGGGAAGGCCCCTTGGTAAATATTGGCGGCCTCTAACACAGCTTTGTAGCCGGCGAGGTTACTTTGGGAAGAGAGAATGTCCATGTTTTGCGCACGGGAAATACGCGGGATTAATTCTAAACTGAATGTTTTAAATGAATACTGCGCACACACATTGACGTGTTCCGGGTGCCGCTGCATAAAAAAAGGCCCCACTAAAGCAGCATCTGGCTTCATCTTTTTCAGCAACTCTGCCGCTGGCAGTTGCATGCTCACCACTACCCGCACCGCAGAACATATTTCTGCCGCGGTGCTATGTATGTGGGCGCCAGCTTGTTCTAAGTCCTCATCGGATATATTTGCTGAAACGCCAGCCCCCTGTTCTACCCATACGGTAGCACCTTTGTTAATATATTTCTTGACCATTGAGGGGGTAAGCGTAAACCTTTTTTCGGCGGCGTGAGCCGATTTTAGAAATCCAATTTTCATATACAACCATTTTATAAATTTTTAGCATATTGCTACCGCTTAATAAATAATTAACTCGCTTTGGCCCAATTCATAATGCCAGCGCTCTCTTAGCGTCAAAGGGCGCTAGTTTAGTAATGCTTACACCCAAGAATAGTGGCTTGATCAGCCGCATTTACAATCGTTAAGAATATATTAAGATATCTCTGATATCATACGTTTGTCTGAATAGGAGAGAGATATTATGAGAACAATCACCCTTACACTTACAACTCTTTTAAGCCTGAGCACCCTTCCTAAAGCAAGCGAGTCCATTGGTAGTCACACAGGGAATGTGTCGCAAGAGGCTGTAGCCGCATCGGATGTTGCCGTAGAACGCGACCTCAATAAAGAAATAAAAAACGAAGGCATTAAACTAGCAGAGGGCGTTTTAGAAAAAGCGTTTGGTGAAATTGAAGAAAAAGCCAAAAAAGAACTGGCTATCAATGCCCAGCCCAAAAAACGCAAGTGGTGGCACAAAATTCTATGCATCGGTTGGAAGAGCTGCAAAAAAGCGGCTAGCGACGCTATTGAAGATGTCGTAGCAGATGGCAAACTCGATGGCCGTGGCAACGGGGGGCGCATCATAAACTATCTAGAAGACCTAAAAGCCGTGATGCGTAACTCTGTGGAAGAAACACGTAAAGCCCTTGACGATGCAACCCCTAACGTCGAAGAAGAAAGTAAAGACGCCCCGGAAGAATTTAAAGCCGAGGTGATATAATTACGAGAAGCGGCCAAGTTCGTTTAGAAGCCCGCCACACATTCAAAGCGGGCTTTGTTCATTGAAATTTAATGTTTATAACCTATGCTGTAATAAACAAGTTGAGAGATGGATTTTGACCTAGACTACACATTAGGAGGGCTTTCTTTAGCGGTTATGGTTTTAGCCATAGTCTCGTTAACCCTGAGCGTTTTCCGATGGTATCTCGGAAAGAAAGATCATATCCTCTCGTCGGGTTATCAACTCCTTATTACGGTTGGTCTGTTTTATCTGTTGTTAGGACACTTATTTAACATTGTGCCCCCCGACTATCGCCCCCTTGAAGACGAATTTCGTAAGGCTGTTGGCACAGTGTGGTGGTTATTGTTATGGTATGTGCTCAAGCAAACAATAGATAAGCTGCTATGGTATGGGCTCTTAGCGGCGGAAAAAGGCCGCTCAGCCGTGCCGCGGTTTATCATCAACGTCTTTAATGTGTTTTTGTTCATTGTGGTGGTTAGCGTTGTATTGAATACCATTTACAACCAACCCATCGCGCCTCTTCTTGCCACTTCTGGTGCGGCCGCCTTTATATTTGGTTATTCGGCACAATCCACACTCACACAAATCTTTTCAGGTATAAGCCTTAACTTGTCTACCAGCTTTAAAGAAGGCGATACCATCATTGTGAATGACCTTATGGGAATTGTGCGGGAAATGAACTGGCGGTGCGTGGTGCTAGAAGACGACAACTCAAATCATATCATTGTGCCGAATGAGCAACTGGCGGGAAACGTGATTTTGAACTGCTCGATTAGCCCACCGACCGAGCGCTCCTTAGAGTTTTATGTGCACATTTCCTACCCGCCTGAAAAGGTGGTGGCCCTTGTAAAAGAGGCGGCGCTAAACTGCCCCCACATACTACGCACACCCGAGCCCCTTGTGTATGTGCAGCGTTTTAAACGAAGTGGCGTTTTATATGCGCTAGATTATTGCATTACGGATATTTTTAACCGCAAGCAAATTCATGGGGAAGTGGCCAGCTTGGTTTGGAACGTCTTACGTAAAAACAATGTGCCCCTCCCATTCGCGCAACAAATTTTGCTCGATCGCTTTGATAAACATCATTATGACTATGCCCCGGAAGACATCACGGCGAGCCAAGCGGCTTTTCAATCGCAATTAAACCAGCTTGCGTTTTTTAAAGGATTTAACAACACAACAAAAAAACGTATCGCTGAGCAGGCAACTTACAACGTTTTTTATAGAGGTGAGCGCATTATTGATGAGGGTGAAAACACCCAATCGCTTATTGTGCTGATTGAAGGGGACGCCGAGGTATTCACACTGAAAGGCACCGAAGAACTGAAACTCGCTACCCTTAACAGCCCTATGGTGGTGGGGGAAATGTCCTTCCTTACAGGAGAGCCCCGCTCTGCCAGCGTTCGGGCCACCAGCCTTGTGAAAGCCTATGAAATTCCGAAGCACGCCATTGAATCAGCCTTTAAACAGCACCCGGATGCCATTGATATTTTGGCCCAACGTATGGCTGACTACAAACTTCAGAACGAACAAACGGAAAACAAATACCAAAAAGCCCAAGCGGCCAAAAAGAAAGAAGAATATAAATTGGGCTTCCTCGATAGCATTCGCAAACTTTTTAATATGGATTAAACACAGACCTTGTGTAACGTATGACCCTGCCCCTACGGTAACTATCCACCAGCAGCTAACTACACAATTCGCGCCGCACTGATAACGTATTTGTCCATTCACAGACCAGACAAAAAGGGGTAAGCTTGAAGTTTATATAAAATCACACTATTAATAAAGATTAATTATTTAGAATAAAGGATTAAAAATGAAACTTTTGAAAACACTTTTACCAGCCGCCTTAGCAATTGGCACAACGATGGCTGCCAGCGCCTCTAGCGCAAAGCCTTATTTCTCGGGCTTTTACTTAGGCGCTCAAGCAGGAGCACACTACTCTACACTTAAACCAGAAGATGAAACTGCAACCACAAAAACGGATGAAAAATCCAGTAACTTAATTTTACCAAATTTACACACTCTTATTGGGTACAGATTTGCACCGTCTCCTAACTTCCGCGTTGGGCTGGAAGCAGAGGGAGTTATATTTTTCACACCTCATCTCCAACTGGGGTTTACCTCTGATAAGCACTTATTTTTTGCAAGCATAGGGTATAACCTTTGGGGGCTTTACCTCAAGGGCTACAACAAAAGGCAAAATAATGGCGTGACAACAAAAGATGTAACTGTAAAATCGGCTGAATTCCCTTCATTACTTCAGGGCACAATTGGTTATGAACATTCTGTGTCAGATCACACGTCTGTACGCTTTTCACTTAGCTGGACACACTATATCTTCCAAGGTCGCAATCCTAATGGAGACCCAGAAGCCTTCTTAGGAACAAGCCACCCTTTCAGACGTAAAGATAACAGCGCTTTTGAAAGGGCCACTAAAGTCACAATCAACCAGTTTGCACTCAATCTTGGTGTGTTATACCACTTCTAAATGTGCGGCCCCTGCCCTGGGTGGGGGCTTTTGCCCTTCTTCTTTTCACCCCCACTAAGCATCGCAAATCCCGAAGTCGTGAAAACGCTCTCAGTGTGGCTTCAAAAAAATAACACCTTTAGAGCCAATGCATAAAAAAAGGTGTTGACCTTTCAGAAGATGCACCTTCGCCGACGCTGTCTATCGTGGCAAAGTCTGGTGCGAAGCAGAGGGGGAGCGGTGAAATCGGCCATATGCTTGCCCCCTCCCTTTGCGCTGAAGCTATGATGTGCAGGCAGCCTCTTCGTGGGTGCCATCCCTAAAGGTGTCACGAGCAGCCTTCTTCCCAAGCCCTTCGCGCAAAAGTTATTAAGCGCTTTCCTTTTTCTTTTTAGATGGTTTAAATAAATTCACAAAGCGTTTAAAAAGGCCAATCTTTTGGGCCCCTGGAAGCGCTTTACCTAGTGTGGTGTCTGCAACATTCGCCATACCGTGAGACATTTCCGTAAGTTCATTGTCTTGTTCCTCCGCGAGTTGCGCCACTTGTAATGAAAGGTCCGCAAACAGGGCGGCTTGTTCCGTTAGCTTTTCTGACAAGGGCTTTCTGCTTCGGCACAAATGACATTTACGTTTTTTGAGCGGTGTGCAAGTGCAGCCGTTTTCCTCACGGGCTTTTTGCCGCTTATAGGCGATTTGCATAGGGGTGAGGTTTGATTCATCGTTCGGGTCATCACCCACGAAAGCTGCCTTTATGTCTTTAAAGCAGCCGCAAAAAGCTTGGCTTGGGGGTGAATAGACCAACAGTATACAGAAAATTAATAATCGCTTCATCTTACTCTCCTCTTTCTCGATGCACATGTGTGCATTCATATATTAGCAATAAAATATTAAGAAACTATTAACTTTGCTTAAGCTTTTTGTTAAGAAAGCGCATTTAGCAGGTGAAGGTGTTACATAAAAAAACCAGGACCTGGTTGGTCCTGGCTGAGAGTTTAGAGAGGGCTAAAGAGTTAGCCTGCTTCGCGAGCGCTTACGATGCGGAAAATGCCGCGGAGCATGTTGGGGTTAACAATGTTTTCGGGGCTTGTCAGCTCATTTGCTTTCTTTTGATAATCACTGGCTTTGTTGAGTAAAAAGTTCTCGCCGCTCCAGCCTTTAAATTGGCGCACCATAATGTTTTCATTGCGTGTAATGGCAAGTACAGAACAGCCGGGCGTGATGGGCTTTGAGGGATGAATAAAGACGATGTCGCCTGGGTTGTATTTAGGAGACATTTCCTCATCCACAACAAAGTAACCAAAGGCCCCTTTCACGTTACGCAACTCGGGCGGGCACTCTACCCAGTCAGAGGGGTTGCGTAATGGAACGCTTGGATCAAGTTTACTGTCATCTTCCGTGGCTATATTTGTTTGCTCCTGCTCCTGACCGTTTCTAAATACGTTGGCAGCAAATATCGGTAGCTTGCGCATCGTTGTCTCGACGCTCTTTTGAAGCTTTCGAGAGATTTCTTCCATAACGCCTGTTAAATCTTTTGTGTCTGTGTCACTCGTTCTGTTTTTTGGTTTGAACGAGGGGAGGCCAAGGGCTTCTAGTTGTTTTTCGGGAGGGCTGTCTGATGCAATCTCTTCCGGTTCACATTCTAAATGTTTTGCGAGACGCAGCAAAATTTCATCGCTAAGACGACGGCTGCCAGACTCTAGCCTTGACAAATAGGATACAGATATCCCCGCTTTTTTTGATAACTCTTCGAGTGTGTAGCCTCGTAAATGCCTTAATAGTCTTAGATTTCTTGCCGTTTGCATTGCATACCCTTTCATTTTTTTTTTAACACCTTAATTTTTCCTTGTAAATTGCCATATTTTCTTGTTCAGCTCAAGCTTTTTTTAACAATTTGTTAACCATTTAAATTGTAAGTTTACTTATCTTAATATTGTTAAGATTCATGTTGTTTCCGTATGGTGTTTAACGAATAAAAGAAAGGTAACCCCTTGCTTTTGGGGAGATGAATAAATGAGAGACGTAAATAAAAAAGTAATAGAAAACCTAGAGAAATTAGGTCAAGTGAAGGATGTGGTCAACAGAAATTTAACGAAAACTTTCTGCCTTGATCTTTTGTACAAAGCTAAAATTATTACCCATGGTCAACTTAAGGTGGGTGATGCCTATAGAAAACTGGTGCGAAGGGTAAGGTTTTATATATGTGCGCCCCGCATAGCTCGATACAAATATAATGAGCATACAAATCCTTTAATCCCTTTGCCGGACCTTACATCCGAACGTTGGGAGAAAGAACAACAGCAGCTTATCAAGTTGTGGCGAGAGGTAAGCATAGCGTTGTTTATGCTGGGGAAACGAGAAAAAAGCATTTTTGAGAAAGTGGTGCTAGAGGACAGAATGGCGCTGATGAAAAATGAAGCCTATGTGATGGTGGTTAAACGGGGGCTTCAATCTATTGAAAAAATCTTTAAAGGACTGAAGAGTGCGGTTAGTATGCAGTCAGCTAAGTGAGGAAGGAGTTCAATTACGACTATACAAACGACTCTTAATTATAAAGTATATTGGGGTTGAGCCCCACCTTCGCCACTGTTAAGCAGGATACACTCTCAGCGCCAGCTGCCAGCAGGGGGGATGCGCAGGCGTTGAGGGTGGCGCCGCTGGTGCACACATCATCAATAAGCAGAATGTGTTTGTCTTTTACTATATGGGCGTGCGCGTGGCGTATGGTAAAAGCATCTGCCACGTTTTGTTGGCGTTCGGCGGAGGTGAGCGATTGTTGCGTGGGTGTGTTAACCTGGCGTTTCAATATATGGAGTGCCAACTGTTGTTTTATGCTCAGACGAAGCGCTAGCTTATGAGCCAACAGCAGCGATTGGTTATAGCCGCGGCTAAACTGGCGCCAAAAGTGAAGGGGGACCGGAATAATAACAGTGTCGGGCGTTATTATCTCTTTGGCTAGTGGGGCCATAAGTTTTGCAAAGGTGTTGGCATATTCGGTGTGCCCACTATTTTTGAAAGCTAAAATGGCCCGTGCAATGTGCGGTTCATACACAAATACAGATTTATTCTGATGAAAAAGAGGCGGGGAGGCTGTACAGTGCTGGCAGGTGTCACCTTTTATTTCAAAAGGTTCGGCACAAATAGTGCACTGAGGGCCGTTGTTAAACTTCACGTTGGTATAGCAGGTGGGGCACAGGCCTTGCTCTTCAGCTAGGGAGTCGCGGCATATAATACAGCGATGGGGAAGAAGGAAACTCAACAGGTTATAGAGTAATCGCCGCATTTATAAAAAGGCCCCATCGCGCACAAAAAACTTAATATAATGATTGCCGTTCCATTCTTCTTGAGCCAACTCGCCCACTAAATGCATGGTGTTGTTTTCGTGCTTTAAAATAAAGTCACCCAATGGCGTTTCAAAGGCATTAAACAACAAGCAACGTAAAGAGGTGCCTTGCTTGGCGGCGTTAAAGGAGAGGTGCTTTTCTTTGAGCAGCTTCACAAATTTGATGGTGACATCTTCAAGCAAAATGGTAAGAGGCGGATTGCTGGTGCCATGGGGGGCAAGGCTCGCGGTGTCATCAAGAAAGGCCTGCAGGTTGGCTGCCGGTGAGAGGGCGGTGTCAATGGTTACCTCCGGCGTGAGGTCCAAATTGTGAGCGGCCACCTCTGCGGTTAAAAACGCTTCCAGCTCTTCAACGCGCTCTTTTTTAATGGAGAAGCCTCCCGCCATGGCGTGCCCACCCCCTTGAATGAGAATACCCTTCGCTACCGCCTTATGAATAAACGCGCCTATATCAAACCCCGGTACGGAACGGCAAGAGGCTTTGCCTTCCTCCTCGTTTAAAGCGATCACCACGGTGGGACGATGGTATTTGTCTTTAAGGCGACCGGCCACCACGCCAATTACCCCCTCATGCCAGTGAGCGCCTGCCACTACAATCGCTTGACTGGCAGGGTCTACTTGTGTTTGCGCTTGGTGCAACACAGCTTGCTGAATGCCGCGGCGTTCTTCATTGAGTAGGTTTAGCTTTTCCGCAATGGCGTGAGCTTCCCCTAGGCTTTGGGTGGTGAGGAGTGTGGCGCCTAATTTAGAACAGCCCACACGGCCGCCCGCGTTAATACGGGGCCCCAGGCCAAACCCCATATCCATAGCCGATGGCAGGCCCTTGATGCCGGCATGCTCCATAAGTGTGGACAACCCCCTGTTTTGGGTGTTCGCCATTATCTTGAGGCCTTGTTTAACTAAGGCGCGGTTAAGGCCCTGAAGTGGCACTACATCACACACCGTGCCGAGGGCCACCACATCCAGCATGTCCATAAGGTTGGGGGGGCGTGTGTCTTTGAAATAGCCTTGCTCTTTTAGGCGTTTTTGGAGGGCCACAAGGGTCATGAACGTGACGCCCACCGCCGCCAAATAGGTTAGTCCCGACGTTTCATCAGCCCGGTTTGGGTTCACTACCCCCACCGACTGGGGCAGTTTTTCCAGGCCTTGGTGGTGGTCAAGAATAATCACCTCTAGCCCCAATGTGCGGGCGAACTGCATTTCATCAAAGGCCACGGTGCCGCAGTCAAGGGTAAACACCAATTGAACGCCCGTGTCTTTAAAATGCTGCAACGCCTTTTCACTGGGGCCATAGCCTTCGGTAAGGCGATCGGGAATATGAAACTGCACATCGCCCCCAATCGCCCGCAGGTAGTTGGTGAGCAACGCCGTGGAGGTGGCGCCATCAACATCGTAGTCCCCAATAATGCCTATTTTTTGTTTTTCGTTCAGGGCTTTCATAACCCGGTCAACCACCACATCCATGTCTTTTAGGCTGAAGGGGTTGGGCATAAGGCTTTTAAGGGTGGGGTTTAAAAAACCCTCAATGGTTTTGGGGTTAATGCCGCGGGTGGCTAAAATGTCTACTAGCCAGGGGCTTAAGTCGTGGTTCTCAAGCTGCTCTTCCACAAGTGGGTTGGGCTGCGGCTTAAGCCAGCGTTTTCCCGTGAGGGATTTTTTTACAATAATTTCTGTCATGGCGTTAAAGGCCCAGTAACCAATTTATAGCATAGTATACAAAAATACGCACATGAACAACCGAGAAGAGAAAGTGCTTGAAAGAGAGGAGCCCCCACTCAAAATAGGGGCTCACTTTAAACATGAGGCATGGCATCGGGGTGACGTGTTTACCCACCTGAAAGATAACTACCTCCGTGCCTATGCCGTTTGGACCCAAGCGGTGGAGCAACTGCCTATTAATGCAAAGCAAAAGCAGGCGCTGCAATTTTTAACCAAACAAACTCTTGCGTTTTTACACCCGCAAAATTACCTGTTCACCAACCCTCAGGCGCTTGATGAGGCCCTGAAAACCAATGGCCACAGTGTGCTTAAGGGGGTTGAAAACCTGGCGCAAAGCATTGAGAGCGGCAAGCTTGATTTAAAAATGGTGGATAAAACCGCCTTCACAAAGGGCGTGAATATAGCCGCCACACCTGGCAAAGTGGTGTTTAAAAATGAGCTGTTGGAGCTGCTTCACTACACCCCCACAGAGCCTGCTGTGCATGCCACCCCGCTGCTAATTGTGCCCCCCTTTATCAACAAATATTATGTGTTTGATTTGGCGCCGGAAAATTCCTTTGTGAAATGGTTGGTGGGGCAAGGGTTGGATGTTTATATAATTAAGTGGGTAAACCCCGACGCCAGCTTGCAAGGCTATGGGTTTGAGCAATATATGGTGCGGGGCGTGCAAGAGGCCCACGAGCAGGTGTTGCGCCACAGTCAGCAACAAACGGTGAATATGCTGGGGTATTGCATCGGTGGCACGCTGGCGGCCAGTTACGCGGCCTATGCACAGCAAACCAAGCCTGGTCATATTAACACCCTCACCCTACTCGCCACCCTCATTGATTATAGTGAGCCGGGGGAGATGGGGTGTTTGTTGGGCACTATCTTTACAGAGGCGCAAAAGCAAAAAGCCAAAGCGCAAGGGGTTGTGGCGGGTGAGGATGTGAATGCGGCCTTTAACCTGCTTAAGCCCTATGAACAATTTTATAGCAACATGACCCGCCAGTTTTTGTTGGGTAAGCCTCCCTTGGGGGTTGATTTGCTTTATTGGAATGCGGACAACCCAAACCTGCCCTACACCCTGTGGCAGTTTTTGGTGAATGATTTATATGGAAAAAACGTGTTAGCCAAGCCGGGCGCCCGCCTGAATAATGTGCCTTTGCGTTTTAGTGAGCTCAGGTTGCCGCTTTATTTTGTTGCCGCTGAGGAGGATCATATCACATTGCCCCGCGCTATTTATAAGTCGGCACAATTATTCGAAAACGCGCCGAAGGAATTTTTGTTGGTGGGCTCGGGCCATGTGGCGGGTATGATGAACAGCCCTCATAAAAATAAGTATCACCATTACCCCTGCGATGGGTTCCCCCCCCGTTATGAGGCGCTGCTTAACGAGAAGCCCCAAAAAGGCTCATGGTGGCCTGTGTGGGGGCGGTGGCTCAAGGCCCGCAGTGGAGAGAAAATAAACCCAAAACGCTCAACGTGTTAAGTGGCTTCTTTTGGGGGCGTGGGTACCCTATTCACCCGGGGCACGATCACCCACAACCCAAACATGCCAACGGCCACCATCACTAGGCACAGCAGCTGCCCCATAGAGAGCCAATAGGGGTTCATGCTGGGCCACCAGGGAATGGGGTCGGGCTCGCGGAAATACTCTACCAAAAAGCGAATTACACCATAAAGCCACATGAAGCTAAAAAAGCAGTAGCCTTTGATGTGATGATACTTATGAAACAGATAGCGCATAACAAAAAACAGCAGCACGCCCTCAGTGAGGCCCTCATAAATTTGGCTGGGGTGGCGTGGCGCCATGCCCCCACGGGGGAAAATAACCGCCCAGGGCACATCCGTCACACGGCCATATAGCTCGCCGTTTACAAAATTGCCGCCTATGCGGACAAGGCCTATACAATGTGGCACTAAGCAAACGATGAGATCACAGTAATGCAATATTTTTTTACGACCTACCCATGCATAAAGTATCATGTATATTGTTACGAATATAAACGAGCCATGAAAGGATAATCCAGAGTTGTAGGTTTTAAGGGTTTGGACCGGATCTGTGAAGAGGCGCTCAGGATAATAAAACAAGGCGTCTCCAAGCTTACCTGCTAATACTACAAAAATAACAGCACCCGGCAAGCTGTTAAGGAAAAAGGTGGGTGAAAACGTTAGTTTGTAACGCTTGATTAAATAAAGGCCATATAGGGCAGCAAAGGTTGCTACACAAACCCCCATAATGCCATACCACTTAATTGGTTGGTTCCCCACATAAAACGCCACGGGGTTAAGGGTGTGCACCCAGTACGCCGTTTCATTAACCATTTGTTAAACCTATTTAATGTAAAGTAGCAATAAAATTGTGTTTGGGCTAATGAAAATTAAAAAACTAAAAAAAATTCTTTTAGGCGGTATGTACGTTTTGAGTGCGGTTTATGTGGTGGCTACGGCTGGCGGATGTGGTGATGAGGATGAAGGGGAGTTAGTAGACGAGACTGAGACTGCACCTACAAATGACCCCACCAAAAACTATTACTTTTTAAACGCCGCGCTTGAGGGGGGCTCCCTTCCATCATCCCACTTGGGAGATCCTGATGCCACAGGGGTGGCTTACGACTCGGATAGTGAGCCCGGAGATTACCCTGTTTACGACATGGCAGGTAATTTGATTGGTTCAAAAAACATGAACGAAATTACAGCGTCGTACTTAACAATCGGTACGTCTTCAAGTTATCCACCAACCCTTAATACAAGTGATGGGTATGCTCAAAACACTGTTGATAAGTCACAGAAATTTAACCCCATGTTTCAGTTGTATGATGTGACCACCCTTTATGAAGACGCAGGCATGAAGATGCCTAAGCCCTTTAAAGGCCCCAATGAAGAAAAGCCATCAATTATTGCGGCGTACGACGCTCCATCACCAAAAAAGGATAGAAAATTTTGGTTTAAGGGCACCGAGTTAGATGATCCCACTATAAACAAGGTGGATATCAATCAAGTGGCGCTTATGGTTCACGAGGCCTTCCCTTCGAATTTGCAGTATTTTGATTTTCATTCCAGTGATATCTTTTTAAATACAAACGGAACGGGTATTACCACACATTACCTGGCGGTTGATGGGGACGGCCAGTCGCCAGATTTACCAACAGGCTTTATTGCTGCCGCTAGCCCTCTAAAAATTAACGCCCTCTCGCTGGGGCCTGTATCCAAAATTAATATCGCAACTAACGGTAGTTTCGGCTACACCACTTATAATGAAACGGCTAAGGTGCTGGATACAGAAAACGTTATAAAAGAACTCCCTGTGTTTGAGAACTTTGATTTTACACCTGCAGTTAATGATACCGCTTTTGATGCGGCTTTTACCGCTGATGCAAAGGGCGCCTTCGTGAGTGATGTCACCGAAAATTATCACACCATCTTCCCCACTAACCGTCATAAGTTGTGGTTTATGCAGGGCGCCTTGGAAAGCGTTAATGTTCTTAACCTGACCCTTAAAGATGGCTGGTTTTGGTATTTAGCGGGGGCCACCTTAAACTTGGGTGCGGACGGGGGCACAGAGGGCACATTAACGGTGGCCGATGGTGGTACCTTGGTGGTAGATAGCGGCAACTTAAACCAGGATGACGCCCCCGTGGTGTATGATGGCTCTGATTTTACTTTTGCAAGCATTGCAGAACTAGGCGGCAATAAGCAGGTTAAGTCATCCACCATCAATGGGAATCTTCAGTTTGATTCAGGGAGTAAGCTCGTGTTTGTTATTCGAGAGGGTGCTCAGAATATTGCTGACCCTCAGAATGCCAATGTTAAGTGGCCATTGTTAAATGTGCCAGTAGGACCTACTTCTGTTACTGGCTTAGCGGATGCGGAAATGGCTCTCATTATTGATAAAAATTTTGTAGCCGGTGCAGATGAGACTAGCGCTACGGTGGTGAAGTTGTTAGATAATCCGCAGGGGGTAGGTGGTCCACCTGCTCGTATGGCTGGTGCTACCCCCGTATGGGCTACCCCACCGACTGGGGGGGCTGCTACCTGGGGCACTTCTAACACGGTTGGTTTAGGTGTTTTTAATGTACAGGTTTACCAGGGCAGCACGGAAATGAGTGTTAAAATTTGGCAGGCACCTGTAAGCACCTCCCACACCACCCCTAACCTGGCGGCTAATGCGCAGGCGCACCGTTATGTGGTGGGGGATCGTTTACGGAAGGCGCTGCAATGCCGCTATGCCATGCCACAGGTGATGCTTGACGGCGTTGACTTCAGCAAGCCGTTGCAACAGGCGGTGCATGAGGGGTTTGCCCAAGCGCTTGTGGGCCCTAAAGCCTTTGCGGCGGGCAAGCTTGGCCTCAGCTACAACGCATTGCCTGCCACCCAACACACAAAGGGCTATGAAATGGCGTACAACACCCCCACCAGCCAGTTAAGCGCCCGAGTGACTTATAATGCGCGCAAAAAGCTAACGGATGCCTCACCCGCGGTAACGGCCCACTATAATGTGGGGAATGTCAGCGCCTATGGCTTTGTGGCGGCGCATGTGGGGCAACACAAGGCGGCGGAAAGCCATGCCCACCCGCACTTGCAACACACCAATAACCTGGCCAATTTTGTGGCGGGGGCCGCCATGGGGCCGCAAGCCTTGCAAGTGTTTGGGGGCGTGGGCCTCATGCACGGTTACCTGAAAGGCCAACACAAAGACCCGAACCTGCCTATCTTTGATACCACCTGGGGGCAGCATCAGGCGGTGAGTTATGCGGTGGCGGGGCTGCAATCCTACGTGCCATTAAGCGAGCGTGTGAGCGTTATGGCTAATGGAATGTATACGCACACCCTTAGCCGTAGCGAGCTAACCCTCACCACACCCGATGCCACGGCCAAAGAAAACCTGTGGCCAACGCACGCCTTTACAGCGGGGGTTACCGTGGAGTATAAACACCGGGGCAATATGTGGCGCCTAGGGGTTGAGGGCAATAGCCTGGGTGAACCATTGGAGATGAAGGCCACCGTGCATTGGCAGCTGTAATTAAAGGGGAGGGGGCTGGGCCTGAGGGTTTTTCTTGCAGCTCCCTCTAGCGCCCCCCGAACTTGTTTCAGGATCTCATGCTACTGCCTGCACACTGCTAAAAGCCTAGTAAAACCATGCCTTTGCTAGCCCCCTCTGTCTTAGCACCAGGCTTCGACACGCCAGGTTGCCTCCGCGGGGGTAACATTCCTTGAGGTATCAAGAACAGTTTTTATGCGTAGGCTCCACACACCTGTATATTCCCCCTTGACATACATTGCTAGGTCAAGTAAATAAATAAAGCGCAAGCATTGCGTTCAATAATCATATTTATGATTGAGTGCCGGGATGGCAGAGACGTACTACAGGAAATGAGATAAGGTAGTACTAAATTTTTGTATGTAAAAAGGAAATCGTAGAATGCCTACAATTAACCAGTTAATTCGCAAGCCAAGGCAGCCACGCGTCAAGCGTAACAAGGTGCCTGCATTAAACGCTTGCCCACAACGTCGCGGGGTGTGTACCCGTGTTACCGTAAGTACACCGAAGAAGCCGAACTCGGCCCAACGTAAAATCGCCAAGGTGCGGTTAACAAGCGGCTACGAAGTGACAGCTTATATTCCAGGTGAAGGCCACAACCTCCAAGAGCACTCTGTTGTGCTTATTCGTGGGGGACGTGTGAAGGACTTGCCGGGTGTGCGTTATCACATTATCCGTGGTGCGCTTGATACCCAAGGCGTTAAAGACCGTAAGCGTGGCCGTTCGAAATACGGTGTTAAGAGACCAAAGTAATAGGAGCATAATATGTCACGACGTCGCGCGGCAGTAAAACGTGAAATTCTACCAGACGCCAAATATGGCGACAAGGTAATGATGAAATTCATTAACAGCTTGATGCTAGATGGTAAAAAGTCGCTAGCGGAAAGCATTTTGTACAATGCTTTAGAAAGCGCTCAATCAAAAGCCGGCATGGCCCCTGTTGAGCTGTTTCATGAAGCCATTGATAATGTAAAACCAAAAATGCAAGTGCGCTCACGCCGTGTGGGTGGTGCTACATACCAGGTGCCTATGGAAGTAAGGCCTGACAGAGCGCAGGCTCTTTCTATCCGTTGGATCATTGAGGCGTCTCGTAAGCGCAATGAAAAAACAATGGAAGAACGCCTTGCGGCTGAGTTCCTAGACGCTTCCCAAAAGCGTGGTGCTTCTATTAAGAAGCGCGAAGATGTACACCGCATGGCAGAAGCTAACCGAGCCTTTGCGCATTACAGGTGGTAAGGAAATAATATAATGTCAGAAAAACAAGTTCCTTTAAGTATGTATCGCAACATCGGTATCATGGCTCACATTGATGCCGGTAAAACAACAACAACCGAACGCGTTCTTTTTTATACAGGACGTACCTACAAAATCGGTGAGGTGCACGAGGGTGGCGCCACAATGGACTGGATGGAGCAAGAGCAAGAGCGTGGTATTACCATTACCTCTGCGGCGACAACTTGTTTCTGGAAAGATCACCGGATTAATATTATCGACACACCAGGACACGTTGACTTTACCATTGAGGTAGAGCGTTCATTGCGTGTGCTTGACGGTGCTGTCGCTGTATTCGACTCAGTGGCAGGTGTTGAGCCTCAGTCAGAAACGGTGTGGCGCC
>JAUIKZ010000056.1 GCA_030433125.1 Alphaproteobacteria bacterium
CCTTTGGCCACTTGGAAGGCCACACTGAAGTCATCCCCAAAGTTCCAGCTAATGGTTTGCGGTTTGGCTTGGCGCTTGGCCGTTTTGTCGCCCGCTTTGACGCGCACATCCACCAGATACTTTTGATTCACGTTATGATCATTTTTAGCATTGAAATCCACCAGTATATCGAAGGCAATGCCATTGCGGTCTGGGTCTTCAATGAATGGCTCAAAGGTGTCTTTCAACTCAAAAGCTTGATTAATGAAAAGCTCTACCTCATCAAAGTTGCGTACCCTTCCTTTAATGGCGTTTAGCACTTCTTTAGCGTTGGTGCCCATCTCGCGCACTTTTTTGAAGAAGGCCACAAACTCTTTCATATCCACATTCGCCGATGAAACCACCACATCCGCAAAGGGGAACCGGTTCGCCAAATAACTGTTGAAATACTCGGCCGCATCTTTATAGTGGTCAAGCACCCGTTCCACCTTGATCTCTTCATAACGAAGCTTCAGCTGATCAACGATATGGCCTTTAAGGGCTGTAAAGTAGTCGGTTTTAAAGTTAGAAACTGAAACTGTATCCAAAACCTTAGGGAGGTTCTCGTATGAAAGGTTTTTCAAAGCAATAGTAAGGGTTTTCTTTAGGTCTTCTACCGTATTGGTGGGCTTGCTATTGGCGTAGTCTTGCAGCTGAACGGCCAGCTCATTCCACTTATCAATCAAACGGCGCTCTTCCGGACGCAGGTTATAATTTTGTGTTTTTAAAATGTCTACCAGTGGTTTCACCAAGTTGTTTACATAGTTTTGAATCCGGGTCACATAGCTATCAAGGCGGGCCACGAGTTGTTCTTGGTTTTCCACATTAAAGCCGAGTAAGATGGGGTTGTCGTTGCCTTGCCACCAGCTAAAGTTGTTATCTTTCACCTTAAGATTGCCCTCATCTTCAAACATGCGGTCAATGTCCGCCAAGGCCACCAAAATCTTGTTTTTCACAAACTCTTCTAGCTTATCAATTTCATCCGAGCCCCGCACTTTACCCAGCACACCTAAAATTTTAACTAAAGAGGGCAGGGCTTTTTTGTAGTTTTCAATAAGGTTAATGTAAGTCTGCTCTTTCACCTGGGCGCTGCTAATGGGCATGCTTTGAAAGTTAAAGGCCTGCACCACAAAGTTCTTCAGGTTGGTGGCGAGTTTTTTCTGGGCCACTTTTCGTAAACCCGGTTGAATCGTCTCCTCAAAATCACCCAGGTGGCGCGCCATAAACTCATCATGGGTTTCAATCATGTTGTTCATAGTGCTTAGCAAACGCAAGTTCCAGCTAAGCAGCTTACCTACGCCCAATTCGGGCGTAATTTCATGGTCAGCGCTCTCAACCATAAAGCTTTGCTTTTCAAGGTCGCTTAGGTTGTCTTTAAACTTAGCTAGCTGGTCGGCATGATAAAAGTCGTCTTCACTAATGGTATAAAGCTTGGTGTTAAGGTAAGCGGATTCCGCTTCGGCAATTTTAACCTTAAGCTCCATAAAGTCTTGTTGAATACGGTGCCCCACCTCTTTCAGAATACGTTGCTCCATAAAGCGGCTTTGTTGCAAGCTACGCATAAGGTTTTGGAACTGATCGCCCGGGTTAAAGCGGCTAAACCTAAACCAGTCGAGCTTGTTATTTTCAATCCCCTCCACGGTGCGCATAAGCTTGCTAAAGGTTTTATCATAGTCTTCTAATTGCACATTATCGTCCTGGCCACTTGCAGCTAAGTCATCAATTAGGTCGGGCAACTCAATAAGGTTGTTCAGCCCTTCATTTTCACGCACCCCTTTTGTAGCAAAAGCGTTCAGCAGCTCAGTAAGCTTTTCGGAAATATGCTTGCGGTAGATATCTTCTTTAATGGGCTCAAAGGCATCCACCGTTATGTTCTCGGCCAAAATATCCAAATTGTCTGTAATAATAGGCGGCAGTTTATAGCCAAACAGTTCATCCAGTAAATGCACCAGTTTTGAGGCGTCTTGGTCTTTATAAATGCTGTTGTAGCTGCTCAACAAGCGCTCGGCGGCCAGCACATCCAGCGTGTAGCGTTCAAGCTTTTTAAAGCTAATAGTATCTTGCGGGTTAAAAGCAATCTTGGGGTCGTTCACAAAGTCAGAGTCCAACACCACATCTTTGGTGGTCACAATGTTGTTCAGGCGCGTGGTAAGTTCATTATGCAAAGAGTGAACAATAATTTTATTAAAGCTCATCCCAAAAAAGTCAAGTATACGCTTGTCGAAGTTAGAGACGTAACTGCCTGGCAAGCTGAAATAAAAGAAGTCGGTTTTCTCCATGGCGTTGGCCAAGCCAAGCACCTCTTGCGAAAAGGCTTTAAATTCTTCTGGTGAAATAGCATGCCCATGCTGCTGCTTGTCGATAATGGTGTTGATCACCCGCTCTACATCATTAAGCGACACATTCAGCTTACGCATGTCAGCGTGAATGTCAGGCATGGATTTATAGCCATTATACACCCACAGCATGGTGAACACAGCAAAAGCCACCTTGAGCGGCAGCTGTTGTTTGTTGATATTGCGTGTGTAACGTCGTGACGGGGCCGCCAGCGATCGCTCGTAAAAGATTTTTTCTTTAAACAGATCTTCAATAAACAGCGGTTTCTTCTCTGCCGTTTCATAATCGGTTTGCTGTGCGGCGGGCAGCCACTGGCCACTGAGCTCACCCGAAAAATATATACCCCTAAAGAAATAGCCTTCATCTTTAATGCTGTCGCGGAACATCTCGGTAATGAAGTGACTGATGTCATCTTCAATCAAGCGGAACTGATTTAGGAACACAAACAGCTGATCATTTTCAAAAGCATTACGCTCTTTGTTCGTGGTGAGAATTTCTAAACGCAACTCATGCAAAGACCGTATCACACTTTCAAAGGCCTCTTTAATCCATGCGCTGGAATAAACCTCGTCAACAGGGTAGGGCGATGACCACCCAAACATGTTTTGGTGCATGTGCTCGGGGATGTTGCTAAAGAAGGCATCAAACCCTGTAAGCTTGTGGGCGTTGGTTATCACCACATAAATGGGGAGAGACATGCTCACACTAACTTGCAGCTCTACCAGCTTTTTGTAAACTGATTTAGCAATCACGCTGAGGTCTATTTTTTCCTTTTTAAAGGCTCCATAAAAGTAACCCATATCAAAGGTGAGCACAATCCCATCAATGGCGCGTTCGGGGTGATGTTGATAAAGCTTGTGCAAAAACTCTTGCCATTCCGCGGTGTTGATAGCCTTGCCTTTTTCATCAAACAAAAACTCTTCGGCAAAATCAATCACCACGCCGTTATCATAATAATGCCAGTGCAAGCTAGGTTGTTCGCTTTCCACCACGTTATTGGCGTAGGGCACTTTAAAGCTTAGGCTGTTGAGGAGGCGGCTTTTGTTTGAGCGGGCGTCTCCCATAGTGATAAACCATGGCAGCGTATACAAATAATCTTGCCCACCAATGATGTCTTGTAGAATCTTGTTGGTGTTTTCAAAGCTTTTCGCTACTGCGTCTTTTTTGCGGCTAAAGAGCCGCCTTAGCTTTGTCCACCATGGCTCTTTGAGCTCTTCTTCTTTTTCGTCTTTAAGTTTATTGGCCTGCAATGCTTTTTGGGCTTTGCGCTTAGCGGCCCGCTGGCGATACCACTTAGCGATATCTTTGGCCACCCACAAAATAAATATCAGGCTAAGAATACCAATGGTTACGCCAAGTAAAACCATAAGGATAAACAGGACATCCTTTTGGTTTACAAAATCAGAGGCCTTCCCTAAGACCTTTAAAATATAGCGACCAACTTGATCAATTCTCATTACATGTTGTCAGAACTCGTAATCGTTTTTATAATTTTGCGAATTCTGCTTTCTATTCCGTATGTTTCACCAACCCATACAAGATAGCTAATAAAACTTAATAAACCGATAATAAGAGCAAATAACTGATACAATTTTTTGGGGTCCGGCAACTTACCCAGGTTTGTTTGCCGTAATGTAGATTGATAGGCTTTGGGAAGCAGTTTGCGGGTCTGCCCATCTTCCAGCAATGTGGGGTTGTGGTGGAAAATGTGATAGTAAAGTTTGTCCATATAATCTTGGACGGCTGTGCTGTTTGCGGTGTTGCGGAAGCGCCCCTCAAACCCCAGCGCGAGCGACTCTAGATATATGGCGGCCAGCTCAACTTTAATAGGATCGTTCTCTTTAAGTAGTTTATCAATGCGGTTAAATATATTCTCACCCGCCGTATGTGTGTTATAAATCCGCGCTTCTAAAATCTTTTTTTCCCACTCATCCTCACCCTGCCATGGCAGGTTTAAAAACACCTCGTCAATAAGCGCCACCATCATGTATTCCGCTTCCAAGTAAATAGAGTG
Source organism: Alphaproteobacteria bacterium (assembly GCA_030433125.1). Taxonomy (GTDB): domain Bacteria; phylum Pseudomonadota; class Alphaproteobacteria; order UBA6184; family UBA6184; genus JAUIKZ01. Next base: position 4,370 of record JAUIKZ010000056.1, read on the forward strand.
GTTCAGGTGGCCAAGGCGCTTCGTTTCTTTCGCTAAGTCTTTCAGACGCGTTTCAAAAAACAGCATGATCTCTTCCACAAGCTTCGTTTTTTCCGCTTGCATAAGAGGGGCTTTATGAGTATGAGCGCTCACCAGGGCCTTCTGCTTCTGGCGTAGAATGTCTTCATAAAACCGGTTAAAAAGACGGTAAACGTATGATTCCTCAAAATTGCGGGGCTGTGCGCTCACTGTTAGCCCTCCACATATTCCTCAGCGGCACTTTCTACAAAATGCATCAGGTTAAGAGGGCGGGTGTCTTCGCTGTCGGAGGGGTTAAAGATATACAGGACCTCGTTGGCGTCTACAAATTCGGGCTCGAGCATTATTTCAAATAGCACCACATCGCGGCTCACGCGCATCGAGCCCACCTCATGGCCTTGCATCACTTTGCGGGCGGCCCCTAAAATGCGGCGGTCGTAAGCCGATTGCAGTTTCGACTCACTGACGATAATGGCGTTTTTAACCCAGGCATAAGTATCACTTTCGCTGGCACTAGGGTTAATTTGCGCGCCCACAAAAATGCGCTCAGCTTTTGCGTTAGGCAGCTGATATCCAAAATAACCATCTTTTTGCAAAAAGGCCACCGTTTGCATCTTTTCTTTCATCTGATCTAGCACCTTATAAACAATGGCGATAATCTCTGAAAAGCAAAGAAGCGGGTTGGAGTGGTTGTAGGCCGGCAACACAGGAGGCACTCGGTAATCAGTGGGCAACACGGTTAATTGAGCCGCCACCTGCGCCACACCTTTATATAGGTCAAACGGGTTAATGCGCGCTTGGTTTACCAACACCTCAAAGGGCTGAATTGCCGGTAACAGCACATTCAGGCGACGACGCAACTCTTGGTCAATCACGGTGTTTCCAGCCGGGTCAAACTTATCTAACATGTAAGTTGCTTTAGCTCTTACCTTACCAATCATCGTTTCACATAGCTGCGTGATAAGGCTTTCGCGGTTAAACACAAGTGAAGGCGGCACGAATTCTGTTAGCTTAAACGCATCTTCTTTGTATTGCACTTGCGCAATGGGTAGGTAGGTATAAATCTCATCTGGTTTGTCGGCCAATAATTTGAAGCTTGGCACCATACGCGGCACACGTATAGGGTCGCCGCCAGTGCCGTTTTCATCAAACACCAGTTCTCCGTCTAGTGACTGAAAGCGGGGACGTGTACCCGAAACACTTGGTTCGCCTGGAATATATTTAGGTACCGCTAAATACAATGTAAGTGGCTTTGTAGAGGCGCGCTTGCTAAAAGAAGACAAATCCAGCTCAAGGGCAGAGTGGCCCAAGCTTTCGCTGTAGCTTGCAAACAAGCCATCCGGCATAATCACGTTCACATCTGTAATTTTATATACACTGTTGGCCAACGCCAATGAATCTGTTTTTAAGCCGTCAATGCCCCAAAAATACGGGCTCATGCCACGGCTATAAAAGCTGAGCATTTCATTCGTGCGACGATCGTTTTGTTGATAAAGCTGTGGGGCCAAGGGCATTCCCTCATGCCATAAAATTGATGATTGTATTTTCATACTACTACCTTTTTAAATACTACTCTTACCGTGAGACAAAAAACTTAATTTGACGTTAATGACATCTTTTTTTCGCCAAGATGGAGGGTTAAATATTCCTCATCCGTCACTTTTAGGCGATGCGCTCCTTCGGCGTCATAGTCGGCAAATATGAAGCCGCCTATCGCGC
>JAUIKZ010000057.1 GCA_030433125.1 Alphaproteobacteria bacterium
ATCCTTGTAAACCGTTTGGATCATCTGTTTGTAACCGTTCATGATAGTCCTCTTTTTTTACTCGCTCTTTATTAATAGTATATCACGCCTCTCCCTCTATTCCTAGACTGATGGGTGGTAAGGTCATCGCTTGCAAACACACGTATTTTCATTGACTTCTTGCCTTTTATGAGTATACTCATTGCAGACGAAAAAGGTTAAAATCATGGCTAAGAAAAAATTATTTTGGTTCAAACTCGAATCAACAGCGGGAACAGGTTACTTCTACGTGAAGCAAAAAAACCCTCGCAAAACAACAGAGAAAATGCAATTGCGCAAGTATGACCCCGTTGTACGCAAGCATGTTATGTTTAAAGAAACAAAAATGAAATAAGATTTCTTTTTGCTTTAAGTGTCCGGCCTCCTCAAGGGAGGCTTTTTTTGTACCGATATTTTTCGCGCTGCTTGCCTCACGCTTCTTGCCACCAGATGTCTCATCATACTGCCCACACCACTGGTTTAAGTTTAACCTGCTCTTGCAGCATCAGCTCCGTCAAGGCATACACAAGAGCATCCACGCGGTCGGGTGATTTCTGATTCTGTGTCCGCAGCTGAAACATTTGCGCTTCTAGCACGGTAAACACCTGTGTATGGAAAACCCGTCCCTGTTCGTACAAACAGGCCACAGGCTGAGCTCGTGTGTATTTGCTGGTGCGCGCGTGAATAGGTTTAAGACGGATACGGGGGTTTAGGCTCTGCAACACATGCTTGGCCATATCCCCACCTTGGTTGGTCTCTATCACCACATAACTAGCCCCATATTTTTCGTAAGCTTCCGTCACCTTAGCCCCCCATTGGGCAGTGCTATATTTTCCGCTAAGATCATCTAAAATATACGCCTTACCGTCACGCCCCTTGGCGGCCACAATGATCCCGGTTTCATCACTGTTTGTGTGGTGGCTAGCAGCAGGGTCTACAGCAATAATCACCTTAGTAAAAAAGTTACGCATCATGGTTCGCTCCCTTCTCTTCTAAGGCATGCAGCAAGGTATGCAAGTCTTCACTATTTAGGTTTTCGATATAGGAAATAATATCCAGAACAGTTGGCTTGGCTTGCCGCATCTTCACCAAAACTTCCTTGGCTTTGAGGGCTATATTCAACTGATCGTTGCTGAGTGCAAGCTTGTATAAAGCTTCCACGTCTTTAATGTCGGCATCGGTTATCATCGTATCATCCTTTCTTTGGTTGTTGATTATTGTGGTTTCCAGCGACATGGCCTCACTAGCCATTATTCTGTTAATAACAAGTGCAGATGGCCGCGTTAGTTAACGAGTGATTTGTCTGATTTAAGCGGGGGGGCGATGCCCCCTTACAAAACTTTTTGACATTTTGGTGAGAGTGCCTATAATTAAGAGTATAGATCGCTTAAGAGCAATATAGACGACATTCTAGGAGGCTTTTATGACACATTATTTATTCATCTGTTGCCTGTTGATTTCTGGAACAGTAAAGGCCGCTGATCTAGAAGCTTCCGTAGGGGAGAAACGCGGTGCTTCTGCGTTGGCATTAGAACAGGCCCCCCCTCAACGCCAGCGTGTGGAGGCTGACCCTGAAATAGCAGCAGCTAGGGCGCGACAAGATTGGATTACCCTATTAACGCGCTCGGCGTTTATGACGCCGGAGGAGGTGGAAAAAACCATTACCACCCCCGCTGTGAAAGATGCCTTTGAGCTTATTAGGCTGGATAAACTGCCACCTGACGTTCGTAAGCGTTACGATGCACAAGATGAAGAGTATAGGCGTTATTCACAGTTTACTCGCTCTCTTGTGGATGATAGTAAAGCTGAGGGTGAACAAATCGGCCTCGAAAAGGGGGAGAGAATCGGCCTCGAAAAGGGTGAGATTCTAGGGCTGATTAAACATTATAAGAGGAAGGGCCGTAGCGTTGAGATAATATTAAAAAAAGTGCCAGGTATAACATTAGAAAAACTTTCTGCCATTAAAGGAAAACTAGACGAGATTTACCCGGGTTTAACCGAAGAATTAAAAGCGGATATTGCTGCCGGACAAGACGCTCCTGTTTCTCAACGCGGTGGTGGGGGTGGCGGCGGAGAGTAAGCGTCTCTCTTTTTCATCAATCAATCTACACCGGGAATGGTTGAAGGGACCGGTGGTGAGGCCACAGGGTCTTGCATACAGTAAGGTGTTGGCACCCAAGTGGATGTCATTCCCTTTATAACGAGATCCGACTATGGCGCCGTTTGCGGCAAAATGTGACGCTATGTAACACGCATGCTTTATTTACACTGTTAATTATTATATAGTCTATGCAACGTTGGATAGGGAATTGACAAAAACAATAGTATTGAGCGAATCAGAGCGTACATCTTATGGCATGAAACTTTTGATCGCCATGCTGCTTAGTTATTCGCTCTTTTTCTTAGTGCGTCAAAATTTTAATTTGTTGAGCTCATGTATGCGCCATTATAAGGGCCTTAGCACGGCCAATCTAGGCACAATCACCACCTTCTCATTATTTATATTTGGGTTAGGAAAAATGGTGAACGGCTTTATTTCAGGGCTTACAACGCCCCGTAACTTTTTAGCCGTGGGCTTGGCGGGGTCTGCAGCTTGTAATATAGTGTTTCCTTTTACAGATAGTTTTCTCGCCATGAACCTCATTTGGGGCTTTAACGCTTTTTTTCAATCTATTGCGTGGCCTCAATATGTGCGCCTCATGAACGAGTGGTACAAACCGACCGAGATCGGCACCCGCTGGAGCATTTTAAGTATCGCCAATCAGCTAGGTTCGGTGGCTATTTTACTGGGGTTGAACGATGTTGTTACGTCCTACAGCTGGAAGGCCGGATTTTGGCTGCCAGGCATTGTGTGTTTAGCGGGAACTCTCATCCTTTACTTGCTACCCCTTCAAAGCTACCAAGAAGTAAGTGACAACAAACACCCACCAAAACGCACGAATGCTGATGACGCCCCCCAAACAACGTTCAAAGATATAAAACCTATTTTCAAAGAAATTATCTCCAACAAGCTGTTGTGGCTAATTGCTTTTGCCAATATGTTTTTATATGTGGTGAAAACAGGTGTGTGCACGTGGGTTCCTTTATATTTACAGCAAGCGAAAAACTTTAGCCTTAATGAATCAATCAAGGGCATGATGGTGTTCGAAATTGTGGGTGCTGCTGGCGGCTTGTTTGCAGGATTAGCATCAGATAAATTATTTAAAGGCCGCAGGGGCCCTATTGGGGTTTCGTTTATGGGGCTGTTGTTAATAAGCCTTATTTTGTTGTGGCAAGGCCCGGCCTCGTTCGGGTTATTTAACAAAGTGGCTTTGGGGCTTACGGGCTTTGCTATTTTTGGCCCACAAATTATGGTGGGCGTAGCCAGTGTGGATTTCTCCTCTCAAAAAGCAGCCGTCGCCGCCAATGGGTGCGTAAGCTTCTTTGCTTACATAGCCACTTCATGGCTTACGGGATGGCAGTTGGGGCAGATCGTCGACAGCTATGGCTGGGGGCACGCCATGTTTATGCTCACTGTTTTTACCGTGCTTGCAGCTGGTTGCTTTATGCTCACCTGGCATAAAAAGGCCTCGCAAGAAAAACATAAACAGGCACTGGCTGCCTAAAGTAATGCCATCCCTGTTTAATCGTATGGCCTTTATGCCCACCTCAGATACCGCAAGCGCTCATAAAACCTTGCCAAAAAGTTAATACTTTGCTACTTAATATATAAGAATTAAGCCAATGATAAAACAACCTCAAGACGCCAAAAAAGCCGCTTTAGCCAAAGCCCTAAAGCAAAATTTATTGCGCCGAAAACAACAACAAAAAGCCCGCAAAGCTACAAAAACAGAAAAGGATCTAAAATCATGAGTATTATGCCCGACACCTGGATACGCGAACGCGCCCTCAAGGATGGAATGATAGACCCATTTGTGGATGGGCTTAAGAAAGATGGCACTATATCTTATGGGTTGTCCTCTTATGGATATGACGCCCGTGTGGCCCCCGAGTTTAAAATCTTCACCAATGTGGATAACGCCATCGTTGACCCCAAGAACTTTTCCCACAATAGCTTCGTGGACCGCGAGACAGAAGCCTGTGTCATTCCGCCCAACAGCTTTGTCTTAGCCCGCACGGTAGAGTATTTTCGTATCCCCCGTGACACATTGGTTATATGCCTTGGGAAATCAACCTATGCGCGCTGCGGCATCATTGTGAACGTGACCCCTCTGGAACCCGAGTGGGAAGGGCACGTAACCCTGGAGTTTTCGAACACCACCCCCTTGCCGGCCAAAATTTACGCGAATGAAGGGGCCTGCCAGTTCTTATTTTTAAAAAGCGATCAGACCTGCGAAACGTCTTATAAAGACCGCAATGGTAAATATATGTTGCAACGCGGCGTGACAACACCAAGGTTGTAGGCGCATCATGGATAAATTAAACATAGTTGGCGGCACGCCCCTCAACGGCACCATATACATAAGCGGCGCGAAAAACGCCGTATTACCTATCATGTGTGCGGCACTGTTAACCGACAAAGAGGTGGTGTTGCGAAATGTGCCCAAGTTGCTGGATGTACGCTCGCTCATCAGTTTGTTGGAACACCTAGGCGCCACCTGCGAATTTAGAGCGGGTCTCTTACGCATTAAAACCACCGCCATAAAAGCCACCACAGCCCCCTATGAATTGGTGCGCAAAATGCGCGCTTCCGTGTTAGTGATGGGGCCTTTAGTGGCCCGCGCAGGGGTGGCCCACGTCTCTATGCCAGGCGGGTGTGCGATTGGCACACGCCCCATTGATATTCACCTTGACGGCTTAAAAGCCATGGGTGCCGAGGTAACGTTAGATGAAGGGTATGTCACTGTAAAAGCCCCCAGTGGGTTAAGCGGGTGTGAATATACCCTCCCCTTTCCATCCGTAGGGGGGACCGAAAACTTGCTCATGGCGGCCGTTTTTGCAAAAGGGCAAGTGGTGCTGAAAAACGTGGCCCATGAACCAGAGATTGTGAACCTTGCCGAGATGCTCAACGCTATGGGCGCTAAAATTGTGGGGGCCGGCACAGACACCATCACCATTCGAGGGGTGAGCAATTTGGGCGGTTGCACCCACAGCATTTTACCCGACCGCATTGAAACAGGTACCTACGCAGTGGCCGCCCTCATGACCAACGGTAAGCTCACCTTGCGCAACACGTCACTTAGCTTGATTCAAGGCTTAACACAGCCTCTCAAAAAAGCGGGCGCTATTATGGAAGAACATAACGGCGGGTTTAGCATTTGGCGCGACGGCCCGATCCAGCCCGTGGATGTAGTGACTGAACCCTACCCTGGCTTGGCCACTGACCTGCAAGCCCAATTTATGGCCTTGATGACGCTGGCGGCAGGAACGTCGATTATACGTGAGAGCATTTATGAAAATCGTTATATGCACGTACCGGAGCTTGTGCGTATGGGCGCCAACATTAAGGTGCAGGGTGAAACCGCTGTGGTGCGAGGTGTGCCAGCCTTAAAAGGCGCCCCGGTTATGGCCACAGATTTAAGAGCCTCTGTGTCGTTGGTGTTAGCAGGGCTAGCCGCCGAAGGCACCACCACCGTGAATCGCGTGTATCACCTTGACCGGGGATATGAACACATTGAAGACAAGCTAAACCGTTGTGGGGCGCATGTTAGCCGTAGCAACGGTTCTGATTAGAGAACGAAACCGACGAAGGACGGTGTTTTTATCGCGTTATCAATCAGCTTAATGGTTTGCAGATGGGTCTATCAGATAGATTGTGTAAGTTGTATTCAACCGAAGAGGGAAAAGTGGT
>JAUIKZ010000002.1 GCA_030433125.1 Alphaproteobacteria bacterium
CTCCTCCCTCTCCTATTCACGAGGAGGGGAGCCACACCCCTCAACCTTTTCTTAACCCTCTTGCTCTAAGCTGGCCCCATTAAAAGCAACAAAGAGGATAATAGTATGTTAAAGAAGCTCGCGTTAAGCACGGTAGCCACGTTGGGACTTGTGTGGGGTGTAGATGATTTGATTATTGCAGATGACGGCCGCGCAGACGACCTAGCAACTGTACTTGCTGACACGGGCACCCAACGCATAAAACCAGCTCAAATTGTGGAAGCCCTCACCGCTGATCTTGACATCACTGCCACCAATAGCATTTCCATTTTGAGTGATCTCGATTTTAGCGGCGTATCAGCTGCCAATATGCTTCGCTTCATAGCCGGGAATGGTACTGGCACCGGCGAGATTAATATTGGCAGTGAAGACACGGATGTAACACTCACCTGGAACAAGCCGGGGAACCTGGAGTTTAATACGGGGAACGATAGTGGCACCATCCATGCTAATGGCACATTCATACTCCACACGGGGTCTAAACTGGAATTTAACGGCACATTTAATAAAGAAGCTACGGGGGCTTGGAGTGACATTGCCAACCGCCAAGAGATGTGGATACGTGCCAAAAACCCCTGGGACGACGCCGAGGAGCAGGTGTACGTAAGGCCGGGTTATAATGACCCAGCCACGACTACAGCCATTGAGTATGGCTCATCCCCTGCTGGCAGTCCTAAAATATATTACCTTATTAACAGCGTGGCCGAGTGGAACAAGGTGGCTACCACCACATCAGTTAATGGTGGTGACCCCAACTACTGGGGCACCTACTGGAGCAAAAACTATGCCTTGGGGGCTACTTTTAAGGACGATAGTAATAACCCAGATTATATCACCAACCGCATTGGCATCGCTGGAGGGGACGACCCCGGGGCTCAATACTATTCAGGATCATTTAATGGGTTAGGCAACACTTTATACTTAAATATTGAGGTTGATAATACTGACAACGCTGGCACCTTTGGTGTTGTTAAAGCCACAGATGCTGATTGCTTATTTGAAAACATAACATTAAATGGACAGGTAAATAGTACTTTTAGTAGTACTTGGGCAGACACCGGAGCTTTAATCGGAGAGCTTAATGGCTCTCAACGGGTTGCCATCAGAAGAATAAACTCAAGGGCAAACGTTTCTGCCTTAGGTGAAGCTGTAGGCGGCTTGGTGGGGTATAGCTTTAATGGCATTGACACCTTAACCCACAACACACTAAGTGGCACCGTCACCGTGAGTGGGGATGGGTGTGTAGGTGGCTTGGTGGGGTATAGCTTGACTGCCATTGACACATTAACCCACAACATCCTGAGTGGCACCGTCACCGTGAGTGGTAACGATTATGTAGGCGGCTTGGTGGGGCGGGGGGATGTGGCCACCTTAACCCACAACACATTCTCTGGCACCGTCACCGTGAGTGGTGGTGAAGATGTAGGCGGCTTGGTGGGGTATAGCAATCAGGGCATTGGAAACCTCACTCATAACACCCTAACCGGAACCATTACAATAAGCGGCAATAACTACGTCGGTGGTTTGGCCGGTGACCCGGAGACTATACGCCTATTACAACAGAACATTCTGCGGAATGTGACGGTTATGGGTAACGACAAAATTGGCGGACTTGTAGGAGAAGTAGATACCAGCCTAATCACGGTGAGCAATAATACTCTACAAGTGTATTTAAAGGGGAACAGCAATGTGGAACCTTTGTGGGGGGGCACGGATGGAAGTGCTACCTTTACCACGGTGGAAAACAACCACTGGATTATTCCGGTTGGGGGGCAATCGTTGGCGTTGGTGGGTAGCGCACCTGCAGATGGAGTCAACTGGTTTAAAACGGGTTGGGTGACTATCTCTGGGACAACCGTTACCCACAATGATAAGTCAGGTGAAGCGCTTGAGATGGCCGCAAGCGCAATCACCATCAACTTCTTAGAGGCAGGCTATGGCGATGTCACTATATTAGGCAAAGAGGAGCGCTACCAGCTTACCACAAAAACCACTGAAAGCATTAAACCCATCACCTTCACCCCGGCCCTCTCAGTGACCCAAGGCACCCTCACCCTAAAAGGGTACGACTTTACGTTTAATGATAAAGTAACCCTTACCAAACTGCCAAGCGGTGGGCCACGCCTGCGGTTGGAATTTACCGATGCCGTTACCACGCAGAACTTAAAAGATATGTTCACCAACGGCCTAAAAGTGCTCGAAGACGGAGCGGAAGAAGACGTCACTCTTGACCCGCTTCATAGAACGGCTCCGTAGCAGAGTAGACCCCAAACTTTCTTTATGCACGGAGACCCTCACACGCGTTTGGGGTCTCTGTCTGCCCCTAGGGCCTGCGCATGAAAACTGTTCTTGACACCCCAAAGGATGACATAGGAGAGGAGGGTGGGAATGACATCGAGGGGGGGGATTGAAGGAGGCCTTTTGGGGCGTCCCTACACATCCAGCTCTTCTGCAAATTGGGCATTCTCTTGAATAAATTTAAAGCGTGGCTCCACTTTTTTACCCATGAGGTTCTCGATAAAGCCCGTGGTGTCATCAAGGGCCTCATCCGTTAAAAGTACCTTTAACAACGTGCGTCGCGCGGGGTCCATGGTGGTCTCCTTCAGCTGGGCTGGCATCATTTCACCCAAGCCCTTAAAACGGCTTACCTCCACATGGGTATATTTTTTAAAAGTAGTGTCCAGCAACTGCTTGCGCTCCTCGTCATCCTGCGCGTAAACGGTTTTGCCCCCTGCCGTTAATTTATACAAAGGCGGTTGCGCCAAATAGAGGTGCCCCCCCGTAATAAGGGCGCGCATCTTGGTAAAGAAGAAAGTCATCAACAAGGAGGAGATATGCGCCCCATCCACATCCGCATCCGTCATAATAATCACACGGTCATAGCGAAGTTTGGCCGCATCAAAGGCCTCTCCCACTCCACCCCCCAAGGCTTGCGTTATGTTTTGCACCTCTTGGTTCGCCAGGGCTTTTGTGTCAGTGGCCGTGGCCACGTTGAGTATCTTGCCCCGTAAGGGCAGAATGGCTTGCGTTTTGCGGTTGCGCGCTTGCTTCGCCGAGCCACTTGCCGAGTCGCCCTCCACCAAAAACAACTCCGTGCCCTCACGATTTTGTTGGCTGCAATCCACAAGCTTACCCGGTAAAGGCACGCGCTTAGCGGCACTCGAACGCTGAATGTCTTTTTGCTGACGCCGTTTCAGGCGGTATTCCATATTCTGAATGGCCAGCTGCAAAAGCTGCTCGGCCATGTCTTTGTGGGTCACCAGCCAGTGATCGAGATAGTCTTGCAGCTTCACTTCAATAGGGCGCGACACCTCTTTGTTAAGAAGCTTCTCTTTGGTTTGGCCCTGAAACTGTGGCTCGGGTATAAACGCTGAAATAACAGCCACCACATTTTCAAAAATGTCATCCGCCATTATCTGGGTGGCTTTCTTTTCGTTGATGCGCTCTCCAAAAGAGCGGAAGGATTTTGTCACTGCCTGCTTAAACGCGTTTTCGTGGGTTCCCCCCTGGGGCGTGTGGATGGTGTTACAAAAACTTAAAAGCTTGCTGTCTAGGCCTTCTCCCCAGCCTATGGCCCACTCCAAGCGGCCGTTATCCAGCTTAATGTCATCCGCAAAGTGGGCGTGCAAGCTCTCCGTTGCCGTTAGAGACCCCAGATAATCTAGCAATCCATTGGGGTAACAAATCACTTCTTTTTCAGGCGTTTTATCCCCTTTAATAAAGGCGGGGGCTGTTTGCCATACAATCTTCACCCCTTTATAAAGATAGGCTTTTGCCTTTAAAAGGTTATAAACGGTGGCGGCGTTAAAGGTGTTTTTAACCCCAAAAATGGTGGCATCGGGTGTGAAGGTGATGGCTGTTCCTTTTTTGCGGGGGCCTGCTGGTTCTGTGCTCAACCCCGAGGTAGCATGGCCTTTCGAATAGGTTTGTGTATACGCGGTGCCATCCCGAAACACTTTCACCTCCAGGTGCTCGGACAAGGCGTTCACCACCGACACCCCCACACCGTGCAACCCGCCTGCCGTGCTATACGACTTATTACTAAACTTCCCTCCACTATGGAGTGTGGTTAATATAACTTCTAAGGCGGACTTTTCGGGGTATTTAGGATGTGGGTCAACGGGGATACCGCGGCCGTTATCAGTAATGGTTATGGTGCGCTCATCTAGCAGTGTGACCCCAATCTCTTTCGCATAGCCCGCCACTGCCTCGTCCATAGAGTTATCAATCACCTCTACAGCCAAATGATGCAAAGCATGATTATCGGTGCCACCAATATACATGCCAGGCCGTTTGCGGACAGGCTCTAAGCCTTCAAGAACCTCAATGTCTTTGGCGGTGTAGCTGGTATTTTTGGCGGGTTTTGCAGTATCAAATAGGTCCATGTTATTTTATTGCATTACTAAAAGTTGAAAATTGATCGTTGCTGAAGCACCCACCTTGGATGAGTGTGGGGATGTTGCGCGCCATGGCTTGCATAAGCTGATCTAACACTGCCGCCTCATCCGGCGTAAATTGCCCCAGCACATAGCTGCTTACAAGGTTTGGATCGCCTGGGTGATCAATCCCCACCCTCAAGCGCCAATAGTCTTTGCCTATAGAGTTATCAATGCTTTTCAACCCATTGTGACCGCCGTTACCGCCCCCAAACTTCATGCGTACCTTGCCTGTCGCTAGCTCAAGGTCATCATGTACCACTAAAATCTGGTCCCGTTCTGGTTTATAAAACTGCATAAGCGGGATCACCGCTTTGCCCGACAGGTTCATGTATGTTGTAGGTTTAATGAGGTGGGTTTTAACACCCGCAAGCTCACCTGTTGCGGCTTGCGCTTTAATGCGTTGGGAGGCGAACGAGGAGAAAGGGTGAGTTGAAGCTATTTCATCTAACAACATAAAACCTATGTTGTGACGAGTCTTTAAATATTGATTACCTGGGTTGCCCAAGCCAATAATAAATAGCATGTGTAAAGTAGGGGCCTCCTAAGAAGCCCCCTCCATTATTCCTTACTCTTCGCGGTTGGCTTCGGCCACCGTCATACCTCTTGGCGGTAGAACAGTACAAACCGTATATTCGTTTTTACGGGCCAACTCCACACCTTCTGGCATGGCCACATTGCGCGTGGCAACGCTATCTTTTGCTTTCAACCCCGTAAGGTCTACATCAATACGTGTAGGGATGTTGGCCGGTGCACACACCACATTAATGCGGTGAGACACCACGTTCAAACTACCACCACGCTTCAAACCCATTGATTTGTCATGGTTAATAAAGTGAACCGGCACCGAAACCGTTACACGGCTGTTGTCGTTTACACGAAGAAAGTCCACATGCATCGGAAGGTCTTTTACCGGGTGAAACTGAATGTCTTTCACAAGCGCTTGCTCTTCTTTGCCGTTAACCTTCACGGCGAACAAGCGTGAGAAAATGTTTTTCTTACGAAGCTCACGTTCAATTTCACGAAGCTCGAGGGCGAATGATACATTTTCACCATCGGCGCCATACATTACTGCTGGCACTTTGCCTTCGCGGCGTAGCGCACGAGACACGCCTTTACCATCTGTTGATTTCTCTATTGCGTTAAACACTGACATATCTGTAGATGCCATTATTTTACTCCTTCATTTACTTTCGGTTAAGCCCTATCATCAACTAAGAGATATGGTGCTAGCACTATGCCATAGGCCACTTTTTTTTACAAGCGCATATGTGCTGATTCAGCCGGAAGCTCTGCCCCCCGTCTCACCCTGCTTCTATCTTGCACAAGATATAATATTTCTTTTGGCTCATGGCTGAATTTAAAGCTTAAAGCGAAGCGCGTTTGTCAAGAGCGCCCCGGGCCCCTGCAGATTTTATGCACATAAAATCGAAGGGAAAGGGCAACCTTTACAAACAAGCGCTTTAAGCGACAATGCAGCTGAGCGAAAAGAATGCCCTGCTGTTTCGAGCCCTCATCCACCACTTTCACTGTCAATAGTGACATAGTTTTTTGTTGCATAATTTGGGGGACTCCTATAAATGTAGCTTTAAATGGAGTATGAATGAGCAAAGAAGATATTATTGAAATGCAAGGCACTGTAGAAGAGGTTCTTCCAAACACAGTGTTTCGTGTAAAACTTGAAAATGACGCTGAGGTCATTGCAAACATGTCGGGTAAGATGCGCAAAAACCGCATTCGCGTTCTTTTGGGTGACCGCGTAACGGTCGAAATCAGCCCTTACGATATTACTAAAGGACGCATTTCCTTCCGTCATAAATAATATGAAATTACGCATTCCTCTTATTTTAGGTTCTGGTTCCCCCCGGCGTAAAGAGCTCTTGGGCAGCATTGGCATTGCGCCCTCTAAAATTGTTTCCCCAGACATTGATGAAACGGTGCATCATCTTGAAGGCCGCCCCCTCGAAACTGTCCGCGCCATAGCCGAAGCCAAAGCCAAACACCTAGCTGCCACCTTAGAGGAGGCTGCCACCCATGCTATTTTAACGGCAGACACCTTTGTGTATGCCCGGCGCCAAATAATGGGTAAAGCCCACACCAATGAAGATGTAAGGCATTTTTTGAATATTCTGTCGGGACGGAGGCATCGCGTGTACAGCGCTATCACCCTCATAACCCCGAATCATAAACCCGTCACGAAAACGGTTACCACTATCGTGCAGTTCAAACGCTTAACACACCAAGAAATTGAGTGGTATGTCACCACTGGGGACGGTATAGGTAAAGCAGGTGGCTATGCAATTCAGGGGCCGGCTAGTGTTTTTGTAAAACACCTGAACGGTTCGCACACGAGCGTGATTGGTCTGCCGGTGCATGAAACGGTGCAACTACTGCATGGGCAAGGTGTGCTGCAGTTTCAATAATCCATACCCCCCCCTCAAAACCACAAAACAAACTCGCAACAGAATAGAAATTTGCGGTTTTCTTGTTTTGTTTTTAAGCTCTTCAAATGCTATAAACAACTAATAACAAGGCAACAAGAGATGCATGATTTAAAATTTATTCGCGACAACCCGTCTATTTTTGATGCAAAACTCGCATTACGTGGCATTGATCCCAAATCTAACACCCTATTAGAGCTCGATGAAAAAAACCGTGCGTTAAAAACAAAACTGCAAGACCAGCAAAGCCGCAAAAATGCGGTAGCCAAAGCCATCGGCATGGCGCGCGCTAGCGGTGAGGAAGCCGACTTAACTGTGCTGATTGATGAGGGCAATGCACTCAAAGAAACGATCCCCGCTTTGGAAGCTGAGCAAAAAGCCACGGAAGAAGATCTGCACACTCTGCTGTCGGGCCTACCAAACATGGTAGCAGATGAGGTGCCCGTGGGGGATGATGAGGATTATAACGTGACGGTGCGCACACATGGTGCTCCAAAGGATTTTTCTTTTAATGTTAAACCCCATGAAGAAATTGGTGAAGCCCTTGGGGGCATGGACTTTGCAACCGCCGCTAAATTAGCGAGTGCCCGTTTTGTGTTATTGCGTGGGCAGATCGCTCGTTTGGAAAGAGCGCTTGGTAACTTTATGCTAGACGTTCAAACACAAGAGCACGGTTACACAGAGGTAGCCCCGCCTGTGCTCGCCAATGCAAAAACACTTTTCGGCACCGGCCAACTGCCGAAGTTTGAAGATGACCAATTTAAAACAACCAACGGTTTGTACTTAACGGCCACATCCGAAATCACGCTCACTAACACTATAGCGGGAGAGATACTTACTGAAGCGCAACTCCCCATGCGCCTTACAGCCCTTACACCATGCTTTCGCCAAGAAGCGGGCTCGGCGGGGCGTGACACCAAAGGGATGATTCGCCTGCACCAGTTTAATAAAGTTGAGTTGGTGTCGATTGTCACACCCGAGGAGTCCAACCAAGAGTTAGAGCGTAAAACGGCGTGTGCCGAAGAGATTTTGAAACGCTTAGATTTGCCTTACCGCGTGCAACTGCTATGCACGGGTGACATCGGTTTCGGGGCGCTCAAGACATATGATTTAGAAGTGTGGCTCCCCTCACAAAAAACCTACCGTGAAATTTCAAGCTGCAGCAACTGTGGTGACTTCCAAGCACGTCGCATGAAAGCCCGCTTTAAGGATTATGATGGAAAAACACAACCGGTGCACACCTTAAACGGCTCGGGGTTGGCGGTTGGTCGCACATTGGTAGCTGTGTTAGAAAACTACCAGAATGAAGACGGTTCTGTTACAATACCAGAAGTATTGGTACCATATATGAATGGGGTAACACACATTGGAAAAGAATAAATTACAGTTAGTTTATACAGGTTTGTTAATTGCGCTTGCAGGGTGCGGAGGAGAATACAACGCCCCTACCCCCGTAGAAAGCATTGAGGCGGCGCCCAAGAACGAGCTTACCATAGGGTCTACGCAAGAACGTGCTGATCGCAATATTAGTGAGATCATCCGTAAATATGCCATGATCAACAAAATTCGCTCAGCCAGCACTACTTCCGGCATTGTGGAAAAGCCTATCGAAGAGCCCAGGTCCGTAGCGAAGCCAGCGCCAAAACCGGCGCCCACTAAGCTAAAACCCTTAAAGCCCTTAAAACCTTTAACCCCAATCATCGATGTTAAAAAAACACCAACCAAAACAGTTGAAGCAAATCCAATCCCGCCGGTGGTAAACGAGGGCTATCAATGGCCTGTTCAAGGTAAAGTTCTAAAGAAATTCGGTCGGCAACCTAACGGAGAGTTTCATAACCATATTCTTATTGAAACAGCCAAGCACAGCCCCGTTAAAGCGGCCCGGCAGGGTGTGGTTAAATTTAGCAAAAAAGTAAACGCTGACTTAGGGCATATTGTGTTGATTCGCCATGACAACAATTACATCTCAGCTTACGGCAAGCTCGCTAACTCCAAAGTAGAAGTCGGCGACGAAGTTTACTGCGGCCAGGTGATTGGTACCACTGCCAATAAATCACTTCATTTTGAAATCCGTAAAGGAGAAAAAAGTGCGGACCCCATGGGCTTTTTGCCTTAGTTTTATCATCAGCCTGGTCAGTGCAAATGCCACCCTTATTAAAGTGGTGGATAACCAAGAACTTTACCAGGCTACAGTTAAAGCTATGCAACATTCTAATAATGTAAAGGTGATGTTTGTAAGTTTGCACTCATGCTCGCATGGCGCGCATTGCCACTCTCATCACCATGTGAAATCATACGCTGGGTTAATGGCTAAATTAAAAGGCGCTGACATTGTTGTGCACAACGACTCCAGCCTTAAAAACGTTTGCGCTAAGGATAACTGGATATACATTTCTGCAAACGACCCCGCACTGCAAACAGAGATACAGAAACGGATTTCTCGCACAAAACTTGAGGCACAGTAGCCCCATGAATATCTGCTTTCTCGTATCAAGAAAAAGAACGGCGCAAGAAAACTTTAAGCGCTTTAACGGTATAGCAAGGTGCAAACCAAACGATGCGGATGTGTTTGTGGTTTTAGGTGGCGATGGTTTTATGATGAACATGCTCCATGAGTATCATCATTACAACAAACCTTTTTATGGCATTAACTTTGGGCGTGTGGGCTTTTTGATGAATGACTGCCAAGCCGATAACCTGCTAGGTATGCTGGAGCAAGCGCAAGCGTGTACGCTGCATCCGCTTACCGTAAGAGCTAAAAAATTAAATGGTGACGTAACAAACCTGATTGCCATTAATGAGGTGTCTATTAACCGAACCTCCTCGCAAGCGGCTCACCTTAGGATTGATGTGAACAAAAAACGGCGCATCCACCAACTTGTGGCCGACGGCGTTTTGGTATCTACCCCAGCCGGAAGCACCGCTTATAATGCCTCTGCTGGTGGGCCAATATTGCCCATTAATTCGAACCTATTAAACTTAACACCTATTTGCCCTTACACCCCACGGCGCTGGCGCGGCGCGTTGCTGCACAATTCAGATGTGGTGACGGTATATAATTCTCAACCCCACAAACGCCCGTTGTGCGTGACGGCGGATGCAAAACAAGTGCCGGATGTTCTAAAAGTTGACATTTCCCTTGATACAACCCAAGAGATTACGCTACTCTTCAACCCTGGCGAGCACCTGGAGGACAGAGTGCTTAAAGAACAATTTTTAGGATAGAACATAACCATGCATGTATTGGATTTTGAAAAAAGCATTGTAGAACTAGAAACGAAACTGCAAGAGTTAAAGCGCTTAACCAGCGATGGCAGCTTTAACGTTTCCAATGAAATTACGAACCTTGAAAAAAATATTTCAAAACAACTTACATACACCTATAATCGCCTCACACCGTGGCAGAAGGTGCAAGTGGCCCGACACCCTAACCGCCCGCAGTGTTCCGATTATATCAAGGGTTTGATGGAAGATTTCACCCCCTTAGCCGGTGACCGCAACTTCGGTGAAGATGCAGCCATGCTAGGAGGGTTAGCGCGCTTTAAAGGCACCCCTATTATGGTTATGGGGCAAGAAAAAGGCCATGACACCACCAGCCGGGTGAAGCATAATTTTGGCATGCCAAAACCAGAAGGCTACCGTAAGGCCGCCCGTTTAATGCAAATGGCTGACCAGTTTGAATTACCCATCATTACATTTATCAATACGCCCGGCGCCTACCCTGGCGTGGAGGCGGAGGAACGCGGACAGTCGGAGGCGATCGCACGCGCCATTGACGTAAGCTTGCAAGTAAAGGTGCCCGTTGTTTCCGTTATTATTGGCGAAGGCGGTTCAGGCGGCGCCATTGCCATAGCAGTGGCCAATGAAATATGCATGCTTGAACACAGCATTTACTCGGTGATCTCCCCAGAAGGCTGTGCGTCTATTTTGTGGAAAGATGCGGCCAAACGAGAAGATGCGGCCACCGCCCTGAAGCTTACTGCGCAAGACTTAAAAGACCTCAAGATTATTGATCATATCATACCCGAAAAACTAGGCGCAGCGCATCGCTATGCGGAAGAGGCCATAAGCGCGACCGGCCATGCTATTGAAAGCGCCCTCAGCCGGCTTTTAAAGCTCTCACCTAAAGACTTGCTCAAGCAACGTCGCGAGAAATTTGCGGCCATGGGGTACGCGCAAAACCTGATTGCTAAATAAGAGAGATCGTCTTTATGTTCGCTTTTAAACAAACTCATTTTCACGAAGGGGCTAGGTGCGGCTTATTACAAACCCCTCACGGCACCGTAGAAACCCCCAACTTTATATTTTGCGCCACGAAAGCAGCCATTAAAGGCCTTACTATGGAAACAATGAAAGGCCTGGGGACTCAGTTTGTTTTATCTAACACATATCACCTACATGTTAATCCGGGCGCTGATTTTATTCAAGCCCGCGGTGGGTTGCATAAATTTATGAACTGGAATGGCCCCTTATTAACGGACTCGGGTGGCTTTCAAATCTTTAGCTTAGGCCACGGCTCGGTAGCGGAAGAAATAAAAGGCAAACGCCAACAAAAACGTAACACAACACTGCTCAAAATTACAGAGGAAGGGGCAAAGTTCCGCTCTTATTATAATGGGCAATATCATATGCTTACACCAGAAAAGTCTATGGAGATCCAACACAAGCTGGGGGTTGATTTTGCCGTAGTGTTGGATGAGTGTACGCCGTACCACGTTGATAAACGCTACACCGAACGAAGCATGTATCGCAGTCATCGCTGGGGCGTGCGCAGCCTTAACGCGTATAAAGCCCTTACCCACGGCAATCAAAAAGTGTACGGCATCATACAAGGCGGCGTGTACGAAGACCTACGTCGTATTGCTGCCGAATTTGTTAATGAGCAAGACTTTTTTGGGTTAGCCGTAGGTGGCTCCCTAGGCGGCACGAAAGCGCAGATGCACGATATCGTGGGCACGACTATGAGCTATTTACGTAAAGACAGGCCTGTGCACTTGCTAGGCATAGGCGGCCCCCATGATATTTTTGCCGGTATTAAACATGGCATCGACACCTTTGATTGCGTTCACCCAACACGTATTGCACGCCACGGGGGCGCTTTGGTAAAAGCGAAATATAATCCTAACCCCCAAAAACGTGACCACTTGAACCTCATGAACAGCCAGTACAAAGAAGACGATACCCCAATTATGCCGGGCTGTGCCTGCCCCACTTGCGTGTCCTATTCGAAAAGCTACATTCACTATTTGCTTAAGGCGCGTGAGGTCCTTGCCAGTCAGCTTATTCTTCAGCATAACGTGTATTTTATGAATAGCCTTATGCAAGATATTAGGCAGGGCATTCAGAAGAAGAATTTGGATGAACTTGAGAAGGAATGGCTCGGTTAGCGTCTGGCACACCCCCAAGCCTTCCTTCTTTTTACAACGCGCCTTTGGCGCTAAAGGTTGAACGCCCGATTCCTACACGCGAAGAGCATAGGCGAAGGCAAACTATGCTTTTGCTAACATAGCCATGAATTTAGCTTCGGTGCAAAGTGTATCCCCAGCATAAGCCTTAGCTTCAAACTTAGCTACATTACTACGGCGTTGTGCCACCTCAGCAACAAGCTTAAGCTGAGCGCCCGGGTGGACAGGCTGTTTGAAGGTGGCATTTTCGATCCGCATGAAATACATCGGCGTGTTCTCAGCGTCTTTACCTTCATCTTTTAAGGTTAGCTTCATTAAGCACCCAGCTGCTTGGGCCATGGCTTCTACAATAAGCACGCCAGGCATTATTGGATGCTCTGGAAAATGCCCCTGAAAATACCACTCGTTTATGGACACGCTTTTTGTTGCAATGATTGATTTTCCTGCCTCGTAGTCTTCGATAGTATCAATCAACAAAAAGGGATAACGGTGGGGGATGAGTTTTTGAATGTCTTGGGTGTTAAATTTTTTCATCGATCTCCTTTTTCAACTTTTCAAAGTCTTCTTGGTTTAACTGCTTGTTTAAATAGCCAGCTACTTCGGCTGTTATATCAGGCAAACTATCGGGGTTGTAGCTAGCTAGTGAATCCGCGTTGTAGACAAAATCTATTTTCTTAGTCTCACGAATTTTTTTAAGGGCCTCTTGATACGCTTTAAGGTACATATCATTTGATAATTTAAGAACATGTTCCAACATCCCATTGTGCTTTTCCACAAGGCCACTTGCTTTGATCCTCAACTCTTTAAGCTCGGCTTCCGTTTCAGCCGTGGAGACTGCTGGTACACGGGTTTTTTGCTCCTGGAGCTTTTCGTTTTGTTTAGCAATCTCATCTTCTAATTGTTCTAGTTTTTCGCGCAGAGCTGCATGCTTTTCAGTGATATATTTATCGACGCGTTTAGAAAATGAGGCCGTTTGCCCCACAACGATGGGGTTTACAACAGCCATTTTGAGTGGGGCTGTAGCCATTGAAAGTGTAAAGGCCACGCCCCACAGCGCCACGATAAGTCTCTTCATTAGAAAGAGGCCCCCATAGAAAAGAAGAAGTACCCAGGTTTATCGTATTTTTCGTTGTAACGGATGGGATACGCTAGCCCAGCATTTAAGTGGCCCACAAACGGTAGTTCCATCTTCAGCCCAGCCCCCGCTGTCCAGCGCACGTATGATTCACCCCACACAGCTTCATCTTGCGCATCATTTGGCTCAGACGTTTTGGGTTTTGGTAGCCCCCAAAGGTTACCCACGTCCGTAAAGGCGAAGCCACGCATGCCTAGCTTTTCAAACATGCTAAAGGAGAATTCGGCAGACCCAGCAAAATAACGTGTGCCACCGATGCTTGTACCATTTCCGGACGCAGGCATGAATGTTGGCTTTTTATTAGACTCGCCTTCGCGAGGGCCTATACCTTCTCCCCCGATACCACGCAAGTATTTGGCTGGCATGTTAAAGCGATCATTCATATAAATATATTTATCAAAATCATAAATATATCCGCCGCGGCCTCGCATGGTTAATACCATCTCTGTTTTTCCGAAGCGGAAGTTGTATTCAGAGTTAAGCGTGAACTTAATGAACTTAGAATCACCCCCAAGCCCAGCAAATTCAGAGTTCGCTACTATGATACCTCCGGAAAGCGGCGTAATAGGGTTATCGCGCTTATCTAATCTAAACCCAAATATTACACTTGAACTAATGTAATTTTCATTCCGATCAGCGAAGTTTTTTGAGTGAGACTCATTGGATTTAAGCGGATGCTGGTCTACCTTGCTAAAAGAATATCCAATATTTGCAGATAAGTCTTTCATCAATGGGATTGAAAAGATACCACTTCCATCCCAGTTGTTAGCGTAAGTATCAGACTGCTCTTTGCTATTTACATATTGATAACCACCTCCAACGGTGAAATCAACTTTGGGAAAAATAAAATGAGGTAATGTTACACTTGTATTTACCTTTACATGTTTTTGGAAGGCGCCCTCAAACCCAACCATTCCTTGCACACCTGTACCGGCAATGTTGTTGTGTCCAAGTGTTATGCCGCCGCCAATACCACCGCTGCTGGGAACCGACAAGTTCATTGAAAAACTAGCCGCTGGTTTTTCTTTTAAGGAAATCAAGATTTTTACTTTGTCTTTTGCGCTACCTTTTAACTCTTTCTCAGAGATAGACGGCTCAAAAAAGCCAAGCATTCTAATATTGCGGATGGAGTCTTTAAGAAGCTTTTTGTTGTACACATCTCCTTCATGCAGCAACATTTCGCGCAAAATCACATGATCTCTGGTGAGATAGTTACCCTCTATAATAATTTTCTCTATGTAAACCTTGTCGGCCTTGCCTACGTGGAAATTCACGGCCACCGTGTGGTTTTTTTCATCCTTGACGAGCTTCTTCTGCACATCAACAAATGCAAACCCCTTTTCCATGGCAAGCTCATTTAGTCGGTTTGTTTCGGCTTCTGCCTCGGATTCGTCGTACCACTCGTCTTTTTCAAAATTTGCATCCTTCAGCAACTTCTTACGCGGCAGCTCTTTGATGTCAGATGTATAAGTTACATCTGTAACTTTATAACGCTCACCTTCCGTTATATAATGTGTAATATAAAAGTCGCGACGGTTAGTGCTGAGCTCCGTAACAGTTCGCTCAACTTCAAAATCCAGATACCCTTTTTTAAAATAAAAGCGGCGTAATTTTTCTAAATCAGGTATACGACGTTGCGGGTCATATATCTTTGTAGGCGCCATAAAGTTTAAAACCGTGTCTTCTTTACTATCGATATGGTCTTTTAATTCGCTTTCAGAGAAAACATTGGCCCCCATAAACTTTATCTCACGAATACGAGATTGAGCCCCCGCATCTACCACAAAAAACAGATTTATGCGGTTGTCTTTAAGACGCTCAATCTTGGGCGACACCTTGCCTTGGTAGTAACCGGTAACACGCATAATGGCGCGCAAAGTGCGAATCGCTTCGTTCAGCTTTTCTTTGCTAAAGATGTCGCGCTCTTTAAGCTGGATTTCCTTTAAGGCTACTTCAGCTGTACCAACTGCCTTTTCATCGCCCACTATTTTAATGGTGTTGACGTAAGGGTTTTCTTGAACCTTGATAATAAGGTTATCGTTAACAAAGTCTATCTCTACGTTTTCAAAACGCCCCGTCTCATAAAGGTTGCGAAGATCATCGCTGATATCATCCTCATCAATATCTTTCCCAACAAAGCTTGTGATGTATGACTTCACAACCTCCGCCTCTAAACGGACATTTCCTTTAACGGTGATTTTTTTTACCTCTTTTGCATAAGGTGCGGCACAAATAAGAGCACCAAACACTGTTGCTAAGGCTGTATTTTTAACGTGTTTTAGAAACATGAGATAAATCCTTATTCTCCAATTTTGAGTAAATCTTTAAAAGTTGAAAATAGCATAAGCGCTACCACTAAACTGATGCCAATGGCGAAAATACGCTCTTCTACTTTTTTAGAAAGGCGGCGTCCTCCGCGCATTTTTTCGATCAAGGCTAGCATGATGTGCCCCCCATCTAACGGTGGCATTGGTAGCAAATTGAAAAAACCTAAGCTAATAGACAGCAAAATAGTGATCATCACTAAAGTATCATAACCAGTCTCACTGGCCTGCTTAATAACGCGGGCGATACCGACCGGACCGGACAAACTATCAGAACTCCCCTTCCCTATTATTAGGTTCCCAATGGTGTACATGATCTGCTTGGTCACATGGGTTACAAATAAAGCAGCATGCTTGGCCCCTTGCACAAGTCCTTCGGGGTTATGAAAATCAAACTCCAAGCGTGGGGCGAGACCCATCGCAGCTGGGCTTTTTTCAAAAGGGGTGGCGGTTTTAAAGTTAATAATCTGCAGCTCTTTATTTCGCATCACCTCGATACGCAGCTCTTGCTCACGGGCCATCATCTTTTGAGCTTGTGAAAACTCTGTAATCTCTTGGTCGTTGATGGTTTTGATTTCATCCGCTTTTTGCAAGCCTATTTCAGCGGCATATGAGTTCGGCACAACATATCCGATTACAGGTGCCTGAGCTGGCTGCCCCATAAAACTGTAAACAAAGGTGGCCATTACAAAGGCTAAAACATAGTTACCCAGGGGCCCGCCAAGCGACACCAAAACGCGTTGCCAAACAGGCCTAAAGTGCAAGCATTTCTTTTTGTCTTCTTCCGACATATTGTGGATATTATCAGCCCCCTGACTTGCCGGGTCATCATCTCCAAAAAATTGCACATAGCCACCCAAAGGGATCAAAGAAAATTTCCAGCGCGTACCGTGCTTATCGTAGAAGCCAAAGATCTCCTTGCCAAAACCAATAGAAAAAGCGTCTACTTTTACGCCCAAACGCCGTGCAGGTATAAAGTGACCTAACTCGTGAATAAACACGATAAGCGAAAAAATAATAACCACGTAGAGTGCTACCTCAAGAAACTGCGATACCAAATGTAGCATGCTCAATCCTTATAATTAAAGTTATTCATAATAACCGTTATAAAAGGTTTGCTACGTATACACAAGAGGTTTTCCTTGGGGAAAGCTTCCCCCTTTAGACGAGAGGCTGTTTTTAAAGTACTGAACACAAAAAAGAGGCCATATATAACAGCCTCTCTTAGAAGTACAAAAAATAAGTAGGTAAACTAGCAGTTTCCGCTTGGACCATACCAATTGATATCGAAGATACCCGAGCTTTTTATCTTTTGAAATAACCCTTCGCCAATTGTTGGCCACACATCCTCAGGCGTCTTGCCCTCCTTATTTTTTAACCTCATTATATTTGTACCAGAATTCGCCGCGATAAACTTGGCCAATACGTGGTCTTTATTAAAAGCAGCATAGTGCATTGCTGTATTACCATCTTCATCTTGCGCATCAGTTAAATTTACACCAAACTCTCTTAAGAAATGGACCAGCTCACGGTTGTTTCGTGCAGCAAACTTCACAATAAGCTTGCTTAGAAAGTTTTCTACCCCTCTTTGCTCACTCATTTTGCCCTCATGGTATACAGCCCTTGCCACCCGGAGCTTACCTTGATCAAGGGCCCGCAAAAATAACGCCTCCATTTCATGCGGGCGGATCTCAAGTTGCGTTAGCAACTCTTTGATAACCCCATTCACACGCTCACTCATGGCGTAATCAAACAATAGCGTTAAGGCCTCGTTGTCTAAAGCCTCACTAGTGACAAAGTATCGGCCCACCAAATGTAACGAACCCGTTAAAAAGCGCTGGTACTTTTCGTCAGAATCTGCAAGCCTCATTTGATAGATGCAGTCTTTCACTGCCGAAAAAACAGCTGCTTTAGGCCTTTCCATAGCATTTATGGTTTCGATCAATACAGGCTTAAAAGCCCCCCTAGATACTAGCCGCTCCATAATTGAGCGCTTCACACCTTCTGAGATTCTTGGCGAACCGAGGAAAAGCTTAAAAGTTCCAAAATCATTGCGTTTAATTGCCTCGAGCAAGATTGTTTCACAAGCCTCATCTTTATCGAAGGAGGCATTTTCTAGCGCATCGACTAGATCATCAAGCAAAATCGTGTTTTTCTTTTTAACGGCCTTTTTTGCAAGAGAAATTAATGCATCCTGAAGCCACGACATGTTGCGCGCGCTACTCAACGAATAAGGTGTACCCCTGTGCTTAATTTTTTCTGCCTCGATTAACTTGCCTATTAGAGCTGTAAGCTCATAGGAAGGAAGAGTTTCATAGGCTTTTTGAAGCAGCAATGTTCTACCAGATTCTGTGAAAACCTCACTACTTAGCAAAAACTCTCGAACTGATATCTTATTAGTTTCCACAGCTGCAATATAAGCGTCAACGATATGTTCTTGCTCAACTCTATCATTTAGAAGAAGCGCTTTGAGAAAATCATCCGAATTCTCCTTTACAGCCAACATCATCGCGTCTCCCAAGGGTTTATTGCTTCTTAAGCTGTACCATTTGGCCAACTCACCGAACATGGATTTGTTATTTGCCCTTAAAGCTGCAGAACATCCCTCTAGAAACTCCGCTGGTTGCACTAGGGTTGGATACTTCATGAGCTTAGCTACCTGCGCTGCGTCACGTCCATTAATGGCCTTCACAAGCGCTGTGGGTGTGCTAGTGGAAGACACCGCCCCCGTAAGAGCACTCACAACTGCCCCTCTGCTAGCCGAATAAGAAGCACGGCTGACAGTTGAAGCCACAGGTGATGAAGGGATGTAGGAGCTCCCACCGCCTCCGCCACCCCCGCCACCCCCGCCACTATAGCGGCTATACAAACTGGATGTACTTGCAATATAATCATTTTCATTATAACCACCTAAATCAGCAGCTACGTTTATACTAAGGGCACATGTTGCAATTGAAATAGTTTTAATAAGTTTCATCTCTAATCTCCTTTTATATAAAAGTTGTAGGCACACCTTCTATAAAGTCAAGTTTTTTTACAAACTTTTTATAAGTTTTTTGAGAAGCTTATTGATAACCATTAACGGCTAATCATGCGCATATGGGTCGTGGCGTGTTACATAGTAGTTGCTTAGAGTAATAAATAGCGCTCCTAAAAGCACATACAAGGTAGGCCATTCGGCAAAAAACACCACCCCAAAGGTGGCGGAAAATATGATTTCGGTATATTTAAATGGCGACAGCAACGAGGCTTCTGTAGCGGCAAACGCCTTTAACAACCCCACCTGAATAAGGTTGGCACTCACCCCTAAAACGGCCATGGTTAACCACTCATTAAGCGTAGGCGCCTGCCACCACGGCAAAGCAAACGCCGCCGTAGCAACCGTGCTCACCAATGCAAAATAAAACAGCATCGCCAGCGTGGATTCTTCTTGGTTCACCATACGCTTCGTGATCACGTCAACGGTGGCATAAAGCAACGCCCCACTTAGCGGGTAAAGCATATAGGGGTTAAATGCCCATGTTTGCGTGTCAGGGTTAAAGCCTGTAATAAACACCCCCACAAAGCCTATCACCGTAGCGAGCACCCTGGCTGAGCCAATATGTTCGGCCAACACCACCTTCGCCAGCGGTAAAAAGAACAGAGGTTGAATAAAAAACAGCGTTGTCACCACCGAAAGCGGCAAATGCTTCACACTAAAATAGCTACATATAATCGCGGCCGTGCAAATAAGCGCACGGCTAGCGTGGAGCCCAAACTGATTTGTATTAATGTCTTTATGCTGCCGCAACACAAAGGGCACTAATGTTATGAGCGTAAAAGCAAAACGCATAAACACCACCTGAAAATCAGGCAGGCGCTCTCCCCCTAGGCGCATAAGAACATCATTAAGCGCGCTAAAGAATACAACACTTAGCATCCAAAAGACGCCTATTAAATACTGCCGTTTATATTGCACAATTACCTTTAAATTAGAATTTATTAATATTACACCCCAAGATGCAGGCGTCAAGGTAAATAGATTTTGCAACCGCGTGTTGGGACTAAAACCTACTTTCCACGAGCGCGTGGGTGTAGGTTTTCAATAGTATGGCGTAGTGCCGTTGAGTCAATTTCGAGATACACCTGTGTTGAGTTAAGGCTACTATGCCCCATAAGCTTTTGAATAGCCCGCAGGTCATCTGTGCTGGCTAGCATGTGTGAGGCAAAGCTATGACGCAAGGCGTGGGGGGTGGCGCTATCCGAAAGCCCTAATAGGCCCCGCAATTTACGAATAATGGCCGAAGCCGCTTGGGGGTAAAGCCGTCCGCCTTTGGCGCCACGAAACAGCGGTTGGTTATTTTCCATGGGGTAAGGGCAAATGCTTACATAGGCTTCAACGGCCTCTTTCACCTTTGGCAGTAAAGGCACATATCGCTCCTTATTCCCTTTACCCAACACCTTGATACTGTCACCTAAAGGGAGTGTGTCGCCATTTAGTTGTAGGGCCTCGCTAATACGCAACCCGCACCCGTAGAGCAAATAGAAGAGAGCTTTGTTGCGGGCGTTTATCCAGGGCTCCTCGTGAAGCGCTGTGTCTAACAAAGGTAGCGTCTTTTCCAGCGGAATAGGACGCGGGAGTGATTTGGGTGTTTTAGGTAATTCTATATCATTCAACGCTGCACACTGCTTGCCCTCATTTTTAAAGAGGAAATTATTAAAGCTGCGTAACCCTGCTAAAGCCCGTTTGTTAGAGCGGTGTTTAACCCCCCGTCGGATGCGGTCGGTTAACCAGGCACGCCACTCTGCCGCCCTAAAACCGCAGAAGTCCTTAATGGTTATGCGGTTGCCTTGGTGCTGACTCAAAAAGAGCAAGGCTTGTTTGATGTCGCCTACGTAAGCTAAAACGGTGTTTTCCGACGAACGCAACTGCGCGGCCCACGCGCTAATGAGTGAAATAAACATAGGAGTAACAGCTGGTTCCAGCTGAGTCAGAATGTTAGGTGGAAGATTCATCCACATGGATGTGTACGCTCACTTTTTCGTTTTCTAATGTGCCCCATTGTAAGAAGCTTGTCCATCCTAATTTTGCCTCTTGGTGGGTGTCGAAAGCAAAGGGGTTAAGCGCCTGCAGGTAAGACCGTGGGACGTCACCCTTATCAAGCTTGAGGTGTAGTTTATATTTTGTGCGCGGCCCTAAGTAAAAGCGTATAAGTGATAACAACACCTTGTGCGCATGCCCATTTGGCAGAAGCGTTAGGTATACATGCAGCGGCAGGGGGCCAAGCTCGATGTTCACCAGGTCAGCTTGGTTCCAAAACTTGCAGCCTAAAAACGCCGTCGTGCCAAGCATATGATTTTTCCCGCGTCGTTTATCGCCCAAGGTGGTGCGGTACTTTTGGGGTATCTCCTCCCACATACCAATGAGCGGCTTGACCAACACAGGAATTTTAAAGTAGTCGGTAAGAAGGGTTTGCAGCCCCGCCGCCGAACGGGGCTTTTGCCACAAAAGCTGTGTATAGTTCAGAAGAGATGTTAAACTTAAAGGCTGATCTTTCAGCACTTCCGTGTGGGCTAGGCCGCATAAACTGGTTAGCACGTTCCCGACAGTGCTATCTTCTGGAGGGGCGAGGCTAACGATGGGGTTGGTTTTAACTTGTACCCGATGCGCTATGGAAACCAACCGATGGTTAAAGATATCTAAGAAGTCTTTTAAGCTATTGTTTTTAGCCCGCTGTTGTTCATATACCAAATCGGTGTAAGGCTGTGGCAAGGGGCCTTGGGGGCCGGCGATGGTGAGGAAATTCATCTCCACCTTAAAGGGTGGTTTTTCGCTATAGTGAATGGCATAGATGTCGCTAGAGGGCACGCCGTAAGCTATGTGTGCCACAAACTTAACGGCCTCTTTACTTGTGTCGTTGCCTTTCCCCACAGGGACGCTACCCTTAAAAATTTGCTGCATCAACGTAACGCTTTGCAAAAACGTAAACTCATACGGTCGTTTAAAAAGGGTGGCGCCTACAGTAGTTCCTGACTGCCGCTGGCGGGTAGCCACTGTTTCCATGGTGTGTCATCCTTTTCTTTATAGAGTTCAAGTTCAGTAAATGAGTTAAGGTCCGTATACAGCGCAAAAAACTGGCGCAACACATTCCCAAATTGGCTTAAGCATATTTCTTTTGTGAGCTCTCCTTCAAGTCGCAGTTTTACTTGAGTGCCTTTCACAAACCCCCGCCAGCTATCAGATAGCAGTCGTCGTACGCAGGGTTCGTAGGTAATACTGGTAATGGCTTCAACCGCTTTGGCGCTCTGCCCGCGCGCATACATTTTGAGCATGCTTTTTAAACCTTCAAGGCCCGACTCTTTCAGGGAGAGCAAGCTCACATTGAGGTGGCTAATTACCTGCCAATAGGCGTCGGCCGTAAACACCGGCGGAATAGGCGCGCTAGGGGACTCAATACATTTTATAGCCAGTGTAGGCAAGGCTAGAGAGGAGGTAAGGGTGGCGCCCGCCGGGATGCTCTCCGGCAACGTGCCATTCGTGCACAATGTATAAGCGTAAACTGTTTGAGGCTTGCTTTTGAGCGGGTTCATTTTTAGATCCACAAAAGACAAATAGGTTTCGCTCGTCACCGTGTCAGAGGCCTCAGCGGCTTTGCGGCTGGCATGCCAAAAACGTGATGTACCTAAAGCCTCATCGTTATACGAGTAAGCGTAATAGGGCGAAATGGTTTGAGGTTCGGGACGGTCTTCCGAAACAGCTGTCACTTTATTAATGGCATACACCTCGGTATACTTCTCATAACGTTTGTCACCAATAAGTTTATAGTGGGTGTTTTTATAATCCAAATTTATAGGCTCAGCGGTTTTGGTAAATAGATTTACGATGGGCACACAGCCGAGTTTTATGTTATCTGGCGCGATTTCAAGCCCTGCGTTATCTTCCGCATAAGACAAAGGAAAGTATAGCTCAATATAGTCCGAGGCCTCCACAGCCCCAAGGCCTTTCACGTTTATAAAGTTAAACTTCTTCGGGAAAATAAAATACTCCATAAGCAGGCGATAAGCTGGGTGTGCATTGCCGGGATATGGCAGAGCATCTTCATTTAACCCTAGCCCCCCTGGGGCCGATTTAAGCTGAGGCTTCACGTGAATATTGGGTTCTTTATCGCCCTTAACCAACACAGGCAACGTTTCTTGAAACAAGCCATCATACAGCTTACCCACCAACGGCTGCGGTGCACTTAAATAGAAGCTAAGTTTATCAAGTTGCAGTTTGCGTAAGTCGGGGCCCATACGTTTTATTTTAACATAAAGAGCATTACGGTTTTTCAGCTTAGGAATCTTTATATCATAGGCCGATAAGTTTACAATTTTAGCCTCTTCTATCTTAAGGGGCCATAAGGTGCTTTCTTGGCAGGTTTGAAACTTACATGGAATACCACCAGCGCTTTTAATTTCGAGGGTGGTGCCTTTTGGGATCATTTGCCCTTTAGGCGATTTCATTTTCGAAGAGTCAGGAAAAAACTGCGCCACTGACATGGACGGCACCGGCGTGCTGAACTGAGGATACACCGCATTGAGTAATTGCTGCGCCAGTTCTAGAAAGTCCTCATCAATTTGTTTCTGCAAGCGTGCCGTTAAAAATGCGAATGATTCGACCAGTCGCTCTACATGGGGGTCACGAATTTCCTCTTCGCTGATATCTAAGCGCTTCGCCACCTTAGGGTAGGCCTTTGCAAAATCGCGGCCCGCTTTTTTAAGGTAGCCGAGCTCGTTATGATAATAGTCTACCAACGTTGCGCTATTTTTTACGGTCATTACACTTCTTACATCTTAATGAAGTATGCCGAAGGAAGTGTTAATAGGAGGTTAAATTTATTTGGATGAGTGGGATTCTTTACTGGAGCGGGCGAAGGGATTCGAACCCTCGACCCCAACCTTGGCAAGGTTGTGCTCTACCCCTGAGCTACGCCCGCTTGATCTGTTGCGATAATACTCACTAATAAAATAATTGCAAGAAAAAATTGATGCACCTAATGCGTTCAGCAGGGCATTCTTTTCGCTCAGCTGCATTGTCGCTCAAAGCGCTTGTTTGTAAAGGTTGCCCTTTCCCTTCGATTTTATATGCATAAAATCTGCAGGGGCCCGGGGCGCTCTTGACAAACTTACGCTTGCCTTTAAGCTTTAAATTCAGCCATGAGCCAAAAGAAATATTATATCTTGTGCAAGATAGGGGCAGAACGATGATAAGCAGACCATTTACACACCTACTTAGGCCCTCCGAATGTCTACGTAAAAATCCCGTAGGGTATTTTTCGGGATTACTTTTTATAAAAATATCGCTTAACTTGTTGTTAATAAAGGGAACGATATGTACGCACATTTATTACAACCCGAGGACAACAAGAAACACTTAAGCGCTCGGAAAGAACAAGAGGGAAAAACCCAACAACAAGAGGCTTTACCTGCCTTAGGGAAGGCCCTCCCATCACTTAGTGAGATCGCATTAGGGGCAGGATTAACATACAAAATACACTCCCCTCGTACAGCCAATGTTTTATATCACCTCAGCCGTACAGGGGAGTTTGCGGCTTCTGGTAGACTCCAAAATATTTTTCTTCGCTATGAAAAGGATGAAACCCAAGAAGCCAGCATCACGACGCCCACTACGTTTATTGAGTTGCTTGCCATCATCGTTTCGGAAAACAAAGACGTGATTCTGACGAATGAGGTTAGCAGTATATACAGCTCACGCACCTCTCCCCACGCCCTAACTGAGATCGGCGTTGAAGACGGGTTCAAGCTCCTACAGGTATTTCAACTGCAGGGCGTGGAGCCTCTTATTCATTATTCCCAACGTTATGAGATTTTTAACTGTGATGGGGTTGTGGTTAAGATTGATTATATATCACAGTTGGGCACCTATATTAAATTTAACCTGCCCTACCCTTGCTGCGCTGAAGAGCTCATTAAAAAAACAGCCCGGTTACGGGAGTGTTTGGGCTTAGCAGACCTGCCGCAAACAAACATTCACTATGCAGAAGAGCTTTTACACAAAAATGCCAGCATTATATAAGGACGCCGGAACAGAAGCATCCTAGCAAAAAAGCCCCGCAACATGGCGGGGCTTTCAGGAAACAGAATAACAATATTAGAAACTTAACTTCAGGCTGCCACTAAGCGCACCAGAAAACTGGTTGCGCGAGAGGGTTGCTCTCGCTTGAGCATTAAGACTAAGCCCTTCGGCAAGTTTCCCGTTGCGGAGGTGCTGCAACGGGTTAAACCGCACAGGGGAAGTCATTGGCGTGGGTTGGTGTAAGCTGTTCAAGCGCAGGCACAAGCCTCGCTAAAGGCGTGTGACGGTCTCGGGTTGGGCTAGTTCGAAGGGCCCCATGCTACTTTTAACGTTCTTAACGGATTTCCCGTTACGGTAATTATTCTTCCCTTGGCAAGGCTTAAGATGCTTCTCTAATTTCCCTTCCGACACCGCCTCCATTACCCGCTACATCATGGGGACAAAGGCAGAATTGATACAGCACCCAGAACGGAGATCTTCGTAAATCTCTTGCTCTGATAGCGTTAACTGCAACCTAATCCATTTTATAGGGTGTTCCCAAGCGATGGATCTAAACCTCAAGGTAGGAAGTTCAGCTATAAATATTGAGCTACCGCATCCACAAACTGCTGGGTCGAAACTCCAGCTCCTTTAGGAGTCAGGTCGGTGGTTAACACCCCGGCCTCTAATGTTTTAAATAGGGCCTCTTCTAATGCAGTGGCCTCATCATGCATAGCGATGTATTTCAACATGAGCACAGCGGTTTGGATCATGGCAGTGGGGTTGGCCAATCCTTGCCCGGCTATATCAGGGGCTGCGCCATGCACTGGCTCAAAAATGGCCACATCATCTCCTAGGTTCATCCCGGGCGCCACACCCAAGCCGCCCACAAGACCAGAGCCTAAGTCAGATAGAATATCGCCGTTCATGTTGCTCATAACCAGCACTTCAAACTGCTCCGGTTGGCGCACCATTTGGTGAGCACAGTTATCCACAATTATATGGTGTGCTTTTATGCTAGGATAATTAGGCGCCACTCGCTCAAAAGTGCGCTTCAAAAGCCCTTCCGTTTTTTTAAGAATATTGGCTTTCGTGGCACAATGCACGGATTGCCTACCTTGCTGTTGGGCTAGTTCAAACGCTTTACGACACACGCGCTCACAACCTTCTGGCGTCATAATTTTTAAGGCAATAGCCGCTCCGCCGGGGGCATCAAATTCAATCCCCGCATACAAATCCTCAATATTTTCGCGCACTAAAATAAAATCGATCGCCCGACCTGAATATGGCGTGGTGATCCCCGGCAAAAGTTTAATGGGACGCACATTTGCGTACGTCTGAAAATGCTTGCGTAAAAACACATTAATACTTTGCGCCCCGTAACCCACGGGGGTGGTTATAGGCCCCTTGAGGGCTACCTTGTTTTTGACGATTATCTGCAAAGCCTCATCCGAAATACCTTGCACATAGCCTGCCTTAAATGCTTCTTCGCCAGCCTCAATATACTCAAACGCAAGAGGGCAGTTCATGTGCTTTAGCAGTTGTATTGTGGCATCCACCACTTCGGGGCCAATGCCATCCCCAGGGATTACGGTTATATTGTTCATTCTGTCTTTGTTTACCTTACAGTTTTGATGTTCGATTTTCTACAAACGCGTGACTTTAAGTATGAATTTCGATTATTAACATCATGTTAATGTGTTTACTGTAACATATCAAAAATCACGAGGTCCAAATGCATAAGCCTATTCATACTTTATTCTACACAGCATTTTTCACGCTTTCCCCAAGCTGTGCACATGAGATACAAGCAAGGCAGCCAGACGAAGCGAGCACAGCTGCCTATGCTGAGCCTCCTGTAAGTTGTTGCTTCGGCTTTCGGAAAAGACATCGCGCCAAATCAGTTATAGCAGGGCAACCCTCTCCAGGATCAGTTGTCATGGGCACGCCGATAGAAAACCCTGCATATGGAGCCCTCAGCCACCAAAACGATAATGTGCCTGATTCAGCTTCGCAAGTTGCCCGCCCTGAAGAAACAATTTCTTCTAGCGAAGATAATGATGTCGTAGTGGGCGTTGTAATGGATTATGCCTTACCATCTAGCACCAGTAGAGAGCGTGTTTTTTCCAGAGGGTTGGTGCCTGTGGTTGAGGGGGAAGCCTTACTCCCCGACCTTCCAACCCCGCCACCACTACCTAACAGCGATGATATGGAAGAGATCAGTCTTAGCTCTAGTTCTGATGAAGCTGATTCCGCCCCATCAAACAATGAGGAACTGGCAATACTCGCTTTGGGCACGGACGCATTTTCCAGAACCAAAGCTTTTGAAGAAGACAGCGACGATAGTGCACCCTTTTAGGGTCTAGACCGGATCTTGGTGAATGGTAATATGCGCCTCCGGGAATATCTTTAAAAGAGAGTCCTCTAGCTCATCTGCAACTGTATGAGCCTCAAGCAGTGTCATTGAGTTGTCTAGCTCAATATGAAACTCTATAAACACTCTGTTAGGTGTAAAACGCGTAAGCAGTTTGTGATAGCCTTTTGTTTTGGCATGCTTGTTAATGACAGTTAGAATTTTCTCATGCTCTTCTGAGGACAAGCTATGATCAGCCAAAATGTGCAAGCTCTCTTTAAAGATGCCCTTTGCGGATACCAAAATGACACCTCCAATAAGTATGCTCACAATCGCATCAAGCCAATAGTTGTTAGGTGCAAAATATAACAGGGCGATAACGGCACCGTTTTGCAGCAGATCCGTTTTATAATGTAACGAATCTGCGCGAATGGCTAATGAGCCTGTTTTTTTAATTGCATAAGTCTGCGCCCCTATTAGCAAAAGGCTAATCAGCAAGCTAACAATCAACACGTATATACCCACCTCCGGGTTGCCCGTGGCCTCTTGTAACCATATTTTTTGCACTGCCTCAAAGAACAAATAACCCACCACTACGGCTATAATCGTTGATTGAATAATGCCCGCAATAGCCTCAAACTTACCGTGACCATAACGATATCGGGTGTTAGCGGGTTGTAAGGATTTTCGGATAGCGAGGAAATTTACCGCGGAAGCGGCCACATCAAGCATTGAATCTAAAAGGCTCGAAAGAACGCTGACCGAATTTGTTACCCAGTAGGCCCACACCTTAAGCCCCATAAGCAATGCCCCCACAGCCATGGCTGCGAAAGCGACTCCTTTGAGTAAAATATTATTGTTCATCGACGTTCCTTTTTGATGCAACAACCAGGTAATATGTAAAGGCTATAATTATTGCGCTACCAATAGCCCACTCTGTTGTAGGCGCCTCATCTAAAATAAAATACCCCAGGGGCAACGCAAACATCAAACGTGAATATTCAAAGGGGGCTAAAAAGCTTGGGTTCGCTTTTTGCAGGGCTCGCAAATAAGAATATTGTGAAAATGTGCCCGTGGCGCCCAACAAAAGCAACCGAATAAAATCAC
The DNA here is from genome assembly GCA_030433125.1 of Alphaproteobacteria bacterium. GTDB lineage: Bacteria > Pseudomonadota > Alphaproteobacteria > UBA6184 > UBA6184 > JAUIKZ01. The sequence continues at coordinate 28,275 of JAUIKZ010000002.1, forward strand.
TCTGAGAAATGAGCTTCCAATAAAAAGGTAGCAGACATAAAGCCACAAGCGCGGTACCAATGTTGGTATAAAACATAAGCACCCGTGGCGGCTCATTGCGCGATAACACCTTAGAACTTATGATTGATAAACTAGCAAAAAAGTTAGCACCTAACGCCACAAGTAGCCCCCAAACTTCGCCTAAGGGTTTGTTGAACGGGTCGATAATAACCAGCACACCAGCATACCCACCGATCACACTGATAAGTTTATAAAGCTCAAACCGCTCCCCTAAAATGAGCACCGACATCATCGTTATCATTAAAGGGGCCGTGAAGCCAATAGAAGAGGCGGTCGCCAAAGGCAGCATTGTGTAAGCCGCGTAGGTGGCCCCCATTGCACACAAAACAAGCAGCACCCGAACCAAATGAAGAGGCACATTGCGTTTCACAAATTCGCTACGTTTTAATTTTAGTGCTAAGGGAATATAAAACACAACGCCCGAAAGCACCCGAACGCTCACTTTCATTTGTAAGCTCACGTCTTTGGTAAGTGTTTTATTAATGGTCATACCAATGCTAAACAAGGCAGCCCATGTTAATATCCACAGAATGCCTTGTAATTTTGGTGAAAGTTTGTTTTCAGCCACGTCTATGCTCTTACTTATTATCCAACATTAACAAACTCGTTAAATAATAAGTAGCAAAAGTTTATTTTTTGCGCGGCCCGGTAACGCTCACGCCACTTTCTTTAAGCAGCTCACTTATGCCACCTACAGAACCAATAAGGTTAGTGGCCTCAAGAGGCATGAAGATCACCTTCTGATTCGGCGCGGCAGCAATATCTTTGAGCGACTCAGCATATTTTAAGGCCACAAAATAATTCAAGGCTTGTTGGTCGCCTTCTTTAACCGCGGCGGACACCATTTCTGTGGCTTTCGCTTCAGCCTGCGCCGCCCGTTCACGTGCCTCTGCATCTAGGAAGGCGCTCTCTTTACGGCCCTCAGCCTCCAACACAAGACCGCGTTTATGGCCTTCTGCCTTCAAAACTTCGGCTTGACGCTTACCCTCGGCTTCTAATACTAAGGCGCGCTTCTCACGTTCGGCTTTCATTTGGCGTGCCATTGATTCTACTAAGTCATGTGGTGGTGAAATATCCTTTATTTCCACACGCGTCACCTTTACCCCCCAGGGGTCAGTGGCTTCATCCACCACTTTCATCAACGCATTGTTTATCTTCTCGCGATGCGATAGCAGCTCATCTAAATCCATCGAGCCCATAACCGTACGGATGTTCGTCATAGTGATGTTTAAAATAGCGTCCGCTAAGTTAGCCACTTGATACGCAGCCATAGACGCATCCAATACCCGGAAGAACACCACTCCATCAACCACTGTGGTGGCGTTATCACGGGTTATGACTGTCTGAGAGGGGATATCAAACACCTGCTCCATCATGTTCATACGCACAGCCACACGCTCGATAAAAGGTGTAATAAACGTAAGTCCTGGCGTGGCCACCGCTTTGTAACGCCCAAAACGTTCAATTGTGTAAGCAAACCCTTGTGGCACAATCACGAGTGCTTTTGCTATAAAGAGAAAAGCAACCGCGGCCACCACTAATAATGCAATGTAAGTGTATTCCATAATAGCCTCTATTTTCTAAATAGTATCATAGTTCTTATACAAGAGAGACTTTAATTTAAGGTAAATGCGGCGGTAGAGATTTCTGATTTTCTCTTACCCGCTCCACACTGAACCCATCGATAAGGTAGTGAAAAAGGCGGTGCCAATTGTGTTTTGCTTGCAGCTTAATTAAAGCAGATCCTATGCCCACCGCCGCACGGTCTAAAAACACAAACTCCCGCGGGGGCGTTACACCACCTTGTTCGCGCAAGGCTTTGTGAACTTCACCCGCCACCTTATATTTTTCGCGCCCCCCTTCTAGCAACAAGCGCTCCCGGTCTTGTGTGAGGGGTTCGAATAAAAACCGCGCCCATAAGGATAGGGCGTTTACCAGGTTTTTGTTGAGGTTTTGGAACCCCCAATGCTCGAAGGCTGCTACAAGGCGCGCCTCATCCTGTTGAGCTATGGCGTGATAAAGCTCAAGCACCGCCTCAACAAAATCAGGCTCAAAATAGCGCACGCACCCAAAATCGAGCAGATGCAAATGGATACGGTCCTGGTGTTGATAAATTCTGTAATTCCCCATGTGGGGGTCGCCATGGAGCATGCCATAATTATAAAGAGGATAATACCATAGCGTGAACAGCTGTTTAGCAATTTCATTGCGCATCTCTTGAGGAGCGTCTAAGTAGTTATTTACTGACTGCCCTGCGAGATAATCCATAACCAGCAACCGCTTGGTTGAAAGACTGGCGTGCATGTTTGGTACTTTTACATTTTCATGGTCTTTAAACGCAGCCTCAAAATTCCGCACATTGCGGGCTTCGTTCTCATAATCCAACTCCTCACGCAGTCGGTCATTAATTTCGGCTAACACTTGTTCGGTTCGTATGCCCGGCTTCCAAGATTCATAGATCTTAAACAACATTTTCACTTGTTGCATGTCGGCCTCAACAGCTGAGTCCATACTAGGGTATTGCAACTTACAAGCAAGCTGAGCTCCCTCTAGCGATTCGGCTTCATGAACCTGCCCCAAAGAGGCTGCCGCAAAAGGCTTAATCTCAAAACGCTTAAAGCTCTGCAGCCACTCGTCCCCCAACTCTGACTGCATCCGACGCTTCACAAAAAAAGGCCCCATAGGGGGCGCGGCAGACTGAAGCTCCATAAGCTCCTCAGCATATTCAGCTGGAAGCAAGTCGGGCACCATGGATAATATCTGCCCCACCTTCATAAGGGGGCCTTTCAGGTTGCCCATCGCAGAGGCGATCCCAGCAGGCGCCCCGCCAAAGAGCCCCTTCAAGGCCGCCCCCGACAAGCCGCCACCCACCTTGGCGTAGCGGCTTAACCGTTTAAAAAAGGTGTTTTCATCCATGGTGCGCTTACTTACCCAAGCTGTTCAAGCTGAGAGATAAAGCTTTCAATAAGCCCTAACCCTTTGTGCCAAAACGCTGGGTCCGAGGCATCAAGACCAAAAGGCTCTAACAGCTCTTTATGATGCTTGCTACCGCCTGCCTTTAACAACTCAACATATTTGTCTGCAAAACCTTCTGGCTGCTCTTGATACACTTGGTAAAGCGAGTTCACCAAGCAATCACCGAAAGCGTAGGCATACACATAAAAAGGTGAGTGAATAAAGTGCGGAATATAAGCCCAGTAGATGCGGTAGTCCTCAGGAAGCTCCACATGGGGGCCCAAGCTTTCGCGTTGGGTTTCCATCCAAATATCACTAATCTCTTCTGTCGAGAGTTCACCTTGCGCACGCGCCGCATGCACACGGCTTTCAAACTTATAAAACGAAATCTGCCGCACAACGGTGTTGAGCATATCCTCAATTTTTTTAGCGAGCAAAAACTTGCGTTTTGGCTCAGGCGCTGCACTCAACACATGCTGGAACGTAAGCATCTCGCCAAACACCGACGCCGTTTCCGCCAGCGTTAAGGGGGTGTCTGCAAGCAGCGGGCCTTGTTCAGCCGCCAACACTTGATGCACGCCATGCCCAAGCTCGTGCGCTAGGGTCATCACATCATAAAGCTTATCGTAAAAACTAAGCAACACCAACGGGTGGGCCGAGGGCACTGTGGGGTGTGAAAAAGCACCGGAATACTTTCCTTCGCCTGGCTGCGCATGAATCCAGTTGTTATCAAAAAACTGCTGGCTTATACGGGCAATTTCAGGAGAAAAACCGCCGTAAGCTTGTTGCACCAAATATTTGGCTTCGTCCCACTCAATATGAGCTGGCACATCCCCAGGGTACGGAGCATTACGATCCCAAAACTTTAGTTTCTCCACGCCAAACGCTTTAGCCTTATAAGCATAATAGGTGTGCGCCAAGCTTTCATACTTAGCGGTTACAGCGTTTACCAAGGCTTCCACCACCTCGGGCTCTACTTGGTTGTCTAAGTGCCGCCCGGCTTCGGGAGATGGGTAGCCGCGGAGTTTGTCATCAATAGCCTTATCTTTAGCTAATGTGTTTGTAACCATCGTAAACACCCCGGCCTCCTTGGTAAGCCCCCGTGAAAAAGCTAATGCCGCCTTTTCACGAATAAGCGCATCGGGGCTGGCCATCATGTTAAGGATATCTGTACTGGTATGAGACACACCGTCCACATCAAACCGCATACGCGCAGAGTGTTCATCATACAAGCGGATCCAAGCCTGACGTGAGGTAAGATTCTTCTCGGCCAGTAGGCGCTCCGTGGCTTCATCTAACGTGTAAGGCTTGTATTGACGAGTCGTGACAAACCAGTTTTTATACGGCTTTAAGCCCTCATGCTGCAGGTGAGACGCTACTTGTTCATCCGTAAGGCTAATCGCCTCTAACCTAAAGAACAGCAAGTCTTGATAAAAGGTGTTCACGGTTTCCAGCATTTTTTGATAAAACTGCGCCCGCTTGGCGTCATTAGAATCCTCGGCGAACACCAAAAAGGCATAACTGCCTATACGCCCGATTTTGTCTTCCAAAACCTCTAGGTCTTTCAGCGCTTGCAAAAACGCTTCGGCACTTAATTGAGTGACCTTACCTTGGTATTTTTCACGCAGGCCATTAATAAGAGTTTGAATAGCGTCGATGTCAATATCAAGCTTAGGATCATCCATACCGCTATAAAAGGCGGATAAATCCCATACGGGTAATGTTGTGCTCATAAAATTATCTCTTGTTAAAGTTTTCTGCTGCAAAATCCCAATTTACGAGGCTTTCTAAGAACGTGTCTAAATAAGCCGGACGACGGTTTTGGAAGTCGAGGTAATAAGCATGCTCCCACACATCACAGGTGAGAATGGCATGCTCCCCATGCACCATAGGCAGGTCAGCGTTTGGTGTTTTCGTTACTTTAAGGCGGCTGCCGTCCCACACAAGCCATGCCCAACCACTTCCAAATTGGGTGGCGCCCGCTTGTTTAAAGGCTTCTGCAAACGCTTCGTAGCTTCCAAAGTCTTTTTCAATTTGAGCCGCCAGTTCGCCGGAGGGGCGGCCACCCCCTTGAGGCTTCATGCAATGCCAATAGAAGGTATGGTTCCACACTTGAGCTGCGTTATTAAAAATGCCTCCCGCGTTAAGGTCTGTGGCCGCACGCATAATCAGCTGCTCTAGCTCTATCCCCTCATAATCTGTATCTTTGATAAGCTTGTTGAGGTTCGCCACATAGGTGCTGTGGTGTTTTTCGTGGTGAAAGCTAAGGGTTGCTTCGGAAACATAAGGCTCTAGGGCCGTTTTTTCATAAGGTAATTCGGACAGAATATGCATATTTAACTCCATTATTTT
>JAUIKZ010000058.1 GCA_030433125.1 Alphaproteobacteria bacterium
CTGATCGTGGACCGCCTGTTCGGGGCCGCAGAACTGCGTCTCGGCGAAAGACGACAGCAGGTCGTGCGGATTGTGCGGACAGATGGCGATCAACGCCCGCCGCGCGCGCCCCAGCCGGAGGCGGAGGCGGAGCGATGACACAAGTCCCAGATATGCAAGAGGCGCCACGGACCGAGGAAGAGATTGCCTTTGGCGGCCGCAGTCTAAATAGCGATCAACAGCCCAAATATTTAAACTCCCCCGAACATACCCTGTTTGAAAAACGCCACACACTCTACAATTTGGACAAGGCCCTCAAACACAAAACACCCAAGAATCACTTTCTGGTTGTAGAAGGATTTATGGATGTGATCGCGCTTTACCAAGACGGTTTTAAGCAATCGGTGGCCAGCCTGGGCACAGCTTTTGGTGAAGGCCACCTGCAAACTCTTTGGCGCTATGATAACAAACCTATTTTGTGCTTCGATGGCGACACGGCTGGTACCAAGGCCCTAAAGCGTGCCATTGAAATTATTTATGCAAACCTACAACCCGGCCAATCTGCTCAGTTTATTATTCTTCCTGCAGGCGAAGACCCCGACAGCTTACTGCAAAAAGACGCCCGCGCCTTTCACAAATTGCATGACACCCCCCTAGACCTGCAAGCGGCCACGTGGCATATTCTTACGGCGGAGAAAAATCTCTCCTCCCCAGATGACATTCGTATGCTTAAAAAAGAGGGGCTCGACCTCCTCAGTAAGATTCCTGATGAGACACTGAAAGCCCTTTATAAAAAGCAGTTTAAAGAAAGTTACGAAGACCGCTTTTTTAGAGCAACGCCGAAAATTAACGTCGGCTTCACACAAAAAAAGGCTGGCGCGCCCAAGCCAGCCTTTACGCCCAAGCCACTGCCTAACTTTTTAAAAAACACCCTGCTTGGCTGCATATATAAAGACCCAACGTTAGTTGAATACCTTATTGAAAACCAAAGCCTACTTGAAATTTTCACCGCTCAGGAGAAAGAATTTATTCACCATGCCACCGATTATGCAATGGCGAATGAAATGCACGAAACCTTTGATAATTTTTTATTAAACATTTCACCTAAAACCGTTGATTTTATAAAACAAAGCACTACATTAACAGCAGCGAGCCCCTTGGGGAAAAAAAATGGTGAAGGTCTAAAACAAGCGTTTCTAAGCTTACTAGAAGAGGCGCAACAAAAGCTGGCCTTCCAAAATCGTTTAAGTGAAGTTAAAAACAGGTTAAAATCAGAATATAGTTCTGAGTCCTGGGGTAAATTTAAAAATTTAATTGAAGTCTCGTCAAAAGACGAGGGTTATAAAGTATAAAAGGAAAGCTAAAATGAGTGATACCAAATATAGCACAGTAGAACGTAAAATCGTCATCAACATTTTAAACATGGCGAAAGAAAAAGGCTATGTTACGTACGACGACCTTAACGAAGTTTTGAAGGAAGAAAAGCTATCAGAAGACAAGCTCGAAGACATCATCACCGTTTTACAAGAGGCCGATATTGAGGTGCTTGATGAAGAGCCTTCGAAAACTAAAAAAGATGAATACGATGAGAACGACGAAGAAGCCAAGAAAAAAGAAGTGGGCGAAACACAGCTGACGGAAGTTGAAGGGCAAGATGAAGAGGAAACCACCGAAACCACCGATAACACCGGTGTTAAATCAGATGACCCCGTGCGCCTTTACCTTAAAGAAATGGGCACCGTAGAACTGCTGTCGCGTGAAGGCGAGATTGCGCTTGCTAAACGCATTGAAGAAGGTAACAACGAAATGATTGGCGCCCTGTTTGAAAGCCCAATCACTTTCCAATATCTTTCCAAGTGGCTTGAAGATGTAGAAAACGGCCAAATGGCTCTTCGTGAAATTATCAACCTCGAGGCTTACAATGAGCCAGAGTTTGACGAAAATGAACTAGAATCCTCGGAAAGCACTGAGCCTGTGGAGAAAAAAGTTAGTGAAACATCCACTACTGATACTGAAGCTGATGCTGAAGAAACCAAAAAAGAAGGCGAAGAGGAAGAAGAGACTAGTGAGGACTCGAGCGACGACAACGATTCCTCGCGAAATATTCAAGAGTTAGAAGAAAACCTGCGCCCTCAAATTTTACAAAGCTTCCACACACTCATGGACTTGCATGGCCAATTCATTATGCTCGAAGAAGAGAAAATAAAAGGTGAAGCCTCTCCGGCCGTTACGAAAAAGCTTGATGAGTTAAAAACAAAGCTCATTGAGCTCACCGCTAACGTACACCTAAATTCAGAGCGTATTCAAGAGCTGGCTAATGAGCACTACCTGCCGGCTAAAGTTCTTACGTCACACGAAACGAACTTGCTGAAAAAATCAGCCGAGCATAAAATTAAGCGTGAGGATTTTATCAAAGCCCTTGAGAAAAATAAGCTTCAAGCAGCGGGCATTGAAACACTCACCTCTAGCAACAAAAAATGGGCAGAATTTGTTGAGGTGGAGCAAGCCACCTTTAAAAACTATTGGGATAAAATCGCTGAGGTAGAAGAAAAGTTTAGCATCCCAGCGCATACCTTTCAGGAAATGGTAAAAAGCGTGCAACGCGGTGACCGACTAGCTGAACGCGCCAAGAAAGAAATGATCGAAGCTAACCTTCGCCTTGTGATTTCTATCGCTAAAAAATACACAAACAGGGGCCTTCAATTCTTAGACCTCATTCAAGAAGGCAACATTGGCCTCATGAAAGCAGTTGAAAAATTTGAGTATCGCCGCGGCTACAAATTCTCCACCTATGCCACGTGGTGGATCCGTCAGGCCATCACTCGCTCAATTGCCGACCAAGCCCGTACCATTCGTATTCCGGTGCACATGATCGAAACCATCAACAAGCTTGTACGTATGTCGCGCCAGATGCTGAATGACATGGGCCGTGAACCTACCCCTGAGGAGCTCGCTGAGAAAATGGCCATGCCTATCGAAAAAGTGCGCAAGGTTCTCAAAATCTCTAAAGAGCCCATCAGCCTTGAAACACCAGTGGGCGACGAAGAAGACAGTCACTTAGGCGACTTTATTGAAGACAAAAACGCGTTGCTTCCTATTGATGCGGCCATTCATAACAACTTAAAAGACACCACCACTCGTGTGCTTTCATCTCTGACTCCTCGTGAAGAACGCGTGTTAAGAATGCGCTTTGGCATTGGCATGAACACCGATCACACCCTCGAAGAAGTGGGGCAACAGTTTAACGTCACGCGCGAACGTATCCGCCAGATTGAAGCCAAAGCCTTGCGCAAACTAAAACACCCCACCCGCTCACGCAAACTCAGGAGCTTCCTCGATACATAATGAATATTTTGTTCTTAGGAGACATTGTTGGTAAAAGCGGCCGCCAAGTAGTGTTAGACCACTTGGCCGCTATAAAAGAACAACATAAAATTAACGTCGTCATCGCAAACGGTGAAAACGCCGCACACGGCTTTGGCATCAACGCCAAAATTGCCAACGAGTTATACGAAGCCGGGGTGGACGTTATCACCACCGGCAACCATATTTGGGACCAAAAAGAAATTGTGGGCTACATTTCACAAACCCCCAAATTGCTCAGGCCCGGGAACTACCCCGCGCACCAGCCAGGCCAAGGACATGTGGTTGCCGAAGATGCTCGCGGCCGCAAGGTTCTTGTGATAAACGTCGCCTGCCGCCTTTTTATGGATTTTGCTAACGACCCCTTTGTGTATCTAGACGACGTACTCAAAAACTACACCTTGGGCGCCAACGTCAAAGCTATTTTTGTTGATGTGCATGGAGAAGCCACTAGCGAAAAAGCCTGCATCGCCCACTACTTAGATGGGCGCGTGTCGGCTGTTGTGGGTACCCATACTCATACGCCCACTGCTGACCATCGCCTGCTCGAGAACAACACCGCCTTCCACACGGACGCCGGCATGTGTGGTGATTACAACTCTTGCATTGGGATGGATAAAACTCTCGCCGTTCAACGCACACGCCAACTAATTCCTAAAGAGCGCCTGCAACCCGCAGAGGGCGAAGCCACTTTATGTGGCACCATCATTAAAACGGATGACACAACCGGATTGGCTACAAGCGTGCACCAGATTATCCGCGGACCCGGGCTGGAAAACAAAAATTAGGGAGGACCTATGGCAACGTTTAAATTAGGGAAATTAGTACGCGACAAAACAGTAGAAATATACGAAGACTCTGCCGTCACCCATATAGAGCACCACTACCTCTCCAAACCCAGCCTCACGCAACAACTGTTAGTAAAACTACAAGAAGAAGCCGCTGAGGCGAAAGCCGCAGAAGACAAAGCTGAGTTAATCGATGAAATAGGTGACGTTCTCACCATCATTGACGCGCTGTGTGAAAATGAAGGGATCACGCCTCAAGAGTTAGAAAAAGCAAAAGAGCAAAAAACAAAAGACCGTGGCGCTTTTGAGAAGGGCCTGTGGATAGACCACATAGAAGTTAGCGACCCTGACGATATATGGTATCAATATTGCGATGCCCGCCCTCATAAATACCCGCGTATTTAATAAATCGCATAAATGCCAAGGAGCCCCATTCGTAACGACCACTATCAACGAGTTTCCTCTTATGGTCGCCCCCTATGACTTTGAGGTTAGTGGCAACTTGGGCATGGGCACCTTTCATGTTCTTAAAGATAATCCAAACGATCATAACTAACACACTGGCCTGCGGGGGGCTGGACGAGCCTTTGCTTTAGCAAAGCCTCTACGGCGCGCTTTGCGTGCCGCTTCATTTAAGCGGTAAGCTAAATGAAGGTCCAGCCCCCACGAAAGGCGATCACTACGTGTTAAGCCGTTATGATTTACCCTTCGCGTCAGGTTTTTTAGGCACCAAATCAACGCCCCCATCGTGTAAAGGGTTGCATTTTAAAATGCGTTTAATGGTAAGGTATCCCCCCTTAAATGTTCCCCATGTTTTAAACGCTTCTAACCCATAAGCCGAGCAGCTCGGGTAAAAACGGCAACGGTTCCTTAGCATAGGTGAAATCAGTAAGCGATATAACTTAATAAGCCCTATAAAGATATACTTCATAAGTTTGCCGTTTGTTGTTGTGCTTCTTCCAGGTGTTGGATTAACAGATGATAATCACATTCCAAGAGGCGGCTTCGCGCTATGAAGACATAAGCGTTATCGGCACAAAATGGGGCGCGTTTGTGCACCTCCTGTAGAGCGGCCCTTAAACGGCGCTTGCAGAAATTACGCTGTACGGCGCCGCCAATTTTGCGTGTGGCGGTAAAGCCAACAAGCAGCGGGTGTGTGTTTTTTTCATAAAGTTGTGACCGGGGAATGGCCATCAGGACAAACGTTTTAAAAACGAAACGCCTGCCAGCTTTCGACAACTTCACAAAACTTCCGCGTTTTT
>JAUIKZ010000059.1 GCA_030433125.1 Alphaproteobacteria bacterium
TTTGCAAATATGATATTTAAAAAGGTATAAATTTTGGGAGCGAGAGGTTTCATGAAGAGTCTCCTATAGATTAGTTGATCTAAAGAACAGTTTAGAAAAAAAGTTGTTAAAACTCGGTTAACAAAATAAACTTTAGCTAAATTAAATTAATGATAACTATCAGCAAAAGTTGCTAGAGTATAGGCAATGCCTTACTTTTTACTTTTAATCCCTCACTATATTTGATATTAAGACTATTGAAGTGGGGCACTTAGCTCAGTTGGTAGAGCGGCTGACTCTTAATCAGTAGGTCACAGGTTCGAACCCTGTAGTGCCCACCACGCTTATTTCTCACTAATAGCCCCCATTATGAAATATGAAAATGAAGCTTTTAGCTTTGTGTTAACTACTTTTTGCTACGCTACTCAAAATATAGAGGCATTGTAATGCGTTTTTTGTGTAGTTTATTTGTTGTGTTGGGGTTGTTTTCGAGTGCCCAGGCAGAGCTCAATCGAGGGAAGTACGAGTATTTAAAATGTGTTGACCGCTCGGTTGACGAAAACGATGATGCTGTTCAACCTGCAGATTGTATCCCTCTAAAAAGCAAGTTTTGTGAATTGGATTGTGAGCAGGGAGATCCAAATGATACAGATCTACGCCACGTTTGCGCTCTTGTGTGTAGCAAAGATATTAAAGCTCCAAACGATGACGACACTAGTTTTGATACATTCCAACGCGTGAGCGCACAGCCTTCCCCTTCTACGGGTAATTTTGGACCAAGAAGTGCCAACATAGCATCTCCTGAGATGGGCAGCAAAATGCTACGACCATTATCACGACCTGGGATTATTGCTGCGCCCAATGACCGTCGGCCACTTAATCTAGCCTCAAGCCCACGAAAACCAGCACGATGGAGCAAGCCCCCCTTGAGGCGCAATAAAAGCTTTAATGCGCGGCGCTTACCTTCGAATAAATTTAATCGCAAGGCACCTGCAATTAGAAGAAGCAACTCCGCTACCGGAGCAAGGTCAAACAATAGCTGGAACATACCATCAAGAAACGGAATGGCAGCCCCTTCGAATGATGAGCCAATTAACCTAAGCGAAGCTTGGTCAGCAATGGGCATAAACGATGAGCCAGAATGGGAAGATGATAACCAAGCCCCAGCGAAGCCGGCAACTCCTTTCGCAAGAGGGCCTGCTGCTAAACCAGCCTTATTGGCGGCACCTGGCATGGATAGAAAAGTGCAAGGCCCCTCGTCGCGTCCTGGCATTATTGCTAAACCTAACCACAGGGGTCCTTTAAATAAAAAATCAGTCGTTACGAGGTCAAGTAGGTGGGGTAAAGTGCGTAATGCCACCACCGCAAGCAATAAGTTTCGCTTAAAATCTGAACGACCAGGCGCACGCGCAAGGCGCCCTGCGCTTGACAGAAATCGCATGGTTTCTGGCCCTAGGCGCAACCCTTCTTACTCAAACACTCGGGCTCGTAGTGGCGCCCTAGGTCGGAGAAGGCCTCCTCTGAACAGTCAGTCTATGCCAGCCCCTAGGCCTATGCACCCCAGGGTTGCTGCACTCAGAAATGAGGTAGATCACACAGACACGTTTGCAAACAGCGCCGAACGCCTGCTAGGGAATAGTGTCGGTAGAGGGTTTAGTAGAGTCTCTCCTAGGGTTGCTTCCCCTCAGAAAGCTCCATTTAGGGTGCCAGCTGGATGGAAATGCGTTCGTGAACCATCGGGTTACAGCAGAGGATATTAAATGAGTCGCGTTGCTCTTATCACAGGTTCCACAAGCGGCATAGGTCTTGGCATTGCCAGGGCTTTTGCTGAGCGGGGTTATGACTTGATGATAAATGGGTTCGGTCCGGAAGAAGAGATCCAACAAATAGTTAGCCACTTTTCTGCCACATACGGTATCAAAGTAGGGTACCATGGGGCTGATTTAAGCCGTCCTGAGCAATGCGTTGATTTAGTACACTTTACATGTAAGATGTTCGGCACTATAGATGTGCTTGTCAATAATGCTGGTATGCAGTATGTAAGTCCAATCGAAGATTTTCCTACGGAGCGCTGGAATGAAATTGTCGCTGTTAACCTATCAGCACCATTTCATGTTACCAAAACCACATTGCCCCTTATGCGGTCACGCGGGGCAGGGCGTATCATAAATATTTCGTCTGCCCATGGTTTAGTGGGCAGCCCCTACAAAAGCGCTTATGTAGCGAGCAAACACGGGTTGATCGGCCTTACAAAAACAGTGGCTCTTGAAGCGGCTAATCAAAACATCACCTGTAACGCCATTTGCCCAGGGTGGGTGCTCACGCCAATTGTGCAAAAACAAATTGAAGCCAAGGCCCGTGAAAAAAACATTTCTATGGATGCCGCCGCCTATGAGCTTTTAGGTGAGAAACATGCTATTAAAAAGTTTGCACGGGTAGAACAAATAGCCAATCTAGCTTTGTTTTTAGCCTCGCCTGAAGCCGAGCTTATTACTGGTGCCTGCTACACAATTGACGGTGGTTGGACAGCTCATTAATATTACACGGCATTTCATAAATCTTGTTCATAAAGAATGAGGTACTGCATGGCTTCATGTTTATCATTCTTCGATGCGAGGCCTATTAAAAATTCTTTATACATTGGATTTAATATGTATTGTGAACAATAAAGCTCTAGCATAAATTTAAAAATTTCAACATCTTTTGCTAAGAGGGCTTTGGGAAGAATTGACCTTAGCTCCTCACCTAATAGCGATGGCGCTAACTTAACTAGGATATATAAAATTTCCCTGTGGCGTGGGTTATATGTAGTTTTACTTGCGTCAAGCAACCTTAAGACTGACCACCTCAACTCGTCGGGCTGGATTTTTAAGTCACCCCCAGTCTGCTCAGCTACGTTTTCATCATGCAATAAAAGTAACAAGGCAATACTCTTGTACCCGTTCTTAGCAGCGAAGCTTAGAGGGGAGTGTCCGAATTTGTTTCTATGTGTATAGTCTGCTCCACGCTTCAGTAGCAACCCAACAACATCTTTTTGACCTGAGTCGACAGCATAAAAAAGCGGTGTGCAGCCTTGGAGATTTTCCGCTTCCAACGGAAACCCCGCATCCAATAGCCACTCACAAGCATCAAGTGCACCGGCACAGGCGCTCCTCATTAAGGTGTTGGATCCTTTAATATCGTTAGCTGCAAGTAAAGCAGGGCCCCATATATCGAAAATCCTGCGTGCTGTGACAAAATTTCTATTGCAAATAGCGGTCTCTAAAGCGGTTGCCCCCATAAAATTAGTGGAAATAATAGGGTTTTTATGACCTATAACCTCAACTAATTCATGCCACCCATGGGTCGCAATATAATGCAATGGTGTGTTGCCTTCGAGGTCCGCGCAAGCAAGCGGGAATTTGGCCCCCTTCAATAAACACGTAAAGACAGCACGTTTTTCTTCCACAGCAGCCTTCATTAAAAAGGAATAATATGTTTTTATATAAACGTCTTTACTAAAGATTTTATGGCACTCTGTTTCAAAGGAAGTGGGATTATCATTTTTAAGGTCTTGTAATAATTTTTCCTGGTCCGCAAATGGCTGCTCTGGGGGGCTTTTTTTAGAAGCCACGCGTCTACGCTTTTGAGGTGTTGTGGCACAAGATATTGTCTTTTTGTTGGTGGTTGTTCGTTTGGATAAAACAGTTGCTGTTTTAGCGCTACTGTTTGCTGGACATCGTGTTTCCTTTTGTAACGTGATGGCGAAATTAGGTTTTGGCGCGTAACGTTTTTTAAGGGCAGTAAACATGGAGGCTGATGTTTTTGCCCCAGCCTCCTCTGTTATAGGCACAACGCTCATTGCCATAACCTTTTGGAATATAGCCACCACTATAAAAAGCCTTTTCAGATTTATTTTCACTAATCCGTTCCACAATTTACGACAGTGATAGTGGCTTTTTGTGATAAATCAAGCTATTTTAGTTGTGCCCGGGTTTATTTTTCCATAATATATTGGTTGAGAATCTCGCTAAGTTTACCTAAATGGTCTTTGTTGTAAAGCGAAACACTGTTCGTTTTATTTAAGAAGCCTTCCATAGCTATTGCGGGTTTTTCTTGCGTCAAAACACGCTCTACCGCTAACAAATATTCTCCCAGAAGATCTGAGTTTGGAGTGTCAGTTAAAGACGCTATTTGATATATTTTGGCTAAAACTTGTGTGCCACTAGACCCGCTTTCATTCCATTCTAACGCGTCAGCTACCGTAGCTAAGAAAGATGTCACAAGCTCTAAAAAATTATCTTCTTGTTCTTCTGCAATACCAGTTGGAAAAAAGCGTTTATGGTCACGCTCAAACCGCTCCTTGCAAACTTTGGGGAGCTCAGCATCTGGGGCCTCTTGAAAATATTGTATTTCACATGCTGTCGATACTGGTGTACTAGCATATTGCCCCGCTAAAGGTGCACTGTGCGCCATAAGGGAAATTGTTATAGTAAGGGCTGTTTTATTCATAATGATCCTCTATGTTTAAGAAGATTATGATTCTTATTTCCTTAATAAAAGGTAAATGCTCATGTGGTGTTATAAGGCTCGCGCTTTGAGTTAGAGAGTAATGTGGGGTGCTGTAGAGCACGGGTATACCGTGGTGCTAGCCCCGCGGTGCTCTCCCGTTGAGCCAGCAGTGTTGTGGTGCATTTCCTTCACGGCCCCACTAGACACATCTTAAAAGTCTCCATGGTGGGTTTTCCACCCCTCTTTTGAGTGTGGGGCCTGAAAAGTTTAGGGTTAGAAAAAGATACTTTGACAGCATATTTCTATTGACAGGGGGCGTCACAGGCACTATAAGATCGTACTAAGATAAAGGGGCAACCGAAGTTGGTTAATTGCTTGCGGCGACGTCAGTTAAAAATATTTGATTTGCACGATTCACCTGCTGGCCCTTCGGCGCCCACATCTTCCCCCCAAAACTTCACATTAAACTTTCAAAATAAAATTGTAGAAATCCCGGAGTTTGTTGGTGGTTTTAGCTCCGGGTTAAACCTGTCTCCACTCGTGTGCGATAATAAGAAAAATAAACAGGAGACAGTTACTTACGAATAATAAAAATAATAAACGTAAGTATATATACTTTAAGGCTAGACAATATGTCTAGCCTTTTTTTTACCAAATGTTAACCATTGCGGGGGGTAGGTATCTAGCAGGCAGAAATGAGGAATGAAATTTTGGGTGGTTTTGAGTGGCGGTGAGCCCCCCATGGGGGGGCTGCAGTTTAGCCGTTATATTCATCCCTATATTTTTTCTCAATTTCATCATTCACTTTACGAAGCTTTTTACCTACTGAAAGCCATTTCTCAAAATCTTCTGGCGAAAGTTTCTTAAATTGGGGTTCTAATTGTTTATAAG
>JAUIKZ010000003.1 GCA_030433125.1 Alphaproteobacteria bacterium
GCGCGTTGAAAGCGGCCTACAGTGATTTGTTGTCGAAAGAGCGACACCCGGTGGTGGTGCTTAGTTTAGCCTTGCCCCATGAGTATGTGGATGTAAACGTGCACCCCGCCAAAACAGAGGTGCGCTTTCAAAACCTGGGGGCTGTGCGGCAGTTGGTGGTGTCAGGCATTCGAGAGGCACTATATAGCGGAAGTCATCGCACCTCCACCACCATTGCGGACGAAGTGACAAAAGCCTTTATGAATAGCGCGCCTGCTCAGCGGCCACATTATAATCCCACCATGCCGCCACGTTCAAGCCATAGCGCTCCAACTTATGCCCCTTCTGCTGGGGGCGAGTCTTCTTACACGCCCAGCCGTTTAAGAGAAGGGCAGGGGGCTTCCTACGCCCCGCCACAGCCGGAGATGCCCCGCCCGCAACCCACCAGCGACGCATCATCGCAGCAACGCTTTTATCAGTCTGATGCAGAGGTGGGGTATCTTGGCCATGCCCTGGCTCAGTTATATAAAACTTATATCCTCGCGCAAAAGGGGGATGAGGTAATTTTAGTGGACCAACATGCGGCCCACGAACGTTTGGTGTATGAGCGCTTCAAGCATGATCTGGAAGAAAAAGGTGTAAAAAAGCAGTTATTGTTGGTGCCTGAAATAATAGAGGTAAGCGATGCTCTCAAGGAAAGTATTTTACATAACCACAGCGCTTTGTCTAAAATAGGGTTTGAGGTAGAAAGCTTTGGTGTGAACAGCGTGGCCATAAAATCGGTGCCCGTGCATTTAGCCGGCAGTGACGTGAAGCAACTGGCGCAAGATGTGTTTGATGAGCTTCTCGAAGAGGGGGAAAGCCTTAGCCTTCAAGAAAAGGTGCATGAGATATGCTCCACCATGGCCTGCCATGGCAGTGTGCGTGCCGGCCAAACTCTGAGTCTTCCCGAGATGAACGCGCTCCTCCGCAATATGGAGGCGCAGCCTTTTTCGGGGCAGTGCAACCACGGTCGCCCCACGTATGTAAGCTTGAAGAAAACAGAAATCGAAAAGTTTTTTGGCCGCCGCTAGAGGGCTGGCACTGCGAAGCTTAATCGATCCATTTGTGACTGCCATCGCAGTAAGGTGGGTTTTTGGTAGCCTGGCAGGTGCACAACAAGGCTTGCCCATCTTTTTCAGCCGTAAAGCATAATGATTTTTTTTCAGAGGCCCCGCGGTGCGAGCCATCACAAAAAGGGATGTCTGCACTATACCCACATTGGCACCAAAAATACTTTTTACCGGCTTCTAATTCTATTCGTACGGGCCTTTTGCTTGGCATGATGTGTCCTTTTTTGCAATCTATATCACGAATAAGGCTTTAGGCTAAAGGGCAAAAAGCCCCTGTGTTAACCACATGTTAACTTTCATTTAAAAAAATACTACCTATCTCTTGAAGAAGCAAAAAGCTTACCTACAACACCTACAAAGGAGATTATACATGAAAGTGCGTTTCGCAACAGTGGCGCTGGCAACGAGCTTAGTTTCAGCAAATGGCCCTTTTCAGGAGGTTAGCCCCAACTTCGATACATACGACAGTTCATCGATGTCGGTTATTCAAAAGATTGAAAACGAAGGCCTAAAATTATCCACGGAGGTAACAGAAATTGTGAAGGATAAGGAAAATCCTATGCTGGTGGATGGGTTAGAAGATATTTCCTTTGAAGATTTCTGCAAAGGATTGTCAGCGGGGGGGGCGTCTACGGATATTGATCAAACCATTACAAAACCTTTCGGGGCCGAGGAAGAAAAACTGGCACTTGATTTTCTTGCCCGCTTAAAACAAGCTGGCGACCTAGCACTTAACAGTATTATCCCTTTGTCTCGCCCCAAAGATAGAGTTTTTCAGGACCCAGACTACATTGAAGATTATGAGAGCGATGGTGAAGTAGAAGAGTTAGGGAGACATTTACAGTCTATAAAGATTCTAACTGCACCTGAAATGTTAACACCGCCAGCTATGGCTAAGCAGGAGCTTTATTACGACGGACCTACTCAGGAGGAGAGTGAATTGCTGCTATCGTGGTTGGAGGATTGTGATGAGGATTCAATTCGGCCTTTGCACCCACGTGTAAGCTATTTGCGTCGTTAAACATTTTTTATCCTACATTGTAAAGGCGCACTTAAAGAACCTTTTGGCACATGCCTGTTATGAAAAGTTTATAAGTCCTTAGAGAAGGGGGGTATATGGGACAGCAGGAGTTGAGATTGGAGCGGGTGAAGGGAATCGAACCCTCACAACCAGCTTGGAAGGCTGGGGCTCTACCATTGAGCTACACCCGCGAGAGCTTGGTGGAAGGAGCAGGATTCGAACCTGCGTAGACTAACGTCGACAGATTTACAGTCTGTTGCCTTTGACCGCTCGGCCATCCTTCCTGATAACAAGTGGTTTTTACTACAATAGGCGGGGAGGTGTCAAGACTAAAGCTATAAATTTTCAGGGCTGACGCATGGAGTATGGTGTTGCCCCCCCAAACAATATCATTCCCTCGAAGAAGAGGATTTGCTGAATGGTTTCTTTTTTTGCTTTGTTACAAGATAGCCCAAAGCGGTGTAGCGTCAAGTTGCGGGCTAATCTTCGCGGGCGACGCCCGGGGGGGCTGGACGAGCCTTTGGCTTTAGCCAAAGCCTCTACGGCGCGCTTCGCGGGCCGCTTCATTGGGCGAGACGCCCAATGAAGGTCCAGCCCCCGCGTGCTGCCGCTGCAGAACGCGCCCTTCTCTTGACTCCACCCCTTGCTTTGCGCTTTGAATAGCTATTCTTGTAAGCAAAAAAAACAATATATCAGGTATGAGGCCATACTAACTTTTGAGCGCTCAATACTACCTCCTGGTGCCTTAATATTCCTCATACGCTTCACCGACGGGTTCTTCCTCCCATTCTTCATTGCTAGGCGCTTCAAAGCTATGAGGCACCGGCTGAATAAGTTGTTCTTCCTCACGATATTGATCCCACACAAAACGCACTTGCACACGGCACATGGAGTCGGTCCATACCTCTTCGCCTGGCGGGCCAATAACAAACCCTGTTTGGGTGCCATGAATGCGGGGCTTGGGTGTTTTTTGTTGGGGGCGATAGGGCATCATGTGGTTAAACCCTTTAAAAGTGCTTTTCACGTTTTGCGCGTTGCCATCATTGCTGCCCTCATGCAGCACATGCTCAATGGTAAAGGCTTGTCCGTTTAAGGTTTCGTTGGCGTGCCCAACAAGATAAAAATACTGACCTGCTGAAAAATAAGGCAAAAAACCAAAGCCACTTACATGCTGTTTTTGTGTGTCGGCAGCCTCTTGTTGGGTGAATGTTTTATGCTCGGCGACAGCGGGATCAGCGCTCACTCCCGTATAACTCAACACACGCCCCCCCTTGCTTTGCTGTCCCATTGCCTGGCTTTGAACAGGGTAGGATGGGTGATTATAGTCGTAGCCAACCTGCGCAAAAAGGGTAGGGCCCGACGCCGCCTCTATTTTAAAGCTATTAATGTTGTTTAGGTTAAGCCCTGCTGACTGCGATTTGGCGATAGTCACGCCTTCCGCATACAAACAAGGGAGTTGATCTTCCGCTGCTGTGGCCAAAATCATTTCATGGGCGCTGGGGCCATGAGCAAAGTAGTAATAAATACCATCTTCTTCGAGGAGGCGCGAGATGAAGTCATAGGCCGATTCGCCATATTGCACGCAGTAAGGACGCACATAATTATTCGTTTGGCGCGGAAAGGTGTAATACTGAATCTGGTGCTCGCTAAGAAGCGTTTCCACAATATCTAATGTGGTTTGGTTCTGAAAAATGCGGTAGTCCTTATTGAATTGCAAAAACCACCAGTGTGGGTAAAGCTTGAGCTCATATTTGGTGAAGTAATGGCCTTCGGGGGTAACGTAGGTGTCGCCCTGACTTGCCTTACCGATCACGCCATGAAAGTACCGCGGGTCAGGGTGAATATTCAGCACCAGTTGCGCCTCTTTTCCGATAAGGTATTGCAAATCCACAGCGGGCGATTCACTCTCCACCTCCAGGGATATCTCGAAACTTTTAAAAATGTCTTCGGTGATCTTAAACCTCTTCACCCAAAAAAAAGGCTCATGAGGGAACACCAGTTCGTAGGGGGCGTTCGCCTTGAGCTCATTTTCGATAGTGGTGAACAGTAATGCAAAATTGTTATTAATACTCATTTTATTATTAATTTTTATATAGTATAAATGATGTATGAGAACTTGCAAAGCTTAATAAACTATGGATAACGCAAACTGCTTTACAACAGCCCTGGCCTCTATTTTACAAGATATGGAAAGCGAAATAGAAGATGACCCGGATAGCCCGAGCGCCACAAAAGATATCATCTTCGAAGTGTATATGCGGCTTATAGAAAAATCACCTGACCTTACGTTTCAAACTAATTTTACATCCCAACAACGCCATGTTTTTGAAAAGCTTTTAGAACTTTTGAAGAAACCCCATACGGGAGTAGAGGGGTTTACGAATGTGGCGGCTTGCATGCTTTTAACCGCGAAGTACTTAAAAGGCACACGGCGCGCATCAGACCCGCACACTATGGCCACCCTCGACACGCTGGCGAATCAACTAACGGATATCATTAATACTTAACGGAGTTTATGTCGTGTACCTAATTATTGGTTTAATCATTCTTTTTTCACTGGTGGCCATGTCTATTATATGTGGGCTTGAAACGGCCTTTACCGCTGTTTCACGCGCCAAGCTACATCAGCTTATCGCCAAAGGTAACAAACGGGCCATGCTTGTACAAAAGCTGCGGGAGCAAATGCCCCGCCTTATAGGCACGCTAACGGTGCTAGAAACCATTGTGGAAGTGTCGGTCACCACGCTGGCGGGTGTCATGTTCACCAATTTGTTAGGCGAGAAGGGGCCGTTGGTGTCGGGTATCCTTATGTCTATACTTATTATTGTTTATGGGCAGTCGCTGCCTAAGATATATGCCTTTGGCAACCCTGAACGCATGACCATTCGTTTCGCCAAAATAAGCTCATGGATATTTTATTTGTTCAGCCCGCTGGCAAGGCTGATGGAGCATATTGCTAAGGTGTCACTTAGTGCCTTGAGGGTACCGGTTAAAAAACATGATGCCTCCGCCACCATTGAGGAACTTCGTGGGATTATTCAGCTGCATGCGTCTACCTCTCAAAGTAATGCTACCCACGAAGGGGTGATGCTGGAAAGTGTGCTGGACCTGGCGGAAGTAAGTGTGGATGAAGTAATGACCCACCGCAAGTATGTGAACATGATTAACGCCGATGCCTCCCCCACGGAGGTGCTGGAGTTTGTGTTGTCCAGCCCCCACACGCGGCACCCTGTTTGGCAGGAAGACCGTGATAATATTATCGGTATTCTGCACACCAAAGATTTATTGCGGGCCTTTGCGGGGCACCAGGGGAATTTTGATGATATTAATATTCTCCAAGCTTGTAGCAGCCCGTGGTTTGTGCCGGAAACCACCAAACTTTTGGCCCAACTTCAAAACTTTAAAGCCCGCAAAGAGCACTTGGCCTGCGTGGTAGATGAATACGGGGCCTTTCTAGGAATCGTAACCCTAGAAGACATTTTGGAAGAAATCGTGGGCCCCATTGATGACGAGCATGATATTACCCTGCCAGGGATACGGCCAGAAGGGGGTAATGCGTATTCAATTTATGGGTGGGTGACACTGCGCGATATTGAAAAGCAAATAGGCATCGAGCTGCCTGATGAAAAGGCGGCCACCATAGCAGGCCTGGTTATTCAAGAAACACAAACCATCCCCAGTATTGGGCAAAAGTTTGAAGTTTGTGGGTACAAAATGGATATCCTAAAAAAGAAACGGAATCAAATAACAAAAATCCGCCTTAAGAGTGCTTAATAATTTTTAAAAATTAGTCATATATTTTGCATAATGTGCTATTTGTTAACTTTCTTTTAACTATTAACATGTACTCTATAAATCGAACAGGAGAGAAAAAATGGAATTCAAAAAAATTGCAATGTTTGGTTTGTTAGGCGTATTTACTGCTGCAGGTGCTTTTGATGCAAACGCAGGTCTATTTAGCCGAAAGAAAAAAAAGAAAGAAGTTCACGTACAAGATGCCAAGCAACAGCCGCAAAAATCTGAGTGGGAACAAAGAGAAGATGCTGCTGAAGATGATAGGCAAGACATGTTGAAGAACTTCTCCATGTAAGCGAAGCAATCTATTTACACCATCATGGTCGCTACCGTGTGTAGCGGCCTTGTGTGTTATGCAGCCTTATGTGTTATATAATTTTGATCTAGTAGCTATTTATTGTAGATCAAACTCTAGCTTCAGATATAGCTTTTTTGGCTGCCACTCATTCATAATCGAGCACATACCAAGTGGGTCTCTGTTAATAAGGCTGCTACCCAATGAACAGGCCTATCACATGTAGCGGAGGGGTATACTAATAAATGACCTTGTCCTCGGCGATTAGTTCCTCTAGCAAGAAGTCTTTAAATGCTACAATTTTTTTGGTATGCCGGAGTTCTTCTGGGTAAATTAAATAATGCTCGATAGGCGGGATTTGAAGGTCGGGGACGACTTTTACCAAATCAGGTTTTTGCGCGGCTATGTAATCGAAGACAATGCCGATGCCCATACCGGTTTCAACAGCTTTTAAAACGCCCACATGACTATCAAAATTCAAAAAAGGAGAGGGCACTGAGTCGGATTGAGCACCAATAAGGACATAAAGGTTTTCTTCGCTGTTAGCGCCTTCACGGGAATAGGTAACAATATTATGATGCTCAACATCATTGATGTTTTCTAGTTTTGTATGGTTCTCAAGATAACCCCGCGACGCATAGACACTGCGAGGGCACTTTAAGATGGGCCTTTGTACCATCCGTAATTGTTGGGTCGGGTAGGGCTTCAAAATAATATCGATATCCGGTTTAGAAAGACTTTGCTCGTCATCCGCGATAAAGTGCGACACATGTAGGGCAGGATAGAGTTGCATGAACGCTTTGATACGCGGCATCAACCAATAATAAGCAAAGGAGCTTGTGGTAGAAACCTTTAGGTGTCCTGAAGGGATGTTTTTGGTGTGCCGCAGAACTGAGAGAGTGTTGGAGATTTTACCGAAAATTTCTTGGGTGGTCGCGAAGAGGATGTCGCCTTGTTCTGTTAAAAGGAGACCACGTGGATGACGCCTAAAAAGCTTGCATTCCATGATCTCCTCCAATGAAGAAATTTGGCGACTGATAGCGGATTGTGAAATCATCATTTTTTCGGCGGCCTTGGTAAGGGAGCCCGACCAAGCCACATAGTTAAAAACCCTCAGCTTGTCCCAATCAACTTTTGTCGTTAAATACGACACATCTACCAACATTAACAACCTCACCTTTCGTCTAGATATTTTAACGCCTCTAGGGCCGCCATACATCCTTGTCCGGCAGCTGTAACGGCTTGCCGATATACTTTATCCTGCACGTCTCCTGCAGCGAAAACACCATCCACATTTGTTTTGGTGGTCCCTTTTTCAACAAGGATGTATCCTTCTTCATCCGTTTGCACCTGCCCCCTAAACACCTCGGTGGCGGGTTTATGACCAATAGCCACAAAAACGCCCTCTACGGGTATATCAATATCATCAGCACCATTCGTAGAAGACAATACAATACCCTTCACAGCTAAGGGATTGCTGCTTCCATAAACTTCTTTAAGCTGACGATTCCAATGTATTTTTATTTTTGGGTGTGCCAAAAGTCTTTTTTGCAAAACGGCTTCAGCACGCAATTTATCGCGTCTGTGTATTAGGTTAACCTCTGAGGCGAATTTTGTCAAGTACAATGCTTCCTCAACAGCTGTATTGCCGCCACCAATAACGGCTACGGGCACATTTTTAAAGAAAAAGCCATCGCAAGTGGCGCACCCCGAAACCCCAAAGCCGCGGAATCTTTGCTCTGATTCTAACCCAAGCCACTTAGCTTGGGCCCCTGTTGAAATAATAATGGCATCCGCTTCGTAGGTATTTCCATCTTCTGTTGTGAGGTGAAAAGGGCGGTTTTCGAAATGAACCTCTTTCACCATTTCAAAACGAATATCCGTGCCCACATGTTCTGCCTGCGCCCGCATTTGATCCATCAACCAGGGGCCCTGAATCACCGTTTCAAAGCCTGGGTAGTTCTCAACATCGGTGGTGGTGGTGAGCTGCCCGCCCGGTTCCATACCTGTTAGAAGGATAGGTTTCATGTTTGCGCGGGCTGCATAAATAGCGGCCGTGTAACCAGCGGGGCCTGAACCAATAATGATAAGTTTTGTTTTAGTATGTGCCATTTTTAAGTCTCCAAATGTTTTGAAACTACTATAACATAAGTTTGTGATGGCGGTGTTTTTTTAGGAGTTAATTTGGTGCACACAGTGCTAGAAGATGCCGGCTATTGTACATAAGACCGTTTTGACGCCCCCCTCTTAACTTCCTCAAACGTTACGAGGGCATAAAAAAAGGAGGCCTTTAAAGCCTCCCTCAAGTTGCTGAACGCCTTTGCTATTGTTCGTTGTAGCGCTCAATTTCTTCTTGGGCCATTTTCGCGAGGCGCAAGAACTCTTGGCCAACCTTCTTAGCAGAGCCCGGTTTTGTTTTATAGCGGAACTCCATCAACGCCGCTACCGCTGGGTCTTGATAGGCTTGCGGTTTAATTTCGGCCACCCCAATAAAGGCGGGCACATCGATAATTACTTTCTGAAGCTCGGTGTTTTCCAGCATTTGGGTGGCCACGCTATCATAGAGCTTTACCATATCCGACAAGGGTTGATCGTTCATCAATGGTAT
Source organism: Alphaproteobacteria bacterium (assembly GCA_030433125.1). Taxonomy (GTDB): domain Bacteria; phylum Pseudomonadota; class Alphaproteobacteria; order UBA6184; family UBA6184; genus JAUIKZ01. The sequence continues at coordinate 8,811 of JAUIKZ010000003.1, forward strand.
TTTCACCGAGCGCACGTTAAACTCGCGGGAGTTGTTGGTGATCACCTTAATGTTCCCATAAGGAATCATGCGGAGGCCGCCTTTAAGGTCACGCACCACTACATGGCGGAAACTTGTTTCTTCCACCAGGCCTTCAATACCGTCAATTTCAACAGAATCACCCACGTTAAAGTCATTTTCTGCCAAAATGAATAGGCCGCTCATGAAGTCTTTAATGATGTTTTGGGTGCCTAGGGACAGAGCTAAGCCAAACACACCCAGGCCGGCAAGCAATGGCGAAATATCAACGCCCAGTTCGGATAAGGCTAACAGCCCCGCCACCAAGTATATCACCACCGTGCCAATTCGGTTAAGCAACGGGAGGAAGGTTTTTACACGGGGGGAGGGGGCCACTAACATGCCATAGTTATCGATAGGGTTGAGCTTGCTTTCTACAAAGGTGTGAAGTGTTTTCACAGTTACCGAGGCCACCAACACAATAAGGGCGAAGTTAATAATTTTTTCAAAAGCAAACAAGCCTCCAATGCCCACACCGTGAATGAGCGGCATAAACCAATAATAGGCCACAAAAGCAAAGCTCGTTACCAACATGGTGTTTTGCACCGATTGTAACACGGTGCTGTGATAGGTGGTAAGGGCCTTAATGCGTGATTTTACATACGTTTCTATAAAATGTGTCACAAACTTATTGGCCAACAACAACCCGATGGTGATCATCAAGCCACGCCTAATATAAAGTTGGCTTGCATGGGCCTCGATAAGGAAACACCACAAGTAGGCTAACACGCTCACACTAAGGAGTACATGTAAATAATGCACAGCTGTTATAAACGCCTGTTGAATAAACGGTGAGAACTGAGCCTCTTCACTTACTAAGACGGCGCGAATGGTGGCCTTTTGACGGAACAAAAAGGTGACCACTAACAGCATTAGCACGATATGAAATAGCTTGGAATAAATATGCACCACGGGTGCTAACGCGGCTGATTGCTCTAAAGCAAAAGCCGTGCTTTCAATAAACACATAGGCGAGCCCCAATCCCACAAACCAGGTGAACAAACGTTGCTTAGCTTCCGGGCGTAAGGTGTTCATATCAAAAGAAAAAGCCACACGTACGGCAAACATAATGCTTTGCAAGCCTACAAGCAGCACCAATACCTTGGTGAAGACGTTGGTCATAGCTGCGGAGTTGGCCACAAACGGTATGGCCACATACCCCACCAAAAACACACCGGCCAAAGGCGCCACTGCCCGCAAGTAGGTTTCGTTAAAAGGGGCTTGAATGCGCCTAAAAAATGGTGGGCGTGGGGAGCGTGCAATGAGCGCTATAACATATTGCACTGCAAACAGCCCCAACACAAACAGCAAAAAGGGAACAAATTGCTCCACTAATGCCTTACGCCATGCGGAGGTTTTGTCTTTGGCCTTAGTTGATTTGTTGAGCACGTCATTTTTTAAACTGGCGATGGCGGTGCTCACTTTAACCACCCCTTCGCGGAGGCGGCCCAGCATATCCACCACAGGGTCTTTTTTTACGTTGGCTGTCTTTTTATAGCCTTCAATTACGCTAATGAATTTAGCGCGTTCTTTGTCGTCTTTTAGGGTTTTCAAAAAAGCATCCACATCTTTTGATTGCAGGCCGTTAGGAGCGGCTGGCTTGTCATTTTGTTCTTCGGGCAAAGCAGACTGAGCTTCTTCTTCAGTTGTGGCGGTTTCGTCAGCTGGGGCAGCTCCCTCCTCCGCTTCCACCTCAGCCTCAGCCTCAGTCTCAACTTCTTCATCAGGGCCATAAGCCTCATCCTCAAAGGGCTGTGCATCCGCTGCCGGCGCGGGTGGTAGTTGACGGGCTTGCTGTGGGGCCCGCCCTTGCCAATAACCGCCCCCGGCTGCCTGCGTAATCGCACTAGATGCCGCTAGCATTCCCATCAAAAGCATGGTGAAAAATAGTTGGATCTTTCTCATAATTATCTATCCTTAATAATGTGTTACAACAAAATCGTTAATATTTTTTTAAGCTAAAAGCGAAAACTTTGCACCAGCTGCCCCGTCAGCATATACCATCCGTCAATCATCACAAAAAACAGCAACTTAAACGGCAGCGATATCATCACTGGCGGTAACATCATCATGCCCATGGACATCAACACAGATGCCACAACCATGTCTATGATAACAAAGGGCAGATAAATTAAAAACCCAATTTCAAAAGCGCGGCGAAGCTCACTGAGCATAAAAGCCGGTGCAGCAATTTTAAGGGGCGTTTCTAGCACCTCTTTGGGTCGCTCTTGTTTTGAAATGTTGTAGAGCAAATCGATTTCATTGGTTCGTGTGTTCTTTAGCATAAACTCCTTTATGGGAGAGGATATTTTGGTAAAGGCTTCTTCGTGGGTGATCTCTTCCTCAAGCAAGGGCTTCACCCCTTCGTCATAGGCCTTTTCAATAACGGGCGCCATAATGAACCCCGTTAAAAAAAGAGATAGGCTAATAAGCGCCATGTTGGGGGGCGATTGCTGCAAGCCAATGGCGTTGCGCACAAAGGAAAACACAATAACCAACCGGGTAAAAGAGGTAACCGCAATTAATATGGAGGGTGCCAAACCCAACACGGTCATGATGGCCACAATTTGAAAAACCCCGGCCGTGGCCGAGCCACCTTCCCCTAGGCTTAAGCTGAGGGATGGCCCTTCGGCGTTTGTACAGGTTACTAATAAAAGGGCAACCCCTAAAAAGTGCTTAAGCAGATTTTTCATACGCGGGCGCCCGTGCGGTTTTAAGGTTGGATGCGGGGAGCTTTTCCACATGCGAGACACTGCCGGCCTTATCATAAAAACAAAGGAGTGTATGGTCTTTGTAGGTCAAGGCCACCACCTCGCCCTTAAGGCCCATGGGCAATGTTTCTTTCACATAAAAGTCTTTGGAGTAAGCCCGGCTTTGTTGCTTCTTCAGCTGCATACGATGTAGCACCTTTGTGCCTATCCACAGCACCAATATTAGCGCTAACAGCACGCCGTATGTAAAAAATATATTTGTAACACCCATCTCATTACCTATTTAACTATACGCCAAATGAACTTTTCTAAACTTTTTTAAAGTCTCTAGCTTTTGTTTTTCTTGTTTATATTCTTCATCATATTTAACGGTAAGGTGGCTTAACAAATCGTTAATGCAATGCAGGATTTCTTTTTCTTTTGCAGATAAATGTGGGGACAAACAGGCATTCAGCCGATCAAGTAACGCGTCCAGGGCAAGAGTATGATGCTCATCAGCCGCGTTGATCACCCTAAGTTGCGATAAAATATCTTGGAATACATGAAGGTTTTTATGAGGCATTTTTGTTTTATGCTAGCGCATGCGTTCGTTGAGGAGCAAGAAAAAATTTGTATTGATTAATATCCGCTATAAGCGCCAACCCTTGTTAGCTGTGATTTAATTACAATTCATATGAACCTTATCAGAAAACACACCTCATTATTAGAGAAACCCATGTGTTAGGATTAAGGGGGGTTGCCGCCAGCGCAACGCTTTAGCACACCGACAAAAAACCAATTCTAGGTTTGATTTTCCTCGTAGCTTTGTTTAATACGGGCGAGGAACATAATGCTTGTCACAAAAAAGCCAAAGGTGAAATAGCCTAAAATAAAGAAGAGGTCGCGTGATTTGGAGGAAACGGAGGCCACGCTTTGGTTATAAAGCGGATGGGATAAAATATTGAGCACGAACGCTTTGTAAAACGTAACAATCCCCAGGAACAACGCCCCCTTCTTGAACAAGTGGTTCTCTTGCACATGCTTGACAAGGTAAAGCAAAACGGCACATGTACCCAGTGTGAGAAAGGCATTAATCTCAATACTCGTCCAGTCGGTAGGTTTAGAGAAATAAGTAAAGTGCCCTAAGAGCAGGCCTGTAGCAATGGTGAGAGCGCTAAATTTAATCCACGGCAATGAAAACGTCACCCAGGCTTTAATGCGTTTACCTTCTAGCAGAATGCCAAGAACGAGCGAGTATATAACAGACGTGGCCACATACCCCAAGTACAGCACAAAATGGTGTATATAAAGAGGGGGCTGATTTATTTCGGCATAGGCATGGCTGGCCTCAACAGGCACATCAAACGGTGACGCAAAAAACAAAATGTAAATATACAGCCCCGTTTGCACAAACCCCTGGGCTCCGATCACAGAACGGGCAAGAAGGTCGGATATGGTTTTTTTCGTCATGAGAATATAGGCCGTACCAAACCCCGTAATCGCCACCGCATAAAACAGCATAATACTTTCGTGGTTCTGCCAAATCGCAAATAAGCGCTGCATGTATGTAAAGGAGTCTTCAACATTTTGTTGCACAACGCCATAATGTTGTTTGTTGGCCAGAAACAAAATAACGAGGCTAATGAAGCTAGCGGTGGTAAAAAGGTTAGCGGTTTGGCAAGCCGGGCGACTTAGGCGAGACATGGGGTTAGGAATAATACCCAGCGTTTGAATCAGTGATAAAAGTAAGGCGATGCCTAAGCAAAAATTTCCGTAATAGCCAACCATATTTCTGTTTTTACTTCCCTAATGAGTGTTGGAAAACGTCAATGTCCCCCATCCCGAGCATATCCAAATCTACCCGGGTGTTTAAAAAGTCAAAGCACTCTTCCGCTAAATATAAACGGTCTTCGCGGTTAAGCTGCTCAATTAGTTTCGCGCGTAGGGCGTGTAAATAAATCACATCCGTGGCTGCGTAGGTTTTTTGTTCGTCCGTTAGGCTAGGCGCCCCCCAATCAGAGGTTTGGGATTGCTTTGAAATTTCCACCCCAAGGTATTCTTTCACTAAATCTTTCAAGCCATGGCGTGAGGTATATGTGCGTGCTAGGTAAGAGGCAATTTTAGTGCAAAACACATTATTCACGGTAACTTCTAAGTAATAGCTTAAGGCCAGCACATCAAACCGCGCGTAGTGGAAAATTTTCGTTATTGAGTCGTCTTCCAGTAAGCGGCTTAAGTTCGGGGCGTGGTAATCTGCATCCGGGTTGAACTTCACCAAATACACTGTTTTAGCATCAAAGGTAAGTTGCACCAAACAGAGACGGTCACGCACATGGTTTAGCCCCATTGTTTCGGTGTCTATGGCCACCAATGAGCTTGTGGGGATATCAGCCGGCAGATCATTGTCGAATGTTAGTATTTGCATTGTCATCTTAATTTCGCTTATCCTAGCAAGAAATCTAAGCGGCGCCTAGCTTTTTATTAAAAAAGCTCCGAGCAAGTCGGAGCCGATTCGTGAACCTTTAAGGTTTGCACCCTAAAAGAGTGGAATGCTTAATATCCTTCGCGTTCTAAACGTTTACGCATAAGTTTGCGTATACGGCGAGCGGATTCTTCGCGCTCACGCTTACGTTTAGCAGATGGCTTTTCATAACCTTTGCGAAGTTTAATTTCGCGGAAAATACCCTCGCGTTGAAGTTTTTTCTTCAAGGCGCGCATGGCTTGTTCTACGTTGTTATCGCGTACATTTACTTCCACTAGGCTTCACTACTCCTTCCTAATTCTGGTTGAACTGGCGCGTCCTGCAGGATTCGAACCTGCGACCTGCGGCTTAGAAGGCCGTTGCTCTATCCAGCTGAGCTAAGGACGCATAATTTAAAGCATAATATGCCAATGCCTCTTTATATTGTCAAGTAAAAGCTAATTTTGTGTTGATGCCCCCTGTTTAAAATGCGGGCATCTTACTAGCTTTGGTCCCGTTTGAGCCTATCGCCTTCAATTTTGCGCCTTATTAGCTTTCATCCTGTTCGCCTTGGCCTTCTGCTTTATCACCCTCCGTGTCAGGGATGTGCTTCGCCACCACCTTAGAAAGCCGCATACTTATAATGGTGTAGGCGAGTATGAGCCCAGCGCTGCCAAATAGCAAGGCGATGCGTAACAACCCCTCGGCGTTGTAAATGTTGAAGTAAAACAAGCGGGCCACACCTAAATAGACAAAGCCCAAGCTCGCATATTTATAGAAGGGATCGCGGTAAAAACGCAGAAGCCCCAAAAGCAAGAGACCAAACCCAACAAGCCCACCCGTGAGAAGGGTAGAAAGAAGGCTGGTGGCAGCATAGCCATATTGCTCAGGTGGGAAGAAAACGTTAAAGCCATTTATCCCCACATGAACCCAGTTTAGTACAAGCGCATTAAAGAGAAGCAGCACGCCCAATACCTTGGCGGCCATGCGTGTGGTGTGAGACATACGGTAAGCCCCACGCGCCACAATAAAGGCATGCACCATGAGGAAGGCGGTATCTTGCAAGCGCCCCACCACGTCCGACATGAAGAATCCGGGATGTTTAAAAGTTAGCAGCACAAAGTCTTCGATTATGGATGCGATTAAAGGCAACGTGTAAATAACACATAGAAACTTAAAAAACGGCGTAGCGTTGCGAGTGTAAATAGAACGCCAACATCCATATAGCCCCCCTAATATCACCAGATGTGGCAGGTGGTTGAGGGTAGGGGCCCAAGCATTACCCATAAGGGGCTGAACCTGTTGGGCAACGAGCCACCCGTAGACCAGGCCCCAAAATAACAGGGCGCCAGCATATAGGTTCTTGATCAGGTTTGTGTTGGCAGCGTAGTCTTTAATCCACTGAAAGGATTTAAAGAAGACCACCAAATACGCCAGGTTATACACCAAAAATGGCACTTGGACCCCGCCAAGAGTGGGCTGTGTGTTGAGGAGCGGTGACAAAATTGGCGCGCTGGCTGATACGTCATTGGCAGGCCCCGTAAGGTAGTTTGCCACAAACTGCGTAATGCCTAATAAGCTTTCAATGGGGAGCAACCCGGTATAAGAGGCTCTTTTTAGAATGTGAGCCCCAAACAAATATGGCAGCAAATAATAAACAATAGCAAGCCCCAAAGAGGCGACAAAGAAAAACACAACGCCATCATAGAACTGACGGAGGTTGGTGCGTTGGTGATGCTTGTGCAGCCCCCATGCTTGGAGAAGCAGCGCTAAAGGAACAGCGCCCCAGCCAAACAGCACCCACACCGTAAAGGTGATAAACACATTAGCGGCATAAACAATGAGGGCATTTTGCGTTTCATTTTTTGGCATAAACTTCCAGAGCCAGCTATAATAGACTGCGTGAAGGGTGGCTAGCCCAGCCCAAATAGCTTGGTCATAATGGGGCGTAAACGTTTGTTGCCCATAGAGCATAAAGAACAAGGCCGATTGGGTGAACACAGCAAAAAACACATAATCGTTATAAGCCACACGCCACTTAAAGGTGAAGGCATGCATCAGCGCCATCACCGCCACAGAAGCCCCCACAAAATAAAGGCTGGCCCCCAACGGGGTTAAGGAAGCGGTGCCAAGCAACACCACAAGACCCGCCCCCGCAAAAAACAACATAAGACGCCGTAAGTCTTCGTGGGTAAAGGAGGCCACAGCCACCACCCCCACAAAGTAAAACGCGCTCCCCAGCATAAGCCCAGTGGAAAGGGGGCTAAACCCAACCGTTATCAAAGCAATTACCTGTGCTGCAAAAAGCAAGGCGATGTATATAATGTAAGACTCGGCAGCCCGGTCTTCTTCTTGAATGCTGGCATGGGCCCCATAACAAAGAATAGCGTGGTTTAAAAACAATAAGGGGAGCGTTTGATAGGCGGGGTAGACCACATTGTGATCTAAGCTATAGAATACAAAATATAACACGAAACCCAAAAACACATAAAAGTTTAGCTGGTTAAGCACGGGCTTTTTGGCCCACCTCACGTAAAGGGTTATGCTAGCATTGGCCAGGGTGATGAAGCTTAGCCCCATGATGGGTTTTGGGTTATCAATAATGAGGGGCACCAGATACCCCGCCAACGACCCCATCACGGCAATGCGCTCGCCAAACTTTAGTCCCAAGCCCACGGCCAAAAGGGCGGTGGCCCCCAAAAACACAAAACTCACATACCAGGGGTAGACATGTAAAATGGCGTACGCCGCATAAAAGCTAATGTACAGTATAGCTAAACCGGCGGCTACTAAGGCCTCTTTTAGCCATTTTATATACTGATCAGAGAGTTTAAGTTTCGCAAACCGGGCATGGGGCACAAAGGCCAGCGCCACCAACGAAAAACCGCATAATTGAATTAAAAATAAGGCCACTTCTTTGGTGATGAGCTGATGCAATTGAAGGTATTGGATTAAAAAACCCACCCCTAACACAGCCAGCGCGCCCGCCACCCATAGCAATATATTTTCGGCCATATGCCCAAACAACGCCCGTATAAACGGTGATTGTATGTTTTTCATCGTCTTCCCCTGAAACTTACTCATGATACTAACTTAAATGATAATAACTTAACATTAACCTATAAACTTTAATATTTTCTTAACACTCGCCGCCTATGGTATAAAAAACAAACGAAGGAGCATGCATGGAAACGTTTGATATAGCCATTATTGGCGGGGGGCCTGGGGGATATGTGGCCGCCATCAAGGCCGCTCAACTGGGCTTCAAAACAGCCTGTATCGATAAGCGCGGGGCCTTTGGGGGCACTTGTTTATATGAGGGCTGTATTCCCTCTAAAGCTTTGCTGGATGCCTCTTATAAATATTATCATGCGCAACATGATTTTGCGGATCAAGGCTTTTTGTTTGATAATTTGCGTCTAGACCTCAACACGCTCATGACACGTAAAAACAACATCGTACAGAGCCTAGGGCAGGGGATTGCCAGCTTGTTTAAAAAAAATAAGGTGACCGCCATTAAGGGCACCGCCCGCTTTAAAGATGCGCACACCTTAAGCATTCAACATAACGACGACATTAGTGAGCTGACAGCCAAGCATTTTATTATCGCCACTGGGTCGCGTCCCATAACGCTTCCTCATATCCCGGTGGATGAAAGGCTGATTGTATCTTCTACAGGCGCGCTATCCTTTGAGGCGGTGCCGCATAAGCTGCTTGTGATTGGCGGCGGCTATATTGGGCTAGAGATGGCCTCCGTATGGCAACGGCTGGGGGCTCAGGTGACGGTGGTGGAAATGGGAAACACCTTGGTGCCCGGCATGGATAAAGACATTCAAAAAGCGCTGCCAGCGATGCTGAAAAAACAAGGAATTGATATCCAACTTAACGCCAAGGTGACGGCCGCCCACCCACAGAAAAACCATGTTAAGGTAACGCTCACGCACCAGGACACCGAGGAAGAACGGACTTTTGATAAGGTGCTGTTGGCCATTGGGCGCACCCCCTATACAGATGGCTTAAACCTAGAGGCCGCCAACGTGACCTTGGATGAGCGTGGGTTTGTTAAGGTGAACAGTAACCTTCAAACAGCTGCCCCTTATATATATGCCATTGGTGATTGTGTGCCAGGGCCCATGCTAGCGCATAAGGCCGAGGAAGAGGGCGTGAGGGTGGTTGAGCGGCTGGCCGGCCAGAAACCGCATATTAATTATAACCTTATTCCAGGCGTGATGTACACACACCCCGAGGCAGCAGGCGTGGGCGCCACGGAGCAATCGCTGGAAAAAGGGGCCTACAAGGTAGGCAAGTTCCCCATGCTGGCCAACTCGCGGGCGAAAGCTATAGGCCAAACGGAGGGCTTTGTGAAGGTGATTACAGACATAAAAACGGACCGCGTAGTAGGCGTGCATATTTTAGCCGACCAAGCGGGCACCATGATTGCAGAAGCGGCCATGGCCATGGAATTTGGCGCCACAGCGGAAGACATCGCTCGCACCTGTCATGCGCACCCCACCCATAATGAAGCCTTAAAAGAAGCTGCCCTGAGTGCGTGGCAGAAAGCCATCCACCTATGAGACATGTAGCACTTTCACTGTTGGGATGGCTGCTGTTGTTAAGCGGCATTTTGTTGGGCTTGGTGCCGTTTATTCCGGGTTGGCTTTTGGTGGTGCCGGGGCTTATCATTTTAAAAGATAGAAATGTTGTGGTGCGGTGGGCGTTTTATTGGCTGTTTGCGCGCTTTCGTTGGTTTCGCCATATGTATAAGCGAATGCTGCCCAAGGTTGCTCATTGGCTAAAGAAATAGAAAGGTCTAATCGACTCACACTTTAACCCCAGCTATTAATTAACATAATCTTGTTTATTGAATTCACAAGGAGCACAAAAATATGAAAACGTATTTTGCTATATTTCTATCACTTTTTGGTATCACGGCCTCTTGGGGCGCGGAAGCAAGCCCCCCAAGGCAACTAGCACTTTTAGAAGAGATGGAAGATGAAGAACAACGTGCTCGCTGCCGCCACCGCTGCACTATTATGTAGATCTGTAGAATAAAACGTATAATAAAGTAGTCGCAAAAACATTCACTTGAAATTTTGGGGCAAATCCCTCATAAAAGATAACGAGGGGGTTTTAGACCGTTAACACCGAAATTTGGTCAGGTCCGAAAGGAAGCAGCCACATGGTGCTATGACGGGGTTAAAACTTCCCTCACCAAGGATGAAGAGTATGAGCCATTACAAAGTTATAGCCCGCAAATATCGCCCACAAAATTTTGCTGATGTAGTGGGGCATGACCTCACCAAGCAGATTATTCAAAATGCTATCAAGTCACAAAAGTTATCCCAGGCACTTATTTTAACGGGGATTCGTGGTATTGGTAAAACCACATTAGCGCGGATTATTGCGAAAAGCCTGGCCTGTACCGAGCGGGTTGACGCCGCCGAGGCCTGTAATCAATGTAACTCATGTAAATTATTTGATGAAGGGCGCCATAACGACATTTTAGAAATGGACGCCGCCAGTAACACCGGTGTGGATGACGTAAGAAGTATTATCGACAGCGTGGGGTATCGCCCTGTGCATGGCGCTAAAAAAGTGTATGTGATTGATGAGGTGCACATGCTCTCGCGCAATGCCTTTAACGCGCTGCTAAAAACGTTGGAAGAACCACCCGAACATGTGTGCTTTGTGTTCGCCACCACCGAAATTCATAAGGTGCCCGACACCGTGTTGTCGCGTTGCTTACGCATTAACCTGCAACCGTTCCCGCTCAAAGCCATTGCTACGCACCTTAAAAACGTGTGTGTGCAGGAAGATATTCATATTACAGATGAGGCCCTTGATGTGTTGGCCCGGGCTGGCCAGGGCTCTATGCGGGATGCCATGTCGCTGTTGGAGCAAATGCGCCCCCTCAGTTTTGATGGCACCACCATTGAAGCCAGCCATGTGCGGGATATGCTGGGGGTCCTTGACCCTTCAACGGTAGCCGATTTGTTTGAATCTTTGCAGCACCAAAACAGGCACAACGCCCTTACAACAGCCAACGAGCTGCTTCGCCAAGGCGTAAGCGGGGAGAATATTATCACACTGTTGTTAGAGCTCACTCACACACATATTATGCAGCAAGCGCAAGCGAGTGAGCCCGTGGCTAACCTCCCCTCGGAAGTGGTGTTGCAGCGCTATTGGTCTATATTGGTGAAAGCCTTGCAAGAGTTAAAAACCACGCCTTTTGAACGAGAGTCACTGAACGTGGCCCTGCTACGGCTTATGTTCGCGGGCGATATCTCGCATCAGCCCACCGCATCCACCGCGGGGGGCGAAAAAAAAAATCAGCTAACCATTCCGGAAACCTGTGAGAGTTTTCCGCAGCTGCTCGACATCTTGCGTCAACAAAACAAGCTCGTGCTGGCTAGCAACCTAAAGCACTATGCCCGAGTGGAAACGTTTCAACATGGCGCTATGGATGTGCATTTTAGTGATAAAGCCCCAAAAGACATGAAGCGCCAATTGGAAGCCGCCCTGAAAGAGCTTTTTAATGACGCCTGGCAGATAAAAGTGCTTGAAACCTCCGCCGCCCACTCTATAAAAGAAGAGCAAGATTTGAAACAAAAACAGTTACTGGAAAGCGCGAAAAAGCACCCGTTGGTTAAAAAAATTCTTGAGGCTTTCCCGGGTAGTTCTGTTACAATACAGTGATTTTTTAAAACGTAAAAAGGAGACATAGTAATGAAAGGTTTAGGCAACATCATGAAGCAAGCGCAAGAAATGCAAAAACGCATGGCGCAAGCGCAAGAAGCTGTGCAAAAGCTTGAGGCCACAGGCACATCGGGCGGGGGCATGGTGTCTGTTACGCTGAGCGGTGATAACAAAATGCAATCGCTTAAAATTGACCCGGAACTTATTGTTCAAGATGAAGCGGACGTGTTGGAAGACCTCATTGTGGCCGCCTTTAATGAGGCACGCCAAAAATTAGAGGCGCTTACCTCAGCAGAAATGGAAAAAGCCACTGGTGGGTTGAACTTACCCGGCGGCATGGGTCTCCCCTTTTAGGAGCGCTTGCACCCCGGCATGAAAAACGACTTCATCGACAAACTTACCAAAAGCATCAGCCGTTTGCCGAGCCTAGGCCCCCGCTCGGCGAAGCGCATTGTGCTGCATATGTTGCGTCACAAAGAGAAAGTGTTTCAACCTCTGGTAGAGCATATGCATGAGGTGATGAACAATATCACCACCTGCACCCAGTGCGGCAACTTCGACACCAACAACCCCTGCTCTATTTGCACGGACCCCAAACGCGACACGCAGCTGGTGTGTGTGGTGGAATCTGTGGCCGATATCTGGGCCATGGAGCGCTCTCATTATTTTAAAGGCCGCTACTTTGTGTTGGGGGGCGTTCTATCAGCCATGGAAGGCACAACGCCCGAAACACTTAAGTTTCATAAGCTGTTACAACAAGTGGAAGAACATGATGTCACCGAGGTGATTTTAGCCCTCAGCGCTACCGTGGAGGGGCAAACCACCTCTCACTACCTGGCCGAATATCTGCGCCCCGCGGGGGTTAAACTCACCGCCCTCGCCCAAGGGATGCCCATTGGCGGTGAAATTGACTACCTGGATGATGGCACCATTGTGGCCGCCCTCGGCGCACGCAAACCAATAACAGAATATCAATCATGAGCACTGTGCCTTTACTGTCGGTGCAAAACGCGAAAATCAGTTTTGCTGACAAGCTTATTTTTCGTGACTTGGAACTCCACATTTACCCCTATGACCGCATTTGTTTAGTGGGGAAAAATGGCGCGGGGAAATCAACCCTCTTTAAAACCATTATGGGGTTGATTGAGCTAGATGAAGGCGAGTTTTTTCATAAACCAGGCCTGCAAGTAGCTTACCTGCCCCAAGATATTACCATGCCAGAGGGCATCACGGCCTTGGAATACGTTGAGGCAGAGCTACGCAAATTTACCCCGCCTGAGTTTGGCCCTGTTACCCACCGCGCCGAGAAGTCGCTCGATTATGTGAGCATGCCCTATGACCTAAAAATGGATGAGGCCTCGGGGGGTGAAAAACGCCGCGTGGGGCTTGCGGCCGCCCTGGCGCAAGAGGTGGACATCTTGCTACTAGATGAGCCCACCAACCACCTGGATGTCGCTATGATCCAGCAACTTGAACAAGATGTGAAAAGCTTTAAAGGGGCTATTGTGGTGGTGAGCCACGACCGCACCTTTTTACAAAACGTGTCGAGCAAAACCTGGTGGCTTAACCGCAAAACCATTAGCGAAATGCGCAAAGGCTACAGCCATTTTGAAGAGTGGCAAGAGCAAGTAGTAGCCGATGAAATGAAGCAGCTAGAGAAACTCGACACCAAGCTGGCCCAAGAAACACGCTGGCTGCACCGGGGCGTAACAGCGCGACGCAAACGCAACCAAGGGCGCCTCAACCGCCTGAAAGAAATGCGCACCACCCGGGCTACAGTCATCTCATCTGTGCAAAATGTTCATTTTGAATCGGCAGAGCTCAAGCGCCTGAGCGGTAAGCTGGTGATTGAGGCGGAAGACATTGAAATGAAATTTGGTGAGCGCCGCCTTATTCGGCCTTTTAGCACCAAAATTTTGCGAGGTGACCGCGTAGGTGTGTTTGGCCCCAATGGCTCGGGAAAGTCAACGCTCATCCGCATGCTGATTGGTGACCTTAAGCCCACACGTGGCCGGGTACGCATCGGTACACAGCTAAATGTGGGCTACTTCGAACAACAGCACCACAACCTGGACCCCACCAAAACCCTATGGGAGACCTTATGCCCCAACGGGGGTGACCACCTTATGGTGCAGGGGAAATATAAGCACGTGGTGGCTTATCTGAAGGATTTCTTGTTTGACCCCGATCAAGCTAAAAGCTATGTGGCCACGCTTTCTGGGGGAGAGCGCAACCGTTTGGCACTGGCGCGCATTTTGGCCCGTGAAACCAATTTGTTGGTTATGGACGAGCCCACGAATGACCTGGACATGGATACCCTCGACCTGCTCATTGACTTGCTTTCGGATTACCAAGGCACGCTTCTGCTGATAAGCCACGACCGTGACTTTATTGATAAGTTGGTGACCAGCACCATTAATATTGACGCTAATGGTGAAGTGAATGAGTATGCCGGAGGGTATAGCGACTTTATGCACCAAAAAAGCAACACCCCTGTGCCTACAAAGCCAGCCCCCAAAGCCGCACCTAAAAAGGAACCTACATCGCCAAAATCCGCAAGCAACACGGCACGCAAATTTGGGTTTAAAGAAAAATTCCGTCTAAAAGAATTGAATGAGCTGATCCCGCAGTTTGAATCTCAGCTGGCGAGACTGAGCCAGCAAATTCAAGACCCAGATTTAGCCATGGGGGATTACCAAAAATTTATGAGGCTTACACAAGAATATGAAACACTCAAAAACACATTAGCCGCCGCGGAAGAAGAGTGGCTCGAGCTAGAGGAGCTTCAAAATGACGCCTCGTGAATTGGATATAACGGAGGTTGAGGCCTTTGCAAAAGAGGTGGCCACCACGTTAACATCACGCGATGTGCTTTGTTTGGTGGGACCTTTAGGGGCCGGTAAAACCACCTTCTCCCAGCATTTAATCCGCTGCCTTACGGGTGATCCAAGTCTAGAGGTAACCTCCCCCACTTACACGTTGGTGCAAGAGTACCAAGGCCCCTACCCTATTTTTCATTATGACCTTTACCGCCTCGAAGCGCCTGAGGAGTTAGAGGAAATAGGCTTTAACGAAACCCTCTCGCAAGGCTTGTGCCTTATCGAATGGCCCGAGCGCGCGGGGCGTTATCTGCCGCACCACCGAAAAACGTTAACAATTAAATATGCAAATGATGCGTCAAAAAGATTGTTTTGTTTAGAATAATTTTACAAAGTGGTGTTACAACTATAGCATGAAAAAAGTATTACGCACCTACATCGCCGGGCTTTTTTTAATGCTGCTAGCTGGTTGCCACCATGATGTGGACAGCTACAACACCCCCGAAACCGCTGAAAGCGAGTTCTACGAAGAAGGTGATGACCTGGCGATGATGGAGGATGATGACTTTGATCCCCTCATCGATGAGTTCAATCGTATTATGTTTGAATTCAACCTGTTCTTAGATGATTATATCTTCAAGCCAGCCTCTACTACCGTGCAGGCTATATTGCCCGAGCCGGCTATTATGGCCATGAGCAATTTTAAGTGGAATCTCTATAATCCCGTGAACTGCGTAAACCACATTTTACAGGGGCGCTTTCACGATGCGGCGGAAGACTTTACGGCGTTTTTTATGAACACAACGGCTGGCGTTGGGGGCCTGCTGCCCATTTCTCAAACGGTGGGGATATATCCTAAGTATACGGATTTTGGCATTACGATCTCGCGCTATGGCGTGCCTAATGGCCCAATGCTTATGCTTCCTTTTTTGGGCCCTATGTATGGTGCTGATATTATGGGAGCGCCGCTTGATTTTATACTTAACCCCATTTCGTTGACCTTTAAAAAACTGGAAAAACCCTATGTACCTTCTGCCTTAACAGGGGTACAACTATTGTCTGACCGTATTGATAATGGGAACCAGCTTGATTACGCCCGCGAAAGCTCGTATGATTTTTACGACTCGTTTATGATAATGTATGAACAGCGCCGCCAAGGTATGGTGGATAACTAGGAGATAAAAAATATGTATAAAAGAATATTTAGCTTTATTTTAATCGCTTGCACATTTGGTATAGCGAACACAAAATGTGCAAAACTCACCAAAACAGAAGCTGTTACCATCACAAAAAACTTTATTGAAAAAGGCACCAGCTTTCTCAAAAAGGTTTCCGACACCCCCTCTAAAAAAGAGACGCAGCAATTTTTTGAAATTTTAGATGAATTCATTGATTTTGAAGTTGTGGCGCAAGATACACTAGGGAAAGTAGACTGGAACAAACTAAACGAAGAGCAACGTAAAAACTATGTTGCGGCTTTAAAAGACATGATCGTTAACGATTATATGAAGCGTTTTAAAGAGTATGCCGAAAAACCACTTAATGTGGAAAAAGCCTCCCCCAAGCCTAGTGCCGACGGGATTCGTATGATGGTTTTGTCTATTCTGAAAGATGGTAACCGCCCGCCAGTGCGCATAGAGTGGGAAGTGCGCAAAAATAGCGCTGGTAAGGTTGTGGTTACTGACCTTATTATCGAAGGGATTAGTATGAGCAGCACTAAAAACCGCGAATTTCGAAACATACGTCGCCGCGGCGGTTTTAAAGGGTTGATGCAATTCTTGCATTCCCGGAAAGCCATATAATAACACGGCCCCTGCCCTTGAGACTGAATGGGTCATTTTCATGGGCAGCCCTCCAAATGGGTTATTAAAAACCTAGAAAATTCCACAATTTTGGTGTACCAATGTATTGGCTGCGAAGTGCGTTAGTTTACAAAATCCCGGGGGCCTGTTCATCAGATTGGGGCTGTCCCTGTTGTTGATCTTGGTCAGCAACACATGGCTACCACCTATACCTAGTCGCCGCACGAGGATAGGGACTAAACGACGGCTTTGCGGCTGTTTCGGTTTTCATACTTAGCACCCCTGTCTTAATCTCTTTTGTACACCAATATAAAATTGTAAAAACGCTGGATATTTAATATGATTCTTCAACAGAAATAGTTGAAGGATTAAGCTTATGACCAAACATGCATTACCCATTACCCGCGCGGATAATTTTCCCGATTGGTATCAAGAAGTTATAAAAGGCGCCGACATGGCGGAAAACAGTGGTGTGCGGGGGTGCATGGTTATTAAGCCGTGGGGCTATGGCATGTGGGAGCGTATTCAGCGTTTATTGGATGACAAGATTAAGGCCACGGGCCACGAGAACTGTTATTTTCCTTTGTTCATCCCCTTGGATTTATTTGAAAAAGAGGCCAAGCACATTGAGGGGTTTGCGAAAGAAATGGCGGTGGTGACGCATCACCGCTTAGAAGAAAAGGACGGGAAGCTGCAACTGGCCGGTGAGCTAGAAACACCGTTGGTGGTGCGGCCTACGTCAGAAACGGTCATAAGCGAGGCCTTCTCCCGTTGGATCAGCAGTTACCGCGATTTGCCGGTGAAAATTAACCAATGGGCGAACGTTGTGCGCTGGGAAATGCGCACGCGTATGTTCTTACGCACGGCCGAGTTTTTATGGCAAGAAGGGCACACTGCCCACGAAACCCGTGAAGAGGCTGAAGAAGAAACGCTGCAAATGCTCCATGTGTATCGCGAGCTCGCGGAAGATGAATTGTGCATGCCCGTTATTTTAGGGCGCAAATCACCGGGTGAGCGTTTTCCGGGGGCGGTGGAAACTTATACTTTTGAGGCCATGATGCAAGATGGTAAGGCGCTTCAAGCGGGCACCTCGCACTACCTTGGCGAGACCTTCGCTCGGGCGGCGGATATCAGATTTAACGGCCGCGATGGTGAGATGCATTATGCTCACTCTACCTCTTGGGGGACTACTACCCGTTTGGTGGGCGCCCTCATTATGACCCATGGTGATGACGACGGCATGCGGGTGCCCCCACGCATTGCGCCCCATCAAATTGTGTTTATCCCCATGATGAAAGACGAGTCGAAGGTGGACGAGATCATCGCCTATTGTAAGGAGCTTAAAACGCAACTGGAGGCCCAAACCTTTGCGGGCGAGAAAATTAGGGCCCATGTGGATATGCCTAAAGGCGAAACCCGCGGTCGCTATTGGGATTGGGTACGTAAGGGAGCGCCTATCATATGTGAAGTCGGCCCCCGTGACCTTGAGAATGGCACATTAGCCATGGCACAACGACATTTGATACATGAGAAAAAGCGCATAGTGAGCACGGCAGATTTGCTGGATAATATTCAAGCGCTTTTAGGTGGTTATGAAAAAGCGTTGTGGGAGCAAGCCACAACCTTCAGAGATAACAATATTCACACAGGCATTCAAACTTTCGATCAGCTAAAGGCCCACTTTGAAAACAATGAAAACCCTGGTTTTGTAAAAGCCAAGTGGTGCGAAGATGAAGCCACGGAAGATATGTTGAAAGAGTTTAAAGTGACGATTCGTTGTTTGCCTTTAGAGCAATCAGGCACGGAAGGAAAATGTGTGCTCACCGGCAAGCCAGCCACGGTGGATGCTATTTTTGCAAAGTCATATTAATAGATATCAAAGGTTCAATATTACCGTCTAATCAAAAACCCCGCTCTTTGGTGGGGCTTTTAACAATAGCCCCCAAGCCCCGCCAAGTGCTTTGTTATAGAGTGTAAAAACTTGACATCCGTTTGAGTGCCACTAAATTAAAAACGTGAGAATTAAAGGAAGCATATTTATGAAGAAGAATGATTGGGTTATACTTTTGTGCGGCTTAATAACTAGTGTAGCCGTGGCTGTTATGGTTGGCGCGTCTAGCTGGGCCTTTGGGTTATATAACTATGTGGCTTGGGACATAATACCTTTGGGCTCTTTGATTGCAGGCGGTTGTGCAGCCGTTGGGTATTATTTGGCTATGCGCCTCACACAACATCGCCCTAGCTATTGGATATATGTAGCTGCTGTTTTTATTTCAATTGTGGCTTATTTCATAATTTATTATGTGCAATATAACATGGCATTAACTGAGGATGGGTACAGAATAGCGCTAAGCTTGTCATTTAAGGAGTTTTGGCTTTATAGTATTTCAGATATCACTCTTGTGTCTAAAAGAACCGGACACATTAGGCAGCTTGGCGGGTGGAGCTATATGTTTGAGCTTTGGCAGGCTGTTTGGTTTGCTGCAGGGGGGATACTTTCTATATACCGGCAGCGAAAGGCGCCCGCTTGTGGCCCCTGTCAACGCTTTTATACCACGCAAGAAACTATCGAGCGTTATAGTGATGACAATGTGCATATGGGCTATATGTTTGACGTGCTGCTGCCTTTACTTGACGATGGTGAATTTAGAGAAGCCTTTGATACATTCCAACAGCAAGCTGGTGAGGAAGAGTTTGAAAAAACAAAACATGCTTTCTGCTTAGAATGGTCTGTCTTTGTTTGTGACGAATGCAAAGATAGAGCAATAGAGCTGCGTTTGCTGCGCTGGAATACTAAAGATAAAGTATGGGAGGAAGAGTCTGGATTTTCCTACCGCTATACTCTTGATAGGCCACTCGGGTTTACCGTAAAGCCACTTCACCCTGGCGTTAAGAAAAAAATCCAAATCAATACTGTCCAAAGACTATAGCAGATATAGTCTGGCGGCCGCTTACTTTAGGCAGGCCAGCCACGGTGGAGGCTATTTTTGCGAAGTCGTATTAATAGATATCAAAGGTTCAATCTGACAAAGTTGATAAACAGAAGTATGAATCAGAGGAGCCAGTTAAGGATAAAAACAGGCGCTAGCTGCCTAAATCAGCTGCCGCCTCTTTCCAATCATCTTCGCTCCAAATGGTTAGCCCCAACGCCTCTGCTTTGCGTAACTTGCTGCCAGCGGCCTCCCCTGCCACAACGATATCCGTTTTGCTAGACACACTGCCCGCCACATGAGCCCCCAAACGTTCCGCTTGTGCCTTGGCTTCCGCCCGCGACAACGTTTGCAACGTCCCTGTAAACACAATAGTTTTGCCTCCCAGTGCCGAGGTTACTACGTTGGCTACCACAGGTTCCACCGTTACATGTTGTAATAGAGCGTCAACAATGGTGCGGTTATGGGCCTCATGATAAAAGTGCGTGAGGGCCGTCACCATTTGCTCCCCAATACCGTCAATCTCAATCAATTGTTGATAGGCTTTAGAGGCAGGATCGTAACCTTTCTCCATAACAGTTAGAAGGGCCTCGATGGTCTCAAATCGCTTCGCCAACACCTTCGCCGTTTGCGCCCCAATAAGGGGAATACCCAGGGCATTCACAAAGCGATGAAGGGGGAGCGTGCGGCGCTTGTTGATGGCAGCAAACAGGTTGTCAGCCGACTTCTTCCCCCATCCTTCCTGCTGTTCGATAGGCGTTTCCACGTCAGCATTACGGGCCTCAAGGGTGAAAATATCCGCCGGCGTTTTTATAAGCCCCAGATTATAAAAGTGCTCCATGTTTTTGATACCCAAGCCATCAATATCAAAACAATCCTTCGAAACAAAATGCTTTAAACTTTGCAAGGCTTGAGCTTCACAGGCCAGTCCGCCCAAACATTTATGCGCTGCTTGGTCGGGCAGGCGCAACACTTCGCTATCGCATACGGGGCAAGCGGTGGGGAATTGAAAGGGCTGTGCCTGCGGGCTTTTTTGTGTCACCTCCACCACTTGCGGAATCACATCCCCCGCCCGTTGCACCTTCACCATATCACCCACGGCGATGTTTTTGCGCGCCAGCTCATCACTATTGTGCAACGTGGCCCGCGCCACCATCACCCCGCCAATGCCCACGGGCTCCAGCTCTGCCACCGGGGTTAGGGTGCCTGTGCGCCCCACCTGAATGGTAATATTATTAAGGCGTGTTATGGCTTGTGCCGCCGGAAATTTATGAGCAATGGCATAACGGGGAAAGCGGGTCACGGCCCCCAGGCGCTGCTGCAGGGCCAGGTCATTAATCTTATACACAATGCCATCTATCTCAAAAGGAATATCCGGCCGCTGGGTAAGGATCTCATTGTAAAAAGAAACCATGTCCTTAAGCGAATGGCACTCCTTTCGGTAAGGCTCCACCCCAAAACCCCAATCTTGTAAAGTGCGCATAATATCTGCATATTTCGTCACATTTAACGGCTGTTCGTTATGCACCCCATACGCAAAAAACTTCAAGGGGCGTGTGGCCGTCACACGGGGGTCTAACTGACGTAGAGAGCCCGCCGCCGCATTACGTGGGTTCGCAAACGGCTTTTGGTTGCTGGCTTGCTGCTGTTGGTTAAGCTGTTCAAAGTCATGGCGGTCCATATACACCTCACCCCGCACCTCTATAAGGGGCGGGCACCCTGCCGGCAAGCGTTTGGGAATGCTAGAGATGGTTTCAATGTTAGCGGTGATGTTTTCCCCCACCTCGCCATTGCCTCGGGTGGCCGCTACAGTAAGCTGCCCGTTCTCATACCGCAACGAGCCCGACAAGCCATCAATTTTTAACTCCGCCACAATAGGAAAAAGCCTCTCCACTGTGGTGTTTAAAAACCGCGCATTCCGCTCCAAGAATTGTTCTAAGTCCTCTTCGGTGAAAGCGTTGTCTAGTGACATCATTCGCTCAAGATGCTTTACCTCCGCAAAAGCACCCAGACCATTCGCCCCCACCGTTTGTGCGGGGTCATCCGCTGGCGTGAGCTCAGGATGCGCTTTGATGAGCGCTAAATAATCTTGGCGCAGGGCGTCATAGGCGGCATCCGAAATAGCCGGCGCATCATGGTTGTAGTATAAATCGTCGTGATAACGAATTTCATGGGCTAAATCTTCAATCTGTTGTTTCAGGGCATCGTTGTTCATAAGGGCTATATTTGCGCCAGTATATACCAACCTAAAGCGGAACCCAATCAGCTTTTAGTCTTACGCATGAAAAACGACATAGGCCTAAAAGAAAAGCACGGGCACTCCTTATGAGGCTAAACATGGCAGAATGAACAAGGAGAGAAACGCGGAATTATGCCCTTCTTAAAACGTTTACTATTATTCATTTTTTGACGCCTAATTTCTTCAGCTATTCATTGAATGTGACAGCAAATCTAAAACCGCTTGTCATCGCTTCTCACCACCCATCAGTTAAGAGATAGAGGCAAACAAGGGGGAGTGGAGCATCCAGGAGACAGCCTTGCCGGAGGCCACGTAAGCCTCGTTTAAAAAGAGAGAGATCGGATCGCGCAGCCTTTTTGGCCCCCTTTTTTTCCCAGGTTCTGGGTGATGCACCGCCACATACATGCCCGTGGATACGGCCCAATGCAACGCTATGGCCATCACAAGGAGCAGCCGGTC
>JAUIKZ010000060.1 GCA_030433125.1 Alphaproteobacteria bacterium
ATTGGGCGACGCCTAACACATATATGGTAGCGTTTAAGGTAGTAATTGAGTAATTGAGAGAGCTAACACTTTTTGTGCGGAGTAACACCGACCGGGCGCGTGAGGTGAGTGCTGTATCACTGCGGTACTTAGACACATCGGGTGCTTTTCCTACCTCTAGTTTGTCATACACATCAAACACGCCTTTCACTTTCCAGAGCTCGGTGATTAAATTGAGGTGGGTTTCGGCAGTAGGGAGATGCCCCCCAATCAGCACGCGCCCTTCGTGTACGAGATAGGTGATGTCATTAATGTGGTCACCGAGGATTTTATCCGCCACCTTGTATATATCGGAGCTGAGTTTTTTATCGGAAATAAAACCACTGACGCCGCCATCTTGCATGGCGATGGTGCCAACGGTTCCGCCTGCTACACCGGCTACGACTAGCCCTGCGCAGCCTGAAAGGGTTAAGGCGCTAAGGGAGATGGCGATGGTTTTTAATGTATTCATACTGTGCCTATTGCTTTGTGAGCATGCCGAGAACGTTGCCCAATTGAGTCTTTAATTTGTGACGGTGCACTACCATGTCTACCATGCCGTGTTCAAGCAAGTATTCGGCACGTTGGAATCCTTCCGGGAGCTTTTCTTTAATGGTTTGCTCAATAACACGGGCGCCGGTAAAACCTATCACGGCACCTGTCTCCGCCATTATAACATCACCCAAGCTAGCAAAGGAAGCGGAAACGCCGCCTGTGGTGGGGTCTGTTAGCACTGTAATAAATGGTGCCTTTTCCTCTTTAACAATACGGCTAGCCAGGGTGGTGCGGGCCATTTGCATGAGTGATAAAATGCCCTCTTGCATACGGGCCCCGCCAGAAGAAGGAATGACTATAAAAGGAATCTTATCTGCTGCGGCAACCTCGGCGCCTTTTAATAATGCGTTCCCCACATACATACCCATGGAACCACCAATGAAGGCGAAGTCAAAAACAGCGATAACGCATTTAACGCCTTTTACTTCCCCGATGGCCAGCTTGATGGCATCTTCTGCGTTTGTTTTTGCTTTGGCGTCTCGCAGGCGATCGGTGTAACGTTTGCTATCACGGAAGTGTAAAGGGTCTTGCGGTGGAGCTGGCACCGCTATCAATTTATATTCATTATTATCATACAAAAGCTTTAAACGAAGGTCGGCGCTGATACGATAGTGGTAATCGCAATGTGGACACACCTTATGGTTCTTGTCGAGCTCTTTATGAAAAATCATTTGCTCGCACTGGGGGCATTTGCTCCACAAATCTTCCGCCACATCTTTTTTCATGAGGGCGCGTATTTTAGGCCTAATAAGGTTCGTAAGCCAATTCATAAAAATTCCTTTATTAGCATTAATTTTTCTATAGTTGTTTTGTACCTAATTTTTTAACAAGCGTAAACTATTTTTCAATATTTGGTGTGTAAAGTAGAGTGTAGACATGAAGGGTTTTATGCGATTTGTACATAAATTTTTTTTGGTGCTCACGATTTGCATCTCCAGCGTTATGCCCAGCGATGCTCAATTAAAAAACATCGCTGAAAATTTTAAGCTTACCTTTTTTTACTTATCGTACTGCCCCCATTGCAAGGCACAATCTAAAGACCTTTTACAGCTGCAAGAGGATTATGGCTTTGAAATTGATGCCTACAGCTTAAATGGTAAGCCTTTAAAACCTTACGAGTTTAAAGAAGACCATTCACTCTGGCTTAAAACAAATGCAAAATCAGCACCCGCCATTGTACTGCAAGGAAAGCATACATCTCATTGGATCCCCCTTGCTGAAGGCCGCCTTGAGTTAAACGAGCTAAAAAATGAGATTCTTGAGGCTTTAAATTAGGGGCTTACAGGCATGAGCGCTTCATTAAAAAAAACAGTCTCCCTTAAACAAAAAATAGCGGAAGATGCTTTGATGGCTGTACGCAATGACATTATGGCATTGCAGGCAGAGTTGCAAAATCTGTTAGACAAAAAAACGGCTTTGGCCGCCGACCTTGAGGTACAAGAAGAAATAACCCTGTTCGACCAAATAAACTTTGAGGCCTGGCCAGCCTATTGGAAGAAAATAACCGAGGAAATAAGAGCGTTAGAGAACTATATTCACTCTGTGAACAAGCAACTCGCCGCCTTAACAAAGAGGCAGCACACGCTTTTTTCGGAGAAGAAGTCTTATGAGATCACTTTCGACACCCTTGACAAAAAAGAAAAAAACTTTCTCAGGCTGCGTGCTGACAAAAACCTTGATGAGCTAAATATAATCAATTATAACTTTCGTAAGTAATTTTAACATATGTCATCAAATCAAGGGCTTATTAAAAAGCTACGTGTCGGTAGCGACATGATATTTCTGGCAACGTTGGTCTCGTTGGCGGTTTTCAGTGTGTTTCTCAAAAGCTTTAATGTTTTCTTTCCGGTTGAACAACCGAGCGTTGAGTCATTCTTGGAAACCAAACTTTCAGAATATGTGTATGCCGAACCAGAAATCACCCCAAACCAACTGCCAAAAGATTTATCACTGTTCCTTGAAAAAGGCGAGACGATCACGTCTTTGCTTACCTCTGAAGGGGTGAGGTATCCTAAGGTGCTGGAAATTGTGAAAGCGCTACAAAGCCATGTTAACTTTAGGCGTCTCCAAGAAGGCACGCAAATTAACGTAACTATATTGCGCGAAACCCGCGAAGCCCCTGTGCAGGTGTTGGCGTTATCGGTGGTGAAATCAGCCACCGAAAAGGTTGAGCTCACGCTACAGGACGATGGTAAATATAAAGTACGCACGCTGAACAAAAACTTCGTGAAAGAAAACCGTCACATAAATGGCACGATCCAATGCAGTCTTATTTCATGCATGCAGCGCCATGGTGTGCCGTATGGGGTGATTACGCAATTGGTGAATGCTTACAGCTCTATCATCGACTTCCAGCGCAGTATTTATAAAGGCGACACCTTTGAGGTGCTGTTTGAAGAGCAAAAAGATGATGAAACGGGTCGCATTATGGGCGTGGTGCTGAAGTACGCCAGCCTCACCACAAAGGGCGAGAAAATGCCTCTTTATTCCTTTGATACAGCGCACGCCAAACGTACGTACTATAACGAAAAAGGCGAAGCCGCCGTGAAGAACCTTTTGCTCACACCCATCAACAGTGCGCGCATATCCTCTCATTTTGGGCGACGCCGCCACCCTATTCTGGGTTACACCAAGCTGCATAAAGGGATCGATTTCGCGGCCCCCACGGGCACACCCATATTTGCAGCTGGTGATGGCATTGTGCTAAAAGCCGGAACCAACGGGGGTTATGGGCGCTACATAAAAATTAAGCATAATGGCACCTTCGCCACCGCTTATGCGCACCTTAGTCGTTTTGCGCCCAAACTTAAAAAAGGCATGCGCGTGCAACAGGGGCAGGTGATCGGCTATGTGGGCACAACTGGCCGCAGCACGGGCCCTCACTTACACTATGAAGTAATTAAAAATGGACGTCACATTAACCCGGCTAAAATTAAGAGCCTCCCCAGTGTTAAGCTACGTGGGAATGATCTTAAACGCTTTAAAAATTACGTGAAGAGCATTCAAAACGAGTTAAAACAGGCAAAAGCATAATGCCTCTTGTTTTGGGTGTGGAGACAAGTTGTGATGAAACAAGTGTGGCGGTGGTTAATGAGCGCCGGGAGATCCTGCATCATGCTATATATTCTCAAATAGAAGAGCATAAAAAATATAAAGGAGTGGTGCCCGAAATCGCGGCTCGCGCTCACTTGGTGCGCCTAAAAGAACTGCTGAATAATGTGAGTGTTCCCCTGAGCGAGGTGGATGCCTTTGCTGCCACCGCCGGGCCTGGCTTGATAGGGGGGCTAAATGTGGGGGTGATGGCTGCGAAGTCACTGAGCTACACGCTTAACAAGCCATTTCTGGCGATTAACCATTTAGAAGGGCATGCCCTCACGCCGCGTCTCACGAATAACGTCGCCTTCCCCTACCTGCTGCTGTTAGTGTCCGGGGGGCATAGCCAAATCGTGTGGGTGAAGGGGTTAGGGCAATACCAGGTGCTGGGTAGCACCATAGATGACGCTGTGGGCGAAGCCTTTGATAAAACAGCGAAGGTGCTGGGGTTGCCCCATCCGGGGGGCGTGGCCTTAGAGAAATTGGCCAAAACCGGGGATGCCGCGCAATATGCCTTGCCTCGCCCATTATGTTCAAAAGGTGATTTGCGCTTTTCTTTTTCGGGATTAAAAACGGCGGTGCTTAAAATCACTGAAAAGCCAGATTTTACGCCTGACAGGAAACCGCATTTAGCCGCAGCCTTTCAAGAAACGGCCGCCAATGTTTTGGCTTACAAAATAAAACAGGCCATGTTGCTGTTAAAAGAGCTGCAAGAAGCGCCCACATCCCTCGTGATAGCGGGGGGCGTGGGGGCGAACCAAACGGTGCGCGAAAAGCTGCAACAGGTAGCAGCGGATTATGGTTGGCAATTTGTAGCGCCGCCCCCCAAGCTATGCACTGATAATGGCGCCATGATAGCCTGGGCCGGGGTAGAACGTTTGATGGCCGGCAAAGTAAGTGAGCTGTCTTTTAAACCCACGCCTCGTTGGCCCTTAAGTGAGTGTGTTTTATAATTTTCCTTTTGAGCAGGGCTTTAACACTTACCCCACGGACATTTTCGTGCCACTTGCAATTCAAATAAGTAAAATTAATAAAATTTTAATACTTGAAATTATTTGGTGCCTACACCATATTAGGCGTAAAGTTTAGCACGAATCTAAAATATAGGGATCCAATGGCCAACTTACAAATGAAACCAACCTCGAAGAACTCTTCTGAGGGCGCTTCCGCCTTTAATAATTCTGAAAAAACCGCCGCCGAAACTCTAGACAAAACAACCCTCATGTACCGCATCCCCAAAGGGGTTTGGCTGCTGTCGATCGCGAGTATGCTCATTACATTGTCAACTAGTATTATACAAACGGTTATACCGCTCATCGTTATCAATAAAGGCAACACCAAAGATCTTGGCTTATTGGAGGGCACGGTTGAATTTGTTTCTTTTCTTTTGCGCTTTTTAACAGGGGTGTTTAGTGATTTTTTTGTATATAGAAAGCCGTTTGTAGGGGCTGGCTTTTTGTTTTCTACGATTGCTAAAACCTTTATGGTGGTGGCAATTTCCTACCCCATGTTGTTTTTAGGGAAGGTGTTTGATCGTATCGGTAACGGCTTACAGGCCGCTCCCCGTGACGCTATGCTAGGTGAGTTTTCACGCAAAGGCTATACGGGCCAAGCTTATGGTT
>JAUIKZ010000061.1 GCA_030433125.1 Alphaproteobacteria bacterium
TCTTAAAGTTAAATTACAACCGTGCCAACCGTATGCACCAGGTTATCTTCTTCATTTTTATTGTGTCCAACTGTGGTGGGTGTATCACCCCGCTTGGTGACCCCCCTTTGTTTTTAGGTTTTTTAAATGGGGTGGATTTCTTCTGGACGGCTAAATATTTGTTTTGGCCTTGGCTGATCACCAACGGCTTTTTGCTAATGTTGTTTTATGCGGTGGATAGCTACAAATGCCTTCCCGAATTTAAGCCATTTAAAGCCAGCGACATAAAATTCAGCATAGAAGGGAGCCACCAGTTTTTATTACTTGGCGGCATCATTAGCGCTATTTTGCTAAGTGGTTTTTGGAAGCCCGGCGTTAGTTACATGGTGATTGGAAACAAGCTTGAGCTGCAAACCTTAGTGCGAGATGGCCTGATCCTTAGCATGGCGTTGCTATCCATACTCACCACGCCCATGAAGTTTCGCCATGCCCACGAGTTTACATGGGAGCCCATTCGGGAAGTGGCCGAAATATTTATTGGCTTGTTTGTGACACTTTTCCCAATTATTGAAATGTTGCAAGGGGCGGCGCCAACCTTTAAGCAGTTCATGACCTCTGACCTTTATTTTTGGCTTACAGGTTTGTTCTCGGCGTTTTTGGACAATGCCCCCACGTATCTATTGTTCTTCAACCTCTCCGGTGGGGACCCTACATGGCTTATGACCACGGGCTACAAAACACTTATAGCCATTTCATTAGGAAGCGTGTTTATGGGGGCCTTAACATATATCGGTAACGCCCCTAACTTTATGGTGCGCAGCATTGCCAAAAACTATCAAATGGAAATGCCTTCCTTCTTGGGGTACATGGTGTGGTCGTTCGGCATATTAATCCCGGTATATGCACTTGTAGACTGGCTTTTTGTACATTAATCGTATATTTATCCTCCTAATATATAATAAAAATAGACGGAGGATAAATCATGAAACCTTTTTCAATCCTAGCTTTATGTGTCGCTTTGTTCTGCCCACTACAAGCCACATGTATGGAATCTTTGGTGCGTGGAATGGGGGCTGTTTACAAAAATTCGGTGGCAGTGGGACGCGCTATAAAGCATCTTGCCACTACGGATAATCCTACGGCCGTGGCAGATGACCCAATATATCCCATCGTTGACAAAATCATAACGTATAAGCGGGGACGCTTTTTTAACTGGTATATAGGTTGTTATATTGGAGTAGAAAAAGATGCAGATAACAAATTGGTTGCGCTAACTATTATACCAACCCGCCTCACCAACTATAAAAGGCTTTTTAACTTAAAAGAAGATAGCGCCTTTCAATGCATCACTTCAGATATAAATGTTGATTATAATTTAGAAGGAGTGACCTCTAAACGCCTTCTCGATAATATAATGCTATTTCATTGACACTTTATTTATAACTTTGTAGTTTTAGGCTATCTTTAATGGGGGTTATGGTTTCAAAATTTTCAGCATGGTTTAAGTTACCAAGCGTTCAAGTTTTGCTGGGCGTCACACTGTATATAATGGGGGCGCCTTATTTTTCTTGCGCTGTTCACCAGGGGCTATACGCATTAAGCCTTACCATTAAACAGGCCCTCATTTGGATAATGCCGTTTATGGTCGGCGTGTTTGTGGCCCATACTGTTAAGGGGTTTAACAAAAAAGCCCCTCTTTTCATTTTAAGCATCATGGTGTTTGAGTTTTGCTCTAACCTGTTGAGTGTGTGGTATGCATATGGCGGGGGAGCGTTTGCCTCTATGTGGGTCTCGTCCATTCCAACTTCTGTGCGACAGGGGGCTTTGCAACCCCTTTGGCAGGTGAGCTTTAGCCCCCCTGCTTGGTGGTCGGCGCAAAGTGGGGTAGTGGTGGGCTTAGTCGCTGGTCTTATCACTGCTTTTGCTAACATAAATTATCTCAGCACTTTTATTAATGCGGGCCGTTATACGGTGGAGACAATTTTAACCAAAGGGTTTGCTCGGCTGATACCCCTTTTTGTTTTGGGGTTTGTGGCTAACATACATCAAACAAATATGTTCACCCAAATGCTCACTCACTACAGCGCGCTTATTATCGTACTGCTCGGGTTGCTTATGTTATACATATTAACTGTCTTTTATATAGGGGCCGGGGGGCGTTTTTCATTAATGCGTAAAAATATAAAACATCTTTTACCGGCAGGGGGGCTTGCGCTCACCACAGGCTGTAGTTTATCAACCATGCCCTGGACCATTGAAGGTACCGGGAAAACCCTAAAAAACCCCGAGCTTGCCAAGGCCATCATCCCTACCACCACCAACATACAACAGGTGGGGGATTGTATTGCTAATGCGTTTCTCTGCGTGTTGTTGTATCAGCAGTTTTACGGCACTATGCCGGGCTTTAGCATGTGGTTGCAATTTAGTGTTGTGTTCGTGCTGGCGCGCTATGCCACCGCGGCCGTGCTGGGGGGCGCCATTTTTATTATGCTCCCTATCTATGAGCAATACCTGCATTTTACGCCGGAAATGATCGCCATAATCTTAGCGTTTAATGTGTTGCTAGACCCTCTTATTACCAGCAGCAATGTGGTGGCGAACGGGGCGTTGGCGCGGTTGTTTGAAGAGGTGTGGTTGCGCATACAACGGGTGATGCCACACCAGACACCCAAAGAAAATCACACCGTGCGTTCTCGTAATGCCTCGTGCGTTAAGGTAAAATAAATTAAGCCCACGCTGCCGTGGTTGGCCCTATGCCTCGCAAGTTAGGCTGACTTCAACACACGCCGTTTTGTATTTATTTTCTCTAAAAATTTCTCAATATGCTGAAGCGCCCGTTTGATTTGTGGTTGTGGGCCTTTTTGCTCGCGTTGCAATAAAAGTAATGCACGACGTGATTGCACAAACACATTATACAGCTGTCGCTCCCGCAGTTGAGGAACTATATTCTTGATTGTAATAGCCCCATCAGGTAATTTTCTTAATAATTTCTTTACAGTATAACTCATCTTCTCTCCTTTTGTTAACCTAATGTTAATAATACTTGTTGTAGTATTAATGATTAGTAAGTCAAGAAAACATCAGGAGAGACCATGAAATATCTAGCTTCACTACTTGCCGTTACAACCTTTGGCTCCTTCCCAATGGCGCGCAGTTTCTATTATGATCCTATTACGGTAGATGATGCTGCCGAAAATGCATACTTTGTAGAACAGTCACAAAATGAGCTTGCCATTACTTCTGAGCCTGCGCCACCCCCCGGTGAGACTCTCGCGCCTGTTGAGGTTTCGTCTGCCCACCAAGTTGAGTCGCCTGATGCGCCAGAAGAACTGGCACTGGCAGTGATAGATATCAATGGCGCGTATAATGCCCCTCCAAAGCCCTTAAGCGAAACCACGCCACAAGATGTTTCTCCCATGCCCCAAAAGGAAAAATATGAAACAAAAAAAACGCCTTTTAAAGGCTTAATGCCAGATGCACCTATTGTCGCTAAAACCCACAACTATGATATTGAACAAATTCCTGCACTGTTTTATAGCGAGATCTTCCCACATTTTCAGGTTTCGGAAGAAATGTTTAAATACATATTGCGCCACACCGACTATAAAGAGCGCCACGACAATGGTGATATAAAATGGGACACAAGCGCTGGCTATAAACAACCCATCGTAAGAGACCTCAATGAAGAAGAAGTGGCCTTTTATAATAAATGGGCTTTTGAGGGTGACTTCCCTGATTTAAGCGTTGTTTCAAAAGGAGACCTAAAAAAACACAGTGAAGTCTTGGACCAAGTGATCGCCCGGTTGTGTCATCAAGACCCATTCTTCTTACAGGGCCCAAATTATAAAACAGTACACAAAATGGCGCGTGCGTTTGGGATGTTTCCGGGTAGCTTTATGCAAGAGGGCGAGAACTTCGCCTTATCCTTGTTCTATACCCACCATCATGACCAAGAAGGCATTTTCCATTTTAACCCTATTAACATTTCTCCTTATTGGAATGAGGTTACGAACCCCAACCCCCGTGCCATTATTGAAACTTTAACTGCGGCTTTTACCTACGCTGATTATAAAACTGTCAGCTTCGCCTTGAACATAGGCAACGGCCACTGGGTGAGCCTGGTGATCGAGCGAGGGGGCATTGTCGCTGTGGTGGATTCCTTTGGTCCTTCCGCCCATGGGGTGCAAAAGCTTGTGGCGAACTTAAACCGTATCGGGGTGAAAAACCGTGAGGGGGATAAGATTAATTTTAAGCTCTATCAGGGTAAGGGCGCTATCGGAACCCGCATGCAAGCAGATGGCAACTCATGTGGTGTGCATGCTTTTTTAAATGGGTATGCGGCGGCGGCCTATGGAAGCATTCAAGGTGTGCATCACCTTACCACTCTCATAAAGCGAGGGAGGATCACAACCTTAGAAGAGTTTATGGATGTGTTTGTTTCTTCTGAAAATGTTGAGACAATTGTGGCAGAGCGTAAGCCAGAAACGGTGGCCAATGCAAACCAGTTGTGTAAAAATGTGCGCCATAGTTTGATCAACAGGCTGATCGGGTTAAACGGCAGTAATAGTTAAATGGGATCATTTTTATCCTGCTGCCTTTTGGTTCCTGGGGGCTGGACGAGCGTTTGCCACAGGCAAACACTCTACGGCCCGCCATAAAGCGGGCCACTTCATTTGGGCGGGTAGCCAAATGAAGGTCCAGCCCCCACAAACGTGGCCGCTCCTGGGATATAAGCATGAAAGTTACAAGCCAGTGACGCCTATTGCACCTCAGCCCAATGGCGGCCCGTTTTGACCTCAACCACTAAGGGCACGTTCAGCTTAACCACGCCTTCCATAATGGTTTTTAGTTTTGGTGTAACAGTTTCTAAAGCGTGATCCTCCACCTCAAAAATGAGTTCGTCATGCACCTGCAGCAGCATTTTCGTGCAAGTGATGTGGTGGGTTTCGATGGCCTGGTGAATGGCGATCATCGCTTTTTTAATGATATCCGCATTGGTGCCTTGGATGGGTGCGTTAATAGCTTGGCGCTCTGCATGGGCCCTGGCTTGATAGGCCTGATCATTTACCCCCGGCATATAACAGCGTCGGCCCAAAAGCGTTTCCACAAAGCCTTTGCGTTTGGCCTCTCTTTTGCTATTTTCAATATAGGATTCAAGCTCGGGGAATTTTTGAAAATAGGTATCAATA
>JAUIKZ010000004.1 GCA_030433125.1 Alphaproteobacteria bacterium
TTTGTCTGTTGCACTTGGATCTGTCGAAACAACTTTAGCGCGCCTAGTTGCTGCCTACTCAGCTTTCCTTAATGGCGGTAAGCTTGTGAAGCCTCGTTTTGTAGACTGGATTCAAGACAAAACAGGTAAAGTAGTGTACCGGTCCCACAGCCATCAGTGCGTAGGGTGTCATGCTCCTCCCGAGCTTCAAACAAATATTGAGCCGCCAAAATTAAAAAGCGAATGGCCACAGGTTATCAGTGCAGAAAGCGCAAGCCAAATTTTGTCGATATTAGATGGCGCTGTAAAACGAGGGTCTGCTTGGCGAGGTCGCTTATCCAATTACCCAACCGCCGCTAAAACTGGCTCTACTAACAATTATAAAGATGCCTGGTTTATTGGTTGTAACGCTGACGTCGTCGTGGGGGTTTTTGTTGGTTATGATGAGCCCACCAGCATGGGGAAGGATGCAACAGGTTCCGCTATGTGTGGGCCCATTTTTAAAGCGTGTATGGAAGAACTAAAAGAGTATTACCCAGCAAAGCCGTTTCGTGTGCCAGCAGGCTTGGGGCACCACTGGGTTGATTATACTACTGGTCAAGCAGCTAAGGCGGGCGATAAGGGCGCCATTTTAGAGCTCTTTAAACCAGGAACGGAAAGCATTATCTACCGCAAAAAAAAGCAAGACGAAGCACTCGGTATAAATGAGGGCGAAGGCGAGATATACTAATCCTCCACATTTTTAAAAGCATTTCACCTGTTCAGCACACATGCTGTCAATTCTTTTTATTGAAATTTAACCTTACCTCCGCTATAAATGCATAGTTGCGTAGCTTACGCAACAATTCGCACGTGGAGTTCGTTGTTAAACGTTCCGGTCTTTATTTATGCCTGATAACGGCAAAAGCCCACTCCGCGGAGGTTAACCGGTAAAAAGGAAATTATTAAATGTCAGTATTAAACTTTACGTTACGCCAACTGCTTGAAGCGGGGGCACACTTTGGTCACCACCCACGTCGTTGGAACCCAAAAATGTCTCCTTACATTTTTGGCACACGCGCTGGTGTACACATTCTCGACCTGCAACAAACAGCGCCTATGCTTAAGAAAGCCCTTACATTTGTGAAAGATGTAGCTTCAAATGGTGGTCGTGTTCTTTTCGTAGGAACGAAACGCCAAGCGAGTGATATCGTGGCAGAAGCAGCACAACGTTGCGGTCAATACTTTGTGAACCACCGTTGGTTAGGTGGTATGATCACAAACTGGAAAACTGTATCTCAATCAATTCGTCGCCTTAAAGAAATGGATAAAACGCTTGAAGAAGGCGTAAAAGGCCTTACAAAAAAAGAGCTTTTAAACTTCCAACGTAAGCGCGACAAGCTAAACCTGTTTCTGGGCGGTATTCGTGACTTGGGCGGAAAACCAGACGCCGTGTTTGTAATGGACACCGTTAAAGAGCAAACAGCTGTTCTTGAAGCCCGCAAGGCTGGGATCCCTGTAATTGGCTTGTGTGACTCAAACGCCGACCCAGACCTTATCGATTACGTTATCCCAGGTAACGATGACGCCCGACGTTCAATCGAATTATTTGCAAACCTTATGGCTGGCGCTGTATTAGAAGGCATCGAAAAACAAATGATGAAGTCTGGCGTTGATTTAGGTGTCATGGAAAACGCAAAGGGTGACGTGGCTGCTGAAGCACCGGCAGCTGATAACGCGCAAACAGAAGAACAAGCTAACACTCAAGTTTAAGTTAATAATTATAAAAGAGGAATATTATGTCAATTTCAGCCGCAACTGTAAAAGAACTGCGTGAAAAAACCGGCGCAGGGATGATGGATTGTAAAAAAGCTCTTGCCGAAAACAATGGTGACATGGAAGCAGCCGTGGACTGGCTTCGTAAAAAAGGCCTTTCTGCCGCTGCGAAAAAGTCTGGCCGTGTAGCTGCCGATGGTTTGGTCGCCGTGCACAGCCGTGATAACGAGGGTGTTTTGCTTGAAGTAAATGCCGAAACAGACTTCGTTGCACGCAACGAGCACTTCCAAAAGTTTGTGTTAAACACTGTTGAGCAAGTTTACAACACGGGTGGCGATATCGAAGCCCTTAAAAATGCTGAAATGAATGGTCGCACAGTAGGCGACACTCTTACAGACCTTATCGCAACTATTGGCGAAAACATGACAATTCGCCGTGCGCAACATGTAAAAGTGAGCGAAGGTGTAGTGGCACAATACGTACACAACGCCACAGCTGAAGGCTTAGGCCAAATTGGTGTATTAGTGGGTATCCAAACAACAGCTACAGTTGATGAGGCACACGCACTCGGTAAAAAAATCGCTATGCACATTGCTGCGTCTAACCCATTAGCTCTTTCAGAAGCCGATGTTGATGCGGCCGTGGTAGAAAAAGAACGCAACTTCGCACTCGAAAAAGCACGTGAAGCGGGCCGTCCTGAAAACATCATCGAAAAGATGGTTGAAGGCCATGTACGCAAGTTCTTGAGTGAGTCCGTACTGCTGAGCCAACCTTTCGTTATGGAGCCTAAAATTTCAATCGCAGAGTTCCTTGAAAGAGAATCTAAAGTTCTTGGCACTGAGGTGAGCATCTCTTCTTTCGCATGTTTCCGCTTAGGTGAAGGCATCGAGAAAAAAGAAGACGACTTTGCTGCCGAAGTAGCCAGCATGGCGAAATAAGGTAACCTCATGACAGATTCCCCCGCCCATAAACGCATACTACTCAAGTTATCTGGCGAAATTTTGGCCGGGGGGTCTTCAATATTTGATTCCAACACCATCCGCCGTATTGTCTCCGAAATCAAAGCCGTACACCAAATGGGGGTGCAAATTGGCTTGGTTGTGGGAGGCGGTAACATCTTCCGTGGCAATATGGGCCACGCCCAAGGTATAGACAAAGCCACCGCCGACTACATGGGTATGATCGCTACGGTGATGAATGCTTTGGCTCTGCATGACGCCATGACAAAAGCAGACCTTCCATCATGCGTTATGACGGCTGTCCGCATGAATGAAGTGGCTGAACATTACACCCGTGACCGTGCGTTTCATCACCTTAGCAAGGGCCGCATCGTCATTTTTGCTGCAGGCATTGGGTGCCCCTTCTTTTCAACTGATACAGCCGCTACATTACGCGCCAGTGAAATGCAGTGCGAGCTACTGCTTAAAGGAACAAAAGTTGATGGCATCTACACTAAAGACCCACAAAAACACGCCGACGCCGACTTTATCGCTCGCGTTGATTATAAAGAGGTGTTGGTGAAAGGGCTTAAAGTAATGGACGCCACGGCTATTTCGTTGGCACAGGAAAACAACATCCCTATTAAAGTATTTAACATTTCGCGGCCTGGTGAGCTGCTAAACGTTGTGTGTGGCAAGGGCAAATACACTCTCGTCCAAGAATAAATGGAGTAATAATATGCAAACCATTAATGAAATCAAAGATGATCTTAAAACCCGCATGAACGGGGCAATCGACGTTCTTATTAAAGAGTTTTCTGGCTTGCGGGCTGGGCGTGCTCGTGCCGAGCTGCTTGACCCCGTAGAGGTTGAAGCTTACGGACAAAAAACCCCACTAAAGCAAGTGGCTAACGTCTCTACAGACGGCGCACGCACCATCAATGTTATGGTATGGGACAAATCTCTCGCACCCCACGTTGATAAAGCCATTCGCGAAGCTGGCCTTGGGCTCAACCCTGTGGCGGAAGGGCAAAGCATTCGTGTGCCCATCCCGTTGCTTAGCGAAGAACGTCGCAAAGAGCTTACAAAAGTAGCCGCTAAATATGCGGAAGAGGCTCGTATCTCTATACGCAATGTGCGCCGCCATGGCATGGACGTTGTGAAAAAAGGCGAAAAAGATAAAGAGATTCCTGAAGATGATGTAGCACGCTACAGCAAAGAAATTCAAACTCTCACGGATGACTTCATTAGCAAAATCGATGATATGCTAAAGAAAAAAGACACCGAGATTATGTCGGTATAACGCCTCGTGAACCAGACCACTGCACCTCATCACTTAGGCATCATTATGGATGGCAACGGCCGCTGGGCGAAAGCTCAGGGGCTTAGCCGTTCAGCGGGCCATTTACAGGGCGCGCAAAATGTGCGACCCATAATTGAGCATGCGGTGAAATCTGGTGTGAAGGTAATAACTCTGTATGCTTTCTCGAAAGAAAACTGGGCACGCCCTCAGGACGAAAAAGAGGTTCTTTTCAAAATATTTGAAGAGCAGATAAAAAATACATTAGACCTTTTTCAAAAAGAAAATGGCCGGCTGGAATTTATTGGCTGCAAAAAGGATTTATCTCCTTTGCTGCAAGAGTTAATGTCTAATGCCGAACAAAACACCCAAGAGAACATTCAATTCACTGTTTATGTTGCCATGAGTTATAGCGGCCAGCAAGAGATTGTTGATGCCATTAAATCTTGGCAGTCTGCCGGCAGCTCTGAGCTTAGCATTGACGAACTTAGCAAGCATATGTATGAACCGGATATGCCTCCGGTTGATTTGATTATCCGCACCAGCGGCGAGCAACGCATGAGCAATTTCTTGCTGTGGCAAAGCGCCTATGCCGAACTTTATTTTAGCCCTAAATTCTGGCCAGACTTTACGGTAGAAGACCTCGACATAGCCTTGCAAGATTATGCCACCCGTGAGAGGAGATATGGACATGTACACAGTTGAAATATCCAGCAACCTTATCAAGCGTATTTTCACCGCCCTCCTGCTTGCCCCTCTCGTTATATACGGCCTTAATAACCCTAACAACTATTCAGCCTTAGGTTTTCTTCTGTTTTTTACATTAGCGGTGTTTGAGTGGATAAGGGGTTTTCGCCCCCGCAACCCCAATGCACCTGCGTGGAGTGCGGGTACCATCACAGTGTTTGTTGTAGGCCTCGCTTATATCCTTATAGCTATGGTAGGGTTTTTCAGCTACTTTCCCCCCGAGCACGACAAAATATTGCTTATTGCCTTAGCCATTGTCGTAGCAGGTGATGTAGGAGCGTTTGTATTTGGCAAGTTTATCGGTGGCCCTAAATTGGCACCACGTATTAGCCCCAACAAAACTATTAGTGGTCTTATTGGCGGTATCATCACTCCCCTAACGTGTATTTTGCTTTTTTCCTTATATCAGCAAACTGTATGGCTTCATGTCAGTGAGTACTTATTTTTTGCTACCATTAGTTTAGTGGGCCACCTAGGTGACCTCCTCGAATCCGCCTGGAAACGCTTTGTACGTATTAAAGACTCTGGCAGCATTCTCCCAGGCCATGGCGGCGTGCTCGACCGCGCCGATAGCTTCTTAGCCATTTGTTTCGTGCTAGGTTTGGCCAGTCTTAACAAGTGGTTTTTAGGTTGACTTGTTTCTAACCAATTTGTTGAACAAACTATCAATGCTAGTTTCTTACCTAGCTTAAAGCCTCCACATCACCCGCGACGATATCCTTTAAGTGGCGGGTGATCTTTTCAATAGGCCAATCCCACCATTTTAGGTTAACAAGAAACGCGGTTGTTTCCGCATCAAAGCGGTCACAGATTTTTGTGGCCGGGTTGCCGCCCACAATACTGTAGGGCTCCACGTCTTTCGTCACCACAGAGCCCGTGGCAATAATAGCCCCATCGCCCACCTTCACGCCGGGCATAAAGGTCACGCCGTTCCCAATCCATACGTCATTGCCAATCACCGTGTCGCCCTTTATTGGGGCATCCAACGGTGTATCCGCCCAGGCGCCCCCCATAATTTTAAAGGGATACGTAGAAAAACCATCCATAGCATGAATCGCCCCGTTCATGATAAAACGCACACCCGTGGCAATCTGGCAGAACTTCCCGATGATAAGCTTGTCGTTGTTAAAATCAAAGTGATACAACACATTGCGCTCAAAGTTATAAATATCATCCGGGTCATCATAGTAAGTGTAGTCACCCACAATGATATTAGGATTGGTTATAATGTTTTTTAAAAAGCACGTGCGGGTTACGTTTGCTATGGGGTAAAGCTCATCGGGGTTGGGGTATTTCATACTCATCCAATCTCATCTTGTTTATATTTGGGGGGCGTGCCCCCGAGTGTTATTTTGTTATCGCACTTTTAACAGACTGCACATTATATGCGGCCTCTTTGTTTCCCAACTTTGCCCCCATTTCATACCACTCTAGGGCTTTTACCATATCTTTAGTCACACCCTCACCATTAGTGTAAATACGACCCAAATGGTTTGCGGCTTCTCCGTTTCCAGCAGCGGCTGCTCTTTCGTAATAGCTTTTGGCCTTTTCAAGGTCGAGGGCGGGGGTGAAATGGTAGTACTCTCCAAGTTTGTTCATAGCGTAAGCGTTACCTGCAGCAGCCTGTTGCTCTAGCCGGGCGCGATCAGTCTGTGTCAGGTTTGGTGAATTATCACAAGCAGTCAAACCCAAAGCCAAAACTGATGTAAAAATTATATTAGTAAATTTCATTATGTCCTCTTATTTACTTTTGTTTAACGTAGATGAGGCGGGCTAAGCCCCACCTCATTTAATAGTCTTATTCATTTTTACATGATTGCGCAAGAGCCTTTTCTGTGAGATTTTTGGTGCATTCCCATAGCGCCTATACACGTTCTGAAACAGTTCCAAGGGGGTCACCTCCGGGGCAGAAGCTTGTCGAGTCGCAGCCTGAGGCGAAGACAGAGAGGTCTGTGAAATTCGCAGTATTGCTGGGCTCCCGCCTCCGTGGAAAGTGCCATGTGAATGGAATCGAGTCCTTTTGGTCCTTTGCAAAAGGCGTAGGGCGAAGTTCAATGGACTGACTGATAAAAACTTCCTATTGCATCTCAAGGAATGTGAGTTTAGATTTAACCATAGAGGTAAGAAAAACATCCTCCAGTTTCTTTGGAATATTTGGAAAAATTAAACCCAAGCTAGCCAATCTCATCTTGTTTATATTTGGGGGCGTTGGGGTTATCGAGCCCCAGGTAGGTGTAGGCGTCCCCCGTTAATTGGCGGCCACGGGCCGTGCGGGCCAGCAGGCCTATTTGAATAAGGTAGGGCTCAATCACATCTTCTAGCATATCCTTTTCTTCCGAAAGGGCGGCCGCCACCGTGTCTACCCCAACGGGCCCGCCCGCATAGGTGGTTGCGATAAGGTTGAGGTAGCGTCGGTCCATCGGGTCTAGGCCATAGGCATCCACCTCAAGCTTGTTCAGGGCATGCTTCGCCACGCCCTCGTTAATAGCCGGGGCGCCCTCCACCTGCGCAAAGTCGCGCACACGCTTGGTGAGCCGCACAGCAATACGAGGCGTGCCGCGAGAGCGCTTGGCTATTTCATGAGCCCCATCATTTGTAATATCAATGTGCAAAATGTGCGACAAGCGGGTAATGATTTGCGTTAGTTCCTCGTGAGTGTAAAAATGCAGCTGCAGCGGAATACCAAAACGCTCACGTAATGGTCGTGTCAGCAACCCAGAACGGGTTGTGGCCCCTACCAACGTAAACGGCGGTAGGTCAATTTTAACCGAGCGCGCGGAGGGCCCTTCGCCAATCACTAAGTCCAATTTGAAGTCTTCCATGGCGGGGTATAAAATCTCTTCTACCGCCGGGTTAAGCCGATGAATTTCATCAATAAACAGCACGTCATTGGGTTGAAGGTTAGTTAAAAGCGCTGCTAAATCTCCCGCGCGGGCGATAACGGGGCCAGAGGTGCTACGAAAGCCAACGCCAAGTTCGCGCGATATGATGTTCGAAAGCGTGGTTTTACCCAAGCCCGGGGGTCCATAAAAAAGCACATGGTCCAACGCCTCACCGCGCGTAAGCGCCGCCTGAATAAAAATGCGCAGATTCTCTTTTAAGTGAGACTGCCCTAAAAAGGTGTCCAGGTTTTCTGGGCGAATGGCTGCCGTTTCATGGTCGTCACTTATGGTTTCTTTTGAAACGAGTCGGTCAGTCATCGTTAATTATGATCCTCAGGTAAAATAGCCGCAATTTTTAATATGCGTAGGCGCACCTCATCGATGCCTGTTTTTTTCTCTGCACTGGTGGCTTGCAACACGGGGTAACAAGCCGCATGCTTTGAAATGATGTCTTGAGTTTCGCGCTTCACCTTTTCAAGATAAGCCGCTTTCACTTTATCTGTTTTGGTAAGCACAAGTTCATATGGTACAGCCACATCGTCTAGAAGCGTCATCATTTCTTCGTCGTTTTTCATAACCCCATGACGACTATCAATAAGGATAAAGCACTTGGTGAGCTGAATGCGTCCTTTAAGATATTGCATCATCAGCTTATTCCACGTGTTGATGTGCTGCTTGGAGGCCTTGGCATATCCATACCCCGGGAAGTCCACGATATAAAAGCTTTCATCTAAGGTAAAGAAGTTAAGCTGCTGGGTGCGCCCTGGTGTTTTAGACGTGCGCGCAATATTGTTTTGGCCCACAACGGCGTTAATCAGGCTCGACTTCCCCACGTTGGAGCGGCCAATAAAAGCTATTTCAGGCACATCGTTTGTTGGCAGCTGATCTTCGCGGGCCACACCATTTACAAACTGGCATGGCTTAAGGAAAACTTTTACCGCGTCTTCGGGGGTTATTGTTGTTTGCGTGGTTTTTTCCATACCGGTTGCTTTGTTAGTTTAACGTTTAAAAATTTGGGCATAATAACTTGCTGCGCAATGGAGAGCAGGTTGTTGCATACCCAGTAAAGCAGCACACCCACCGCAAAGTTCGCGAACACAAAGGTTAAAATTAATGGCATAAAGCGCATCATTTTCGCTTGTGTGGGGTCAGCGCCGACCATTTGTGGCGTGCTTATTTGCTGCAAATACATGGTTACACCCACCATAATAGGCCAAATCCCTAAATTCAAAAACCCAGGTAGCTCGTAGGGCACTAGGCCAAACAAGGTAAATACATTGGTTGGGTCGGCTGCAGAGAGGTCGCTCACCCACAAAAACGGGGCATGGCGCATTTCGATGCTGATGTTAAACACCTTGTACAACGCAAAGAAAACCGGAATCTGAATCAGGATGGGTAAACAGCCAGAGAAAGGATTCACCTTATATTGCTGATAGAGAGCCATCATGCGTTGGTTCATCTCGGCTTTATTATCGCCGTATTGCTCTTTGAGTTTTGCAATTTCAGGTTGAAGGGCTTTCATGGCTTCCATGGAGCGTTGTCCTTTAATCGCGATCGGTAATAAGACAGCTTTAGTAAGAATGGTGAGCAAGATGATAGCCAAGCCAACACTGCCAAACAAGCTGTTAAACCACAC
The DNA here is from genome assembly GCA_030433125.1 of Alphaproteobacteria bacterium. GTDB lineage: Bacteria > Pseudomonadota > Alphaproteobacteria > UBA6184 > UBA6184 > JAUIKZ01. The sequence continues at coordinate 9,238 of JAUIKZ010000004.1, forward strand.
CAACATTTTGAACAGAGGTTTGGTGATGAAACTAAACCACCCAAAATCAACGGCCAAATCAAACTTAGGCACATTCAATTTGGCTTCATATTTATCAAGCATGTCGAGCTGTTTAGGGCCCACAAACAAGTGATGCGTTGTGCTACGGCTTTCTTTAGAGGCCACATTAATGGGGAGAGAGGTGCGCGTTATTTCTAGCAAGCGCCCACCACCCCAAAGCTTGGGCTCTCCCTTGTTTTCTAGCTGTGTACCAGGGGCTTTTAGCATGGCTGTTAACCAGTATTTGTCGTTAAAGCCAACCCAGCCACCGTTGCTACTTTGATACAAACGCTTATCACCTTTTAGGTCTTTGTAGGAAATTTCTTTGTAAGAGTCATCTAACACCCCAACGATGCCCTCATTCAATACCATGTTATCGGTAGCCGTACCGGGGTGTTGTTGCACAAGCTTGCTCACATTGCGGAAAGCCAGGCTGTGATCTGTAGCATTGGTGACGGTGTCCGTAACCGTTACAAGATATTGATCATCTAGGTTTACCACACGGTTATAAACGATGCCGCTATCTTCCGCACTAAGTTTGATGCTGGTGTTTGTAGCCTCGTCTACCTTCCATGCCAAGCGCGGTAGTTTCTTACCATCTTCATCGGTTGTCCACCCAAACTCGGCATAATGAGGCGCATCACTATTTTCGGGGCTTAATAGCTCGACAGCTTCATTCCCGTTTGGTTCTTGTTTGTAAGCATGCAGCACCGCTTCTTCCACACGCAAGGTAACCGCATTTAGCTTTACACTTAGCACATCGTTTTGAAGCGTTAGATAATCGCTATCGGCCAACGCCTCTTGGCGCGTTTTAAGTTTTACTGGCTCGGTCTGGGTTTGAGCTTCAGCAGGTTTTGCTGGCCCTTGCTCGGTGCGGCTTGTAAAGTAAGAGCTAATAAAATAGTTCACCGCTATCATAATAAGGGTGATAATAATTAGCGTCCGCGTGTAGCGCTTTTGGTCGTTCATAATTTTTGTTCCTTCAAAATATACAATGTTAATATTTGATTAAAATTAATGAGCGCATTGTAGCAAGTTATTGCAAGCGTGAGAAGCTAAAATCTGGAAAACCCAGTAGAGCGAAAACAACCCCTGAAATATGGCCAGCTTGTATCAGTTTTTTTAACTGCTTGTCGAGGGGAGCAGTTTTAGTATACTTTCGTTGATTGAAACTTGCCATGGTTTTCACTATAATATATTTAATGACAGGAGCCTCCCGTGAAAATGAAAAATATAATCTTTCTTATTTTGACATTTTTTGTAATGGTCTCCTTTAACGTGCAAAGCCATGCGAGAGGTCGCATCCCTATCAACATTTCTAGAAGAGCGCCCAGCGTGGGCCGCCGCCTACCCGCAAATCGGCCCAGCGTTCCCGCAAAAAGGCCTGGCAAGAGCCTCACTAAAACAGGGCGCCACCTCACAAGGCGTGGCCGCAACGATTTGGTCGACAAGATGTTTGATCGTTACCCAGTTACTTCGACAGTAGGGAGCATCGCGCTATATGTGTTTTTTTGCTGGGCTGACAAACAAAGTGATGAAGAAGAAACCAACACCACGCAAGTTGTAACACATGTAACTCGCCCGGTCGCCCCGATTAAGTTGCAAACGGTTAACATGCGTAACACCACGCCGGTGCTTCTGCTGCGAGGCGAAGCCCTCATAAGGGTGCGTAGCAAAAATATTGTGTTAACTTAATTAGCCCACAGGTCAAGAGGGGGTGAGAATGCTCCACCTACTCAGATGTATAAAGCTTAATCCATGAGAGGCGTGGGAATGTAAAATATAGGCACATTGCCCCGGCTCTCATAGGGCATTCATACAACACCACATTACTATTCTCAGGCCGTTGCACAAGGCAGGGTGTTAGTGTTTTTTAAACCCGGAAAACCCTTTACTCATGGCTTCTTGCATTTCTTGCGCTTTGCTAACACCCTCACGAAGGTTATCGGCAAAAACAGACGCCACATTTTGCGCTGACTCTGACCACACTTTATTAACGGCTTCAGCTTTTTCTTTGGCGTATTGCATTGCCGCATCCGCATCGTTTGCTTGATGATCATGGCTGGTGGCATGATTATGCTGGGACTTCTCTATAAACGCCGACATATCGTTTAGCATTCGCTCAATGTAATTGGCTTGCATTTTAGAAGCTGACTGCAACACTTTGGCAGCCGTTTGTTGCGCCTTTAACATTGTTTCGAGGTTTTTTTTGTGCAGCTCCATAAAGGCTTTTATGTCTTGCTCTGGGGCTGTAAACTGCTTCATCAGGTCAAGTATATTCATCTCACTCTCCTAGGTACGCAAACATTAACAGAATAAAGTTAATTTTTAGTTGCTTTTTAACCATTAACCTGTAATTTAATGTTACCCCTGGCCGGGTGGCAGAGTGGTTATGCAGAGGACTGCAAATCCTTGTACGTCGGTTCGATTCCGGTCCCGGCCTCCATTAAAATCACGAAACAATCGTCTCCCTTAAGCATTTCTCAATTGCAATGCACCGTGAAGCTGACTATCTTAGGATTATGAGCAACTTCGCCACCAAAATTGTTAAATGGTATACCCAGCACAAGCGCGTACTCCCTTGGCGTTTTCAAGAAACGGAAGGCGTTAACCTTTATAAAACCTGGTTAAGCGAAATTATGCTGCAGCAAACCACGGTGCCCACCGTTATTAATTATTATCAAGCCTTTCTAGTGAAATGGCCGACTGTGCATCATCTGGCCACCGCCACGGAGGAAGAAGTGCTCACGGCTTGGCAAGGGCTTGGGTATTACTCCCGGGCCCGGAACTTGCTAAAATGTGCGCGTATGGTGGTGGCTGAGTTTAATGGCAGGTTCCCCACAACTGAGGCGCAACTATTAAAGTTGCCTGGTATAGGGCCTTACACGGCAGCGGCTATTTTAGCTATCGGTAACAATACAAAAGCGACGGCCGTTGACGGTAATGTTGAGCGGATTATGGCGCGGGTGCACGCGATAAATGACCCCATTCAAACCGCTAAAAAGCGCTTAAAAGAACTGGCGAAAAGCCATGTGCCACACCACCACGTTTCTGAATATACACAAGGGTTAATGGACCTGGGCACCATGGTGTGCACGCCCCAAAACCCGAAGTGTGACGTGTGCCCTGTGGTAGCACACTGCCAGGCCCAGAAGGAGGGAATAGAAAACCAACTGCCGATTAGGCTCACTAAAGCGGCGCTGCCGGAAAAGTTTACAATTAGCTACTTGAGCCTTCAAGATGACCACATTTTGGTGCGCCGGCGAACCGAAGGCAACCTTCTCAAAAACATGATAGAGCTGCCGAGCGTGCCTTGGGGAACCGATCCGGTGGCGTATAATGTGTCGCATACGTTTTCGCATTTTCATATTCGTATTCAATGTGAGCAAACCGCAACCATTCCTGCGGAGGCTATCAACGGCGAAGAGTTTTGGCACCCTCTGGATAAGTTACATGAGCTCCCTCTCCCCACTATGACGAAAAAAGTTTTAAAATTTGGAAAGATTCATTTATGAGCAAGTTAACCCTACAAGACCTGCAGAACTTTGGTGTGGATTATGATTTAAAGCCCTTTCATAATGCGAAAAGCGCGGACGTAAAGAGTGAGGCGGAAACCCCAGGCCCGGCTGCGGTAGAAGACCCGTTGCAAAATATAAGTACGTTAGAAGAGTTGCGTGCCTATATGAATGCTTTTGAGGCCTGCGAGTTGAAAGAAGAGGCAACGCAAATGGTGTTTTCAGATGGCGTGCCGGATGCGCCCATTATGTTTATTGGTGAGGCGCCCGGGGCGGAGGAGGACAAGCTGGGTAAGCCCTTTGTGGGGCAAAGCGGGCAGCTGTTAGATAAGTTTTTGGCGTTTGTTGGCCTGAGCAGAGCTAAAAATATATACATCGCCAACATGGTGCCATGGCGCCCCCCCGGGAACCGCACCCCTACCACCGACGAAATCGCTATTTGTCGGCCTATGCTCATGAAGCATATAGCCCTTATTAAGCCTAAGGTTATCGCCTTTTTAGGCGCAACCCCGTTTAAAGGTGTGCTGGGGATGAAAGAAGGGATGCTGAAATCGCGGGGGCGTTGGCATGAACTGAACGATCCTTACTTGGGCGAACCCATACCTTGTATGCCACTTTTCCATCCGGCTTACCTTTTGCGTGCCGCCAAACAAAAGGCCTTGTTTTGGCAAGACCTCCTCACACTGAAAAAGCATCTTGAAAAACATGGTTAAGCCAAGCTTTGATTTAGAACGCCAGCACAACGGGCTAGTGGCTGGGTGTGATGAGGTGGGGCGAGGGCCATTGGCGGGCCCGGTTGTAGCGTGTGCCTTAACTTTTTTTGATTACGATAACATTCCGCAAGAACTCTTAGCGCTCATTAATGACTCCAAAAAACTCACTCCCGTTAAGCGCGAAAAAATTTACGCGCAATTACAAAACCATAAGGGTAGCTTACTGGAGTATGAGGTTAGTTTTGTTGCGGCAGAAGAGATTGACCGCATCAATATTTTACAAGCCTCTTTAAAAGCCATGTTAAATGCGGTGGAGGCTTTAAAAACGCGGCCAAGCCATTTGCTGGTGGATGGCCGCTTTGGGCTAAAAACAAATGTGCCGCAAACACCTGTCATTAAAGGTGATGCCATTAGTTTCTCTATTGCGGCAGCCTCTATTATTGCCAAGGTAACGCGCGATACCTATATGACGAACCTCCATCAACGTTACCCGCAATTTGATTGGGCCAGTAATAAGGGCTACCCTACAGCTACACACCTTGCCGCGTTAAAAGAACACGGCCCCACCGAATTTCACCGTAAAAGTTTTGCACCTATTAAGACTTTAGGTGTATAATACGATCAAAAAAGAGGATTCCTCAATGATTCTAAATGCAATTTTCAAGCCCATCCACCGCGAAGGCTGGCCTATTATAGGAATTTTTGCGGTTGTAACGTTTATACTTCTTCTCATCAGTAACACTCTTGGTATGATTGGGGCCATTCTAACGGTGTGGTGCGTATACTTTTTCCGTGATCCCGAAAGAGTGACACCCAAAGGTGAGGGGCTGGTGATTAGCCCTGCTGATGGCGTGGTACAAAGTATTGGTGAACACATCCCACCCGAGGAATTGGAAATGGGGTCTGAGCCTATGACTCGCATAGCTGTGTTTATGAATGTATTTGATGTGCACGTAAACCGCATTCCGATCAAAGGCCGCATCGAAAAAATATGGTATTATCCCGGTAAGTTTATGAATGCTAGTTTCGACAAGGCCAGTGAGTTTAATGAACGCCAAGCCTTCAAGCTTTATAACCAAGAGGCTAACCAGCGGATTGCTTTTGTGCAAATAGCCGGCCTTATTGCGCGTCGCATTGTGTGTGATGTTAACGAAGGACAAGAGCTAAATACCGCTGACCGCTTTGGTATTATTCGTTTTGGCAGTCGGGTTGATGTTTACCTCCCGCGTGACACCGCCATTAACGTGCAAGTAGGCCAAACAATGATCGCCGGTGAAACGGTTTTGGGCACACTGAAAAAAGCAGAGCCAAAGCGCCTCGCTAACGCCGATACGAAGAATGAAAAATAAGAAACGTTTCTCCTTAAGGTTTAAATCACGGGTAATGCCTTTTACCCGTTTTATACCTAATTTCACCACCATTACAGCCCTATGCTTAGGGCTTTCGGCTATTCGTATGGCTCTGAACGGCGACTGGCAACGGGGGCTTTGGCTTGTGGTGATCGCCATGGTGCTTGATGCGCTTGATGGACGGCTCGCGCGCGTATTAGGGGCAGAAAGCCGCTTTGGCGCCGAGCTCGACTCCCTCTCAGACTTCGTGAATTTTGGCGTTACGCCCAGTTTGATGGTTTATATTTTTGCGTTACAACATTGGCGCGCTTTCGGGTGGGCTTGTGTTCTCTTATACTGTGCTTGTGCGGCGCTTCGGCTTGCACGCTTCAACACATTAGCTATAGAAGGAGAAGATGATCCTGACCCTTCCGCCTACAAGTTTTTTACAGGGGTGCCTATGCCGATTGGGGCGCTATTAATTCTCTCCCCTCTGATGCTAAGCGTACACTTTAATGCAACATTTTCGGGCGTAATCTTTGCTGTAAACACAGTAATTGTGGCCACATTGCTTATCAGCCGTCTCCCCACCTATTCCCTTAAAACCCTTACACTAAGCTCGCGCTATTTTCGCAGCCTCATGATTGTGTTGGTGGTGAGTATGGCTATTTTGATTAGCTATCCATGGGTTATGCTGCCTTTGATTGCGTGTGGCTATTACATTTCATTAGCTTTCAGCTGGCGAGCCTATAAACGTGCTATAAAAATTACGGAAGAACAGCCAATCTAAACATCGCATATCTTGCACAAGATATAATATTTCTTTTGGCTCATGGCTGAATTTAAAGCTTAAAGCGAAGCGCCGTTTGTCAAGAGCGCCCCGGGCCCCTGCAGATTTTATGCACATAAAATCGAAGGGAAAGGGCAACCTTTACAAACAAGCGCTTTAAGCGACAATGCAGCTGAGCGAAAAGAATGCCCATAATGGTTCTGGCATTAATATTTACACCACTGTACAAATCTCTAAATAAAAGCTATAAGAGAACTAACAATTTATAAGGCATTTAAATGAAAGAATTACGTAACATTGCAATTATTGCACACGTTGACCATGGGAAGACAACGCTTGTAGACGCGCTCTTCCAACAAAGCGGGGTATACCGTGAAAATCAACAAACCACCGAACGGGCCATGGACTCCAACGCCCTTGAAAAAGAGCGTGGCATTACCATTCTGGCCAAGTGTACCGCCATTGATTGGGGTGATTATAAAATCAACATCGTCGACACGCCAGGCCACGCCGACTTTGGTGGCGAGGTGGAGCGTATTTTGAGTATGGTTGACGGCGTTATTTTGTTAGTAGACGCCGCCGAAGGGCCTCTGCCGCAAACAAAATTCGTGTTGAATAAAGCTTTAGGGCTAGGGTTAAAACCAATTGTGGTTATAAACAAAATTGATCGCCCTGACGCCCGTGCTGATGAGGTTCTTGATGAAGTGTTTGATTTGTTTGTGTCACTTGACGCGCGCCCTGAGCAGCTAGACTTCCCTATTCTTTACGCCTCTGGTCGTAGCGGTTGGGCCGTGAAAGAGCTAGAAGATGAGCGTGAAAACTTACTCCCTCTCTTCGACACCATTGTGAGCCATGTGCCGAAGCCTAACGTTGACCCTTCAAAACCTTTTCAAATGTTGGCGAGCTTGCAAACCTATGACTCATACCTAGGGCGTATCTTAATTGGGCGTGTGGCCTCGGGAACGGCGAAATTAAACATGAGTGTGAAGGCGCTTGATCGTCATGGCAAGGCCGTTGAGCAAGGCCGTTTAGCCAAGCTTTTAACCTTTAGTGGGTTGCAACGAGTGAGCATTGATGAGGCGCAAGCGGGTGACATTATCGCCATCTCCGGCCTTATGAAAACCACCGTGACCAACACGATTACCGACCCTAGTGTGGAGACGCCACTCGAAGCTCAGCCTATCGACCCCCCTACGCTCTCCATGACGTTTTCGGTAAACGACTCGCCTTTGGCGGGGCAAGACGGTGACAAGGTAACCAGCCGCCTTATTGGGGATCGTCTAGAAAAAGAAGCTGAGTCCAACATCGCCATTCGCATTACACAAACAGAAAGTAAAGATGCTTATGAAGTGGCCGGGCGCGGCGAATTGCAACTGGGTGTGTTAATTGAAACCATGCGGCGTGAGGGGTTTGAGCTCTCCATTAGCCGTCCGCGCGTGTTGTTTAAAGAAGAAAATGGCCAAAAACTGGAGCCCATCGAAGAGGTGCTCGTAGATGTAGACGAAGAGTTTGCAGGCACCGTGGTGGAGAAGATTTCTCTGCGTAAAGGGGAAGTGGTTGATATGCGCACGGCCCAAGGTAAAACGCGCATTACCTTCCACGTGCCGTCACGTGGGCTTATTGGGTACCACAGTGAGTTTTTAACAGACACACGTGGTACCGGCATTATGAACCGTTTGTTCTTGGAATATGCTCCTTATAAAGGGCCCATCGAAGGGCGCCGTAATGGGGCGTTGATTTCGCTTGGGGACGGGGAAGCGGTGGCGTATGCTCTGTTTAACCTGGAAGACCGCGGTATTATGTTTGTGAAGCCGGGCGACAAAGTTTACAACGGCATGGTTGTGGGTGAACACAACCGCCCGAATGACCTAGAGATTAACGTATTGAAGGCAAAGCAACTTACGAACATGCGTGCCTCTGGTAAAGACGACGCCATTAAACTCACGCCGCCGCGCTTAATGACCTTGGAAGATGCTTTATCATACATTCAGGATGACGAGCTTGTAGAGGTTACGCCCAACGCACTTCGTTTGCGGAAGAAATATTTGGACTCGAACGACCGCAAAAGAGCCAGCCGCAAAAAAGAGCAATAGGCCCCTTACATGACGGGGCGAATAACCCTCTATGTAAGACAGTTTTTACACCCCCGTATGCTGGGTATATTCTTTTTAGGTATATCCACGGGGGTGCCCTTTGGGGTGGTGGGGGATGCGTTGAAAAATTGGCTGTGGGAGCTTGGTTTGCCCCCCGAGAAAGTTGCCCTCTTAGAGATTGCCACCCTGCCTTATGCGGTGAAATTCCTGTGGGGGCTTATGGCGGATGATAAACCATTGCCCCCCTTTACCGTTTTGTTGGGTCGCCGGCGCGGGTGGAGTTTTGCCTCGCAAATTGTAACCGCTATTTTAATATGCGTTTTAGCCAACGTTCCCCACAAGATGCATTTTGGCCTAACATTTTTAATAGCGAGCCTCGTCGCTTTCGCCGCCGTGTTTAACCACGTAGCCTTAAACGCTTATCGTATTGAGTCATTTAGCGTGGGGATGAGCGGTATTTCGAGCACCATGGGTGCCTCGGGATACCGTGTGGGGAAACTGATTAGCACCGCCCTCGCTTTAACCCTTTCTACCAACATGCCGTGGAAACAGGTGTATTATTGCATGGCAGGGGTCATGGTGTTTACCGCTATTGTTATGCTATTGAACCCCGAACCCAAAAGACACTTTATCTCCAAGCATCGGCCAGGAGAGAATTTTTACACTTTGATGCTAGCACAGTTTAAAATGGTGATTCAAAAATTTAGGACGCGCTCTCCAAACTGGCCATGGATACTCCTTTTTTTATTTACCATTAACTTGGGCGACCATTTACCTATGGGAATTATTAGCTACTTTTACCGCGATATGGGCTTTACACCGCTACAGGTAGCCAGCATCACCAAAACATTTGCATTGATTTGTGTGGTTGCTGGTGGGCTAATTGGAGGGCATCTAGTAGCGCAGTTCAGCTTGAAGCGCGTGTTAGTAGGAAGCCTTATATTGCATAGCTTGTCCATGTTGCTATATTACGCGCTCGCCCGCACGGGCAACAACGCATGGTTATTAAAACTCACCGTGGCTTTAACATGTATAACGGATGGCGCCAAAACAGCGGCAGTGGCGGCTTATGTTTCATCATTGTGTTTTAACACGCACTTTACGGCCTCTCAGTATGCGCTGCTTTCGTCTATGAAAACGTTCAACATTCCTCTTTTGGGATGGAGCTCGGGGTGGCTTGTGCACCTGTTTGGCTGGGAAGGGTTCTTCCTGATCGTGTTTTTATTATCCTGGCCTGGACTCTTGATGCTAAACAAATTAGACTTAGAAAAAATTAAAGATAGCTAATGGACATTAGGAACACTTTAGGCCCGTACTTGAACCCGCGCGTCATAAGCATGATGTTTTTTTCCATCGCGGGGGGCATTCCATTTTTGCTAATCACATCAACGCTTGGAGTATGGTTGGCCGATGAAGGCCTAAGTACATCAGCTAGTAGCACTTTAAGAGCATTTGCACAAACTCCATATGGGTTCAAATTCTTATGGGCACACATCATTCATCAAAACGGAGTGCCTTTTTTAAAGCGCTTGGGCCATTACCGCAGTTGGATAATGACAAGCCAATTATGCATTATTGTGGGTTTGATAGCCTTAGCGTTTACCCAGCCAGGAGAGGGGCCTGTTGCGGTCACCATCTTGGGAATGCTTGTGAGTTTTTTCTCGTCTACCCACGACATAGCTATGGGTGGTTACCGTATATACACCTTTAAAGATACAGAACAGGGGTATGCTTCTGGCGCTAGTGGGTGGGGTTTTCGGATCGGAATTTTAATTTCTGGGGCGTATGCCTTAAGGCTCGCAGATCAATTTAGTTGGTCTACTGTTTACGTGATAATGGCCTGTATTATGAGCATTGGTTTGCTAACCGTTTTACTAAACCCCGAGCCGCCCAGAAGTGAGGAAGACCAATTGGTGGAGGCCTATAACTTGTTTAAGGTGGCACGCATTTTGAAGCAACAGTTTTTTGATACTAAACCTTGGTTTTGGATTTTTGTTTACATTGCTTGTTACAAAGTAAGCGACGCCATTATGAACACGTTCACTTGGCAATTTTTAAATGATAGCGGTTTTACCAAAACCCAGGTTTCGAATGCAGCCTTTGCAAGCTTTTTCCCCTCGATAGTTGGCAGTGCATTAGGGGGGATTATTAACTCGCGCCTCAATGTTATTGCTGGCATGCTCGTAACAGCCTTTTTACATATATTCACCTCCTTTATTTTTGTGGGGCAAACATACCATAGTCATTCAGAACTATATATGATATCAGCGCTGGCTTTTGAGAATTTTAGCTGCGGGTTTGGCACGGCCACTATATTCACGTTTTTTAGTTTAATAACCAGTAAGCACTATGCGGCTATTCAGTTTGCGCTGTTTACCGCCTCCGCCTCGCTTATAAAAAGCTTTTTGCTTGTGAAGCCACTGGGAGTCATTGCTGGCTCTGTTACATGGCGAGAGTTTTTCTTGTTCATCAGCTTTTTTGGTTTTGCTTCAATTTTTGTGATTGCGAAATTGGCTGGGCTTTTAACAAGTTTGAAGCAACGCCAAACTTAATAGCGCATCAATTTTTATGATAAAGAAGAAAAAGGGTTTTTAGCGTTGCCCACAGTGGAGTTGATTTAAAAAAGGCGCCCCGAAGAGCGCCTAGAAGTTATGGTTTCGGAAGCAAGGCCTTGCGGCTTAGGCGCACACGGCCCCGGTCGTCAAAGCCAACGATTTTCACATCGATCATTTCGCCTTCATTTAGGTGGCTTTTCACATCCGAAATACGCTCATGCGCTACTTCTGAAATATGTAAGAAACCATCCTTACCACGGGCGTAATTTACGAAGGCGCCGTAATCAGTAATTTTCACAACCTTACCGTTATACTCCTCGCCTACTTCAGGGTCGCAGCCAATGCCCTTAACCCAGCTTACAGCTTCATCCAGGTCACTTTCTGGCATGGCGAAAATGCGCACATCACCCTCTGGTAGGATCTCAATTTTAGTGTTCGTCGTTTCGGTGATCTCACGAATCACTTTTCCGCCTGGGCCAATCACCTCGCCAATTTTATCTTTTTTGATTTGGAATGACACAATACGAGGGGCGTTGTGGCTTATTTCTTCGCGGTGAGATTCAATGCTTTTTTGCATCTCATTCAAAATGTGATGACGGCCTGCTTTCGCTTGCGCCAGCGCCTCTTTCATAATGTCGCTTGTGATAGACGTAATTTTAATGTCCATTTGTAAGGCCGTAATACCCTTGGTGGTGCCTGCCACTTTAAAGTCCATATCGCCCAAAAAGTCTTCGTCACCCATGATGTCAGACAATATCGCATAGTGGCCGTTCTCTTCATCAGTCACTAGGCCCATAGCAATACCTGCCACAGGTGCTTTCAATGGCACACCCGCATCCATCAAACACATTGAGGAGGCGCAAACCGTTCCCATAGAGGAGGAGCCGTTACAGGCCAACACATCCGCCACCACACGCACGGTGTAGGGGAAGTCTTCCTTGCTGGGCATCACAGGGTTTAAGGCGCGCCAGGCCAATTTGCCGTGTCCCACTTCGCGACGACCCGGAGGGCCAAAACGCCCGGCCTCTCCTACGGAATAGGGAGGGAAGTTATAGTGCAATAAGAAGTGCTCTTTTTGCGTGCCGATAAGGCCATCTGTCATTTGCTCATCATCCGCTGTGCCCAATGTGGCCACACCCAAAACTTGCGTTTCACCCCGCGTAAACAACCCGCTACCGTGCACGCGTGGCAACAACCCTACTTCAGTTGAAATGGGGCGCACCTCGCTAAAGCCACGGTTATCAATGCGTTGCTTATCATTTAACACGCGGTTGCGCACAGTGTTATATTCCACCTTTTTAAAAGCGGCGGTAAAAAATGGTTTTAACTCTTCGTCTTCGTCTAAAATCGCAGCCATAGCGCGGTCGGCAATATGGCTTATAGTTGAGCGGCGTTCCTTCTTCTCAGGGATTGTGTAACCCTTTAAAATCTCATCGCCATACTCATTTTGAATGCGGTCGGTCAGGTCAAGCAGCTCTTGAGGCGCTTCCGGCACCGGCCACATCTTGGGGTTCACATCGGCTTTAAGCTCATTGATGATGTTAATAACTTCTTGGTAGGCGTTATGGCCAAAGTCAACCGCGCCAAGCATTTGGTCTTCTGACAGCTCATGGGCCTCTGATTCCACCATCAACACGCCTTCAGCGGTGCCCGCTACCATGAGGTCTAATTGAGAGTTGCCGAGTTGCTCACGGTTTGGGTTCAGCACATATTCACCATCAATATACCCAATGCGTGCCGCACCAACCGGGCCGGCAAAAGGAAGCCCACTTACAGCTAAGGCCGCTGAGGTTCCAATAAAGGCTGGTATGTCGGTGGCATTTTCACCATCGTAGCTCAACACCGTGCAAATCACCTGTGTCTCGTGGTTAAAGTGATCATGAAATAAAGGACGTATAGGCCTATCAATTAAGCGAGATGTAAGCACCTCGTGATCAGAAGGTTTGCTTTCACGCTTTAAAAAGCCACCGGGGATTTTACCTGCTGCATAAGCCTTTTCGATATAGTGAACACTTAATGGAAAAAAGTCCACGCCTTCGGTTGGCTTGGGGGCAGCGGTCACGGCGGTTAGCACGTGTGTGTTGCCATATTTAACAAGCACGGCGCCTGTGGCTTGTTGTGCCATACGGCCGTATTCGATTTCGAGGTCAACACCTCCCCAGGTGATCTTTTTGGTAATAATAGACATATACGTTCCTTTTAAAATTAGCGGCGGATACCTAAACGCGTGATCAGGTCTTTATAACGCGCTTCACTTTTCTTTTTTGTGTAATCAAGTAAGCGGCGACGTTGACCCACCAACATAATAAGCCCACGACGAGAGTGAAAGTCGTGTGTGTGCTCTTTCATGTGTTCCGTTAGGTTTTTAATGCGCTCAGTGATAATAGCTACTTGTACTTCGGGTGAGCCTGTGTCACCTGGTTTTGTAGCAAATTCTTTCATCAATTCTTGTTTGCGTTCAGCAGTAATCGACATCGGTTATCTCCTTTAGTTATATATTAAACACACGTTTGGGATGAAGCCCCTTATTGTAAAAATTACAAATAGCGATAGGCATTTCATCCATTTGGCAAAACACAGTTGCTTGCTCTGTTAGTTGAGAGTTGGGCCATGACACGGCCATACCTTTACGCAACTTGTCTGCTTGTTCCTGTGTGATAGGCACTGCCGGGATGTCGTCCAGAACAGCCCTAATAGGAAGAAGCTGATTTACCAAATCAGTTCCTTTATACGCTATATCGTTTTGTGTTTCCAGTGCAAATGCGTTTTTTTCCGTAAAGCTGCCCACGCGGCTTCGTTTAAGATAACACACATGAGCGCAAGCCTGTAACTGGCGGGCGATGTCAATCGCAAGGCTGCGCACATAGGTTCCTTTCGAACATGTCACAATAAAGGCATCAATGTTCTCAGCCTCCCTGCGTAGATGTGTTAAGTTATAAATGCGAACAGGCCGTGGCTCCACTTCCACGTGTTCCCCATTTCTGGCCCGATCGCTCATCCTTTTTCCATTAACTTTGAGGGCAGAATAGATGGGCGGCTTTTGCAAAACCTCCCCTACAAAGCAAGGTAACACCTGGTTGATGGCCTCTACACTCGGCACAAAATCACTCTCATCAACCACCTCGCCTTCTGTGTCATAACTGTCGGTGGTGACGCCCCACTTTACATGAAAAACATACTCTTTAAGGGTGTCCACCATATAGGGCATGGTTTTGGTGGCTTCGCCAACCGCCACTGGCAACACCCCACATGCAAATTTATCTAGCGTTCCAGCGTGACCCACTTTTGTTTTGCGCGGCAGGTTCCATTTGAGTTTGTTCAGCAGGTGCGCGGACGTTATGCCAGCGGGTTTGAAGAGGTTAAACCATCCGTGCATGGTTTAAGAGGCCACCTTCTCTTTTTCCATTTGAGCCGCCATTTCAAGCTCGGCTTCCGTCACAGGGTGCCAGCGCTTCGCTAGCTTGTACATAAATGGCGTGAACAACATCGAAAGGGCGGCTACCGCCATGGAAAGCTGTCCCCAAAACGGGTTCAAAATGCCGGTCACCATAGCAGGCCCCAAAATAACGAAAGCAAACTCGCCGGCCGGGGCTAGCAGCGCGCTAATCCGCATAGACGGTGCATGCGAAATTCTAAACAGCCGTGTAAGAATGTAAATCAAAACAAACTTTGCCGGAATGTAAATTGCCAAAAAAGCTGCGATATAATGAAAGTTCTGTTTAATAATATTTATGTCCAGCTTCATGCCGATACCGGTAAAAAACAAGCCTAGCAAAATACCGCGGAAGGATCGAATCTCTACCTCCACTTTGTGCCGAAAGTCGGTTTCGGCAAGTAAAAATCCGGTTATAAAGGCGCCAAGCTCCATAGAGATTTTGGATTTCTCTGCGAGCATACTTACCCCTAAAATAACAAACAGCGTGAAGGCCATGAATAAGTCGGGCTGCGACTTTTCACCTACTAGTTTGTATAGCAAAGGGATCAAATAGCGCCCCAAAACAACCATTACAAACAAGCCCAAAAAAGCCTTAAAGCTATCGCTCAAGAGTTGCTCTTGAGAAAACGCTTCTTGGCTACCCAGCGCCGATACCCCCACCAGCATTAAAACAGCCACAAGGTCTTGAAACAACAACACCGAAAAACTGATGCGACCATGCTTTGAAAACACTTCGTTTCCATCGGAAAGCACTTGCAACACAACAGCTGTGGACGATAAGGATAACCCACACGCCAGCACGAGGGATGTTTTTACCGTAAGGCCAAGCCACAAAAACACGCCATACAAACCCGCACCTGTGGCCGCAACTTGTATGAATCCTAATCCAAATAAAAACTTTGCAAGCTTCAGCAAACGTGCCACGGGTAATTCTAAACCTATGGCAAAGAACAAAAACACTAGTCCAAATTCCGCTAAGCTGCGGCTGCCGTCAACGTGGGTGATGATCTGAAAACCATGCGGCCCAAGAAGAATTCCGGCCACCAAATACCCAATGACGGTGCTAAGTCGTAAGCTGTTCGACACGCTTATAACGACTATGGCTGTAAGTAAAAAGTATACAGCATCATCAAGTATGTTGATATGTTCCACGATAAATTCCTAAATTTGGCCTTATACATTTTAACCTACAGAGGTTAGCAAATTATTTCAAGGAAAATAGAAACAGCTTTTGCTATGTAAGAGCCCTGCAATAGGGGTGAGTAAATTCTTATAAATGTGAACATTAGGAATTAGCATGAAAAAACTTGCATCAACGTGTAAAATAAAGTAAAAGACAATTATTAATCGGGGCGTAGCGCAGCCTGGTAGCGCAGCTGCTTTGGGAGCAGAAGGTCGGTGGTTCAAATCCTCCCGCCCCGACCATAAGTTTCTTAGCCTCACAAAAAAATGTAAAAGCATGAATCAAATAATTTCGCTAGAGCAGGTTCACTTAAAATTTCATCGTGTGGAAGTGTTTTTCAACGTCAATTTTAGTTTGCCCGAAAAATCCTTCTACTTTTTAACGGGTCCCAGCGGCTCGGGTAAAACGAGCTTGCTGAAAATGCTTTATGGGGCGCTGTTGCCGTCTACTGGCATTGTTTCGGTTTTGGGTAAGTCTATGCGCGCATTAAACAAATCAGACATCCCTGCTTTTAGGCGTAACCTTGGTTTAGTGTTCCAGGATGAACAACTTATTAAGCATTTCACACCTCTGCAGAATGTGGCGCTGCCATTAATTATCCGTGAAGTAAATGAAAAAGAGGCGCTCACCAAAGCGAACGAGATGCTAGAATGGGTTGGCCTTACTGGTTTTACCGACACGCCCACCCACCTTCTTTCGGCTGGGCAGCGTCAACGCGTGGCAATTGCCCGAGCGGTTATAGCAAACCCAAAGCTTATTTTAGCGGATGAGCCCACTGCTAACGTAGATCGCGAAAACGCACTTCGTATGTTACATCTTTTTGAAGAGCTTTATAAGTCAGGTGTAACCGTAGTGGTGGCCAGTCATGATCGTAGCTTAGCCGCTGCTTTTCCTTACCCCGAAATTGCCATTCGCGATAAAGCTGTGGAAATAATTCAGCCTGGCCGCCGGAGGAACACTGGTATCGACGCGCTTGATGAATTGGATCATTCCAGCAGAGCTGTGCTTTCATCTAAGGGGGAAATCCACCTATGAGTCAGTTGCCATCACCAGTAAAAACCACACCTTTGCTGCGCATTTTCACAAGCGTCGTGGTAGCGGTGATTAGCTGCTTGTGCCTTCTTAGTTTTAAGTTTTTGGCACCGCTTCAATCAACCCAACAAGAAAACACCATCTCTATTCATGTTCCCTCTCACGTGGAAACACGGCTCGTGGCGGAAGGGTTAAACACCATTACAGAAGAGTTCCCTTATTTTGAAAGGGTAAATGTTTTACGTAAAGAGAAGCTTTTAGAGTTGCTAAACCTGCCGGAGCACAGCAATTTAAACAGTCTGCCAACTGTGATTGAACTGACTATCACCCCCGAAAACATCAACAGCATTAATTATAGAAACATGCAAAGCAGGGTAGAAGAGCTGATCCCCGAAGCGGTGATGGAGTATGCCATTTTTAAACAGCAGGAAGCAGCTAGCCAAAAACAGAAAAACTTTGTTTATACTCTTACTGGTATTGCTTTAGCCTTATTGCTCCTTATGGGGTATTTCTCATTTAAGTATGAAGTGAAACAAAACCATGAGATCGTGCGGCTGAGCGCCTTATTAGGGGCCGGACCTCGTTACGTAAAACGCGCTTTTTCGGTCATACAATGGCAATACTTCCGAACGGCTTTCTTATTCGCCATCCTTGTGTGGGGCGGTATTTATGTGGCCGACATTTATATTACCAATGACAACCCTGTTACTTACTCACTTTTTTACTTCACGGAGCTGGATTATCTGCTGCTGGCGAGTATCCAGCCAACCCTCATGTGGCTTCTAGCCCGTGTGTTTACGCCGCTCCATGCAAGAGATCAGTATTTCAAACTCATCAGGGGAAGAACTTAAGAAGTATCTTTTTCCTCAGTTTTTTTACCGGGCCTTTCTAAAAAAACTTTTAGTTGTAGTTTTACCCCTTTATCTTGAAGCCAAAAAGCGAAATCCCTATAGCCTGCCTGCATGGCAAGGTCAGCTGGAGAGTTGCCATCAATTGAAACATCTAGATTGGCACCTGCCTTAATTAATTCATCCGCAATAGACATATGCCCATAAAGGGCCGCTGCTTGTAACGGTGTATAACGTGGCGCATCAAGGTTAAATTCGTTAAAGGTGGTACGATTAGGATCTGCGCCAGCGGCTAAGAGCTCGCGCACAACACCCAAAAATCCTTTTTTAGCAGCGGTAAATAGTAAAGGCTCATTATACATGTTAGTGTTCGGGTTTGCGCCCCCTTTTAAAAGCAGCCTCACAACTTCAGTATGGTTATGTGCTGCCGCTACATGTATGGGCACTTTGGGGCCTACACCTATGTCAGATACAGCCCCTTTCTTCAGGAGCAGCTTGACACACTTTTCGCGATTATGTTTTGCTGCCATATACAACAGTGTTTCATTACGTTTGACAGGTTTGTTTAGGTCTTGTGGGAAATGGGAAAAAAGCCGCTTTAAAGCCCGCGCATTGTCCCCAGACAGAATGATACCCCCCATTTGTTGTAAGGCGTTTTCTTTTGTTACAACATCTAGAGGCAGTCTGTTAATAAATTCTTCAGTTAAGCCTCCCTCTTCATTTTGTACGTCTCCTATAACATAAGGCTCTGCTGCCATAGAAAAGCTGTACACCCCCACCAATAGTAAAAGTCGATTATAATTATTCATGTTTACCTCCAATATTCATTTGCAGATTAAACTTAAAAAAATGAATTTTTGCTTAAGGAATACTTAAAGAGGCATATCATCCATGTCGTTATTAGAGAGGGCAGGCCTCGCGTCTGAAACAAGAGAAAGCGGTAGATCTCTTTCAAAAATATCTTCTGCGGGGGGTAATATTTCCAACGCTGATGGACGGCACAACTCTAACCGATAGTTGGCGTTTGTTTCTTTGAGCAGCAAATTTTTAAGATCAACGTAACCAAGGCTTTCTGCAATTGATATTGCATTTTGTCCTTCAATTGTTTCGGCCATAACATCAGCGCCCATTTCAAGCAATTTTTTAACTACTGGTAGAGCATTAAATTCAGCGGCGAAGCAAATCAAAGGGTAACCTTGTGGGGTTTTTTGATCAGCAGAAAGGCGCTTGCTCTCAAGTAAGTCTAGGGCTATGTCATAGTTTTCGTTAAAAATAGCCTCTTTGAAATTTATAATATATTCCTTTGTTTTTTTATGTGCATCTGGAATTGCAGAGGCAGATTCGCAAGGGGGCTTGCTATATAACCAGCTGGTAGCTAGTTTAGCTCCTAAGCCTGCTAGCGCACCAATTAAAAGTGTATTACGCGCTCTTGAGGGAGGTTTTCCCGATAATAAGGCGTTTGCGGCCCCAGAAGCTGTTATAGCCACGCCAAGTGGAACGAGAGACACTCTGGAGTGGGCCGTTTCAAGCGGGTGCC
>JAUIKZ010000005.1 GCA_030433125.1 Alphaproteobacteria bacterium
GGCGATACCATGGGAAGACACCCCCTTGCTGACCCTTAAGCCTATCGCCGCAATCTTTCTAGCCATCTCACCTTCGCCAACCCATAAACCCACATTGTTTTTACAAAAGTAAGCCGGAACATCAAAGCTTGCCAGTGTGTTAACGGCCACCCTCTCCAAAAAACCCAGCAGGTCACTCAGCGTTTTACCTCTCTCACGTAAGTTAACCATAAGGTAAACGATTCTTTGCCCTGGCCCGTGATAGGTATGCTTACCGCCTCGGTTGGTTTCCACAATGGGGATATTATGTTGCAATAAGTCTGAGGGGTTACTGCTACGCCCCGCTGTTATCACAGGCAAATGCTCTAGCAACCAAACCTGCTCTGGCGCCGCATTACCCGCAATAGCTGCCACGCGGGTCTGCATTTCTTGCACAGCCTCTTGATATAGCAATGGGTGAGGCGAAGTTATGAAGTGGATTAGCTCTTTCATACCCCAAAAATAACACATTTAAGCATGGGCCGTGACAATTTTATCCCAAAAAGACACTGGCACGAAGAGCTCCATCCCATCTTGCACGAGCATTTTTAAAGGGCCTAGGCTTAATCACGCAGGTAGGCCCATATGAAAGAAGCTGTGCGCTGATCCCAACTCGCTTTATATTAAAAGCCCCAGCACCACGCTCTTTAACACTTAAACATTTACGTATTCTTTAACTGCTTACCCAACAATTTTCGCGTGCCCTTTAAGGCTTTAACGGTGGCCTTAAATGTTTTCTTCGCTTTTTTACCCACGCCCATACTGTTTTGCAGCCCATCTTTAAGGGCTTTACTCTCTAAAACCTCGTCAATCAACCCCTTACACTCACGCAACTTTTCGGGCCGCTTGGAGTTTAGGTAAAAGGAAATAAGCTTGAAACGCGTACCGGGCAAATCCTTCCCAACAGCCTGCCTCAACAGGCCTTCCACCTCCTCAAAATGATACTCTAGAGCTTCAGCCTCACTCAGAACCTCATCAATGATGCGCAAGCAAAAATGGGGGTGTCTGCCATCTTCCACACCTAAATACAACGCTAACAAGTTAAGCTTTGCCTTGACCAGCCCCGCCATAGCCGCTTTTTCTAAATAGTTAGCCGCCTTCTCAAAATATTCTTTACGCTTTTCGGCCCCCTCTGCCGCTTGCGATTCGCTCGCATAAATTTGACCCAATGCTAGGGATGCATGCTTCACTCCGTTATCCGCTGCATACCGAATACAGTTCACGCCTCTCACTAAATTTAATTGGTTATTTGTATTTTTCCCATCCCGATGCAAGATAAGGCCCTTTTTAAACCTTGCGTAAGGATTATCATTATGACGCTCTAGCCACTCTAAAAAAGTGAACTGCAGCTCTCCAACGGGTACTAGCAAGTCATCTTTAAAATAGAAATCCTGAAGTGATTTATCATCAAAAAAGGCTTTAGGCCCCGATGCGCCCTCAGGACGAGTGTCAACAGGGGTAAACTTAGGCAGAATCGTTTTTGCACTGCTCGTAGCTTGCATCGAGTTTAAAGTAAGCGATGTTGGTCCGCTGCTATGGACACTCGCCTCCACCTCTGCGGCATTAAGCCAACTCATAAATACAGCTGTAGTGATTATAAAGTGTTTCATGGCTATTGTTTCCTCGTAATACATTTTTTTTGAAATGGTGTTAACAAAATAGGAATAGAGTGGTTTCTACTAGGCATGATAGAAACACTATTAGGAGAAACCTCCTGGATTTTGAAGTCATCCCTATCGGGGCGCCTATGGAATGCCTCGCCACCATTGATGTTTATCATCCATTTTTTTTGCGATACCCACACTAAGCTTTTTAGCAAAAAGCATTTGGAGGTTAGTTTTTCATCAATGTTTCGCTGGTCTCTTTCGCTTGGAAAAAGAAAAGATTCTAAGGCTGCGTATTTTCCTAGGGAAACACAGACAAAAAATACCCATAGAAAGTTTGAGCTCTTCTCCATAAACCTGCATAGTCTTAATTTTATTATGGAGAAGAAAAGTAAAGGTTATGTTAATGAGGTATTTTTTTTGTCACGAGGGGCTGAAGAGCCCCTTGTTAATAATGTGCGAAGAGATGCACTACTTTGTTTTGGAAACGCCTACTAAGGCAGGCCTTAAGAGCCTGTCATGGATTTTGTATCCCACCTGAAGCACCTGAACCACGGTGCCGGCCGCTTCCTCGCTTTCAACCTCCATCATGGCTTGGTGAAAGCCGTGATCAAACTTCTCACCTATGGGGTTAATTTTCTCTACACCATGCCTTTCTAAGGCCGTAAGCATTTCTTTTTCAATAAGCTCAATTCCTTCCACAAAGTGCTTTACCGCGCCCTCTTCTTTTTCGGGTTTAGCTTCCAACGCACGCGAAAAGTTATCCACCACCCCCACCATATCACGTGCGAAATTGGTTAACCCATACTTCAGCGCTTCTTGCTTTTCCCTCTCGGCACGCTTGCGTAAGTTTTCGGTATCCGCATAAGCTTTTAAGAGATCATGTTTTAAGGCTGACAGCTGCTCTTCCAATGCTGCCACTTTTGATTCATCACCTTCCGTTAATGACGCCTCTTGAGCCTCTGCTCCGTTGGCCTTGTCCATATCTTGATTTTCAACTTCATTATCTTTAGTCATTTTTCTCTCCATTTAAATCTAATAAGCGACCTAATATTTTGGCGGTGTAATTCACCAAGGGGATCACTTTTCCATAATTAATACGCTTAGGGCCTAACACACCAATGGCCCCAATAATTTTATTCTCGCCTGTTTTGTAGGGCGCAATTACCATCGAGCATTCCGAGTACGTAAACAATGGGTGTTCTGATCCAATAAAAATCTGCACCCCATCTCCTCGTAAAGCGGCATCCAGCAGATCAACAACCCCCTCTTTTTTTTCAAGGCTGTAAAACAGCTGCTGAATTTTTTCAATATCATCACGCTGCTGAATGGAGCTTAACAAATGACCCTGTCCTCTTACAATAAGGGAGCGTTCTTTTTCGCCACCGCCCCACACAGCTAAGCCCTGGCGTATTATTCCGGAGGCTAGCTGATCTAACACCTGCTGCTTATTTTCAAGCTCACTCAAGATAAGTGATTTTGCTTCGCTTAACGTGCGACCCTGAATGCGGGAGGAAAGGTAATTCCCTGCCTCAATCAGCAACGACTGGCTTAGGCCTACGGGGGTTTCGATAATACGGTTTTCAACCATGCCACTGTCAGTAACCAGCACAACGAGGGCCCGCGTGGGGGACAAAGGCACAAACTCTAGATGCTTTAACCGCGCCTCTTCCTTAGGCACCATTACCAGCGTCGCGCATTGGGTAAGCCCTGACAAGGCATTACTCGCCTCTTCTAAAAGAGCTTGGTAACTAACGCCTTTATCGCGGCATTTCTGCTCCAAATCGTCTTTGATATCCGTGGGTAAGTCGGTAATTTCAAGCATGCCGTTTATGAAGTATCGCAACCCCGCTTCGGTAGGTAAACGACCCGCCGATGTATGTGGCGCATAGAGCAGCCCAGCCTCTTCTAAATCCGCCATCACATTGCGGATGGTCGCAGGAGACAATCGCGTCTCGAGCAACTTAGATAGGCTGCGGGACCCCACGGGCTCACCCGTTTCGACATACGCCTCTACGACACGCTTAAATATATCCGTTGATCGTTCGTTTAAATCGAATCTGCTCACTTTTATCACTCGCAACATTAATCTGCTAACATTATGGGTAATTTTGGTTTAAAAATCAAGGCATCCTGCACCTTAGCCTTAGAGAAACTTCTCACTATGAAGAATTTGACTTGCGTTTTGGGCACACATAGTATATAGAAGCACTAAATAATGAGTACAGAAATGAAAGTAGTGAACTCTCTAAAAGCCATGAAAGTTAGAGACAAAAATTGTCGCGTTGTACGCCGCAGAGGCCGCGTATACGTTATTAACAAGGTTAACCCTCGCTTTAAAGCACGCCAAGGCTAACCCAAAACTTGGGCTAACATTTGATGTTAGCCTCTCGCATTCCTCTGCCCTGCTTGCCTCCCTCTGCCCACCTAAGAACAAAAAACCCTTCTGAGACAGCAAAAATGTCACTTATTGAAAGTGCACGACTCAATAGGAAAACATTGGTTGTGCCCATAAGATTATTTGCTGGTGAAAAACGTACCGGCCTAAAAATGAACATAGATACCAAATAAAACCCACTTCACCACCACCTGTGTCCCCGAACTAGTGCACCGGGGCGGAGGATGCCATTGTTGGGAGTGTTCCCTCCCTACTTCATGCGTAGACCCTGCGTCTGTGTCACCCACCCCTTGCTTTTTCTTATGAGTTCTCCTATTATGCGCTTATTCATAATAATTGTAGCAAAGAGATTTTTACGCATGGATTTTTATAATCGTATCAACACATTTTTAGAGGCGCTCTATAACAAGTTAGATGGCGCTTATGGTGATTGTAGCGACATCACACTAACAGATGGCGTGTTACGCCTGGTGACCGACGATAACAAACAGCTCATTATAAACCGGCATCTGGCCTCTGAGGAATTATGGATGGCCTCCCCGGTGAGTGGCGGCACTCATTATGCTTTTAACGCAGAGTGTGCAGATTGGCTGAACACCAAAACAGGTGCCTCGTTTGAGCAGCAGTTGCGTGCCGACCTGAACACACTTTTCCCACAACCCCAAGATAAACAGGGGTAAACTTGGAAGACCCGATTAAATATTTTATTAGCCGCAAAAAACGCAAAGAAAAAAAATATCTGCGTAACATGTTGCCCTTTTGCAAGCGCTATATGGGTTACATTTTTGTGGCCTTTTTGGCTATTACCCTCACCGCTGCCAGCACCCTGTTGCTAGGTGTGGGGTTGCGCAAAATTGTGGATAACGGCCTGCTGACCCAGTTCAACCTTATCATCACTTACATGGGGGTGATTGTGCTGGTGTTGGGCACTGCCACTTATTTGCGTTACACCTTTGTGTCATGGCTGGCCGAAAAGATCATCGGCGATGTGCGTAAAAAGATATACGCCCACTTGCTAAGCTTAAGCCCGGGCTTCTTTGAGCGCCTCTCCACAGGCGAGCTGTTATCTCGCATGAACGTGGACACCACGCTGCTACAAGCGCTGGTAAGCACCTCTATACCCATCGCCATTCGCAACTTT
The DNA here is from genome assembly GCA_030433125.1 of Alphaproteobacteria bacterium. Taxonomy (GTDB): domain Bacteria; phylum Pseudomonadota; class Alphaproteobacteria; order UBA6184; family UBA6184; genus JAUIKZ01. Next base: position 5,162 of record JAUIKZ010000005.1, read on the forward strand.
ATGCTTATCATTGGCGGTGTGCTGTTGATGTTTAAAACCAGCATGTATTTATCGGTTTTAATGCTCAGCATCATCCCCGTGCTGCTTACGGTGGTTTATTACATGGGGCAGCGCATTCGTCGCCTCACTACCAACACCCAACGGGTGGTGGCAGAGCTTAGCTCTTATAGCGAAGAAACCCTCAATGCGGTGCGCACCGTGCAGGCCTTTTGCCATGAAGAAGAAGACAAAAAAGCCTATAATGAACGCGTACAAAGCCTGGTAGCGGCCGCCTATAAGCGCATTAAAGCCCGCGCCATTATGAGCACCATGGTGGTGTTTTTGGTGTTCGGCAGCATCACCCTGATTGTGCATCTGGGTGTGGGGCAAGTGGCAGGGAAGTTTATAACGCTTGGTGAATTAACCTCATTCCTGTTTTATGGCTTAAACGTGGGGTGGTCTATTTCCAACTTTATCGAAGTGTTTAGCGACGTGCAAAAAGCAGCTGGTGCCAGCCAACGCATCTTTGAGCTATTAGAGGTACGTAGCTCTGTTAAGCTGCGCGAAGACCCGGTTAAAATCCCCAAACCATCCGACGGCGAAATACTCTTTGATCAGGTGAGCTTCTCTTACTCCGAGTTTTCGGACGCCCAAGCCCTGATTGACTTTAGCATGCACGTTAAACCCGGGCAAAAGGTGGCGTTGGTGGGGCCTTCCGGCTCTGGTAAAACCACGGTATTCCACCTGCTTATGCGCTTTTATGACCCCACGGTGGGGAACATTTATTACGACACGCTCGACCTAAAAGACTTGTCCCCCACTGACATCCGCTCGCAAATGGCCATTGTGCCGCAAGAGCCTGTGGTGTTTTCCGCCTCTGCTTATGACAACATCCGGTACGGCTCACCCAACGCCAACTTTGATGCCGTGCGTGCCGCGGCCGAGGCCGCCTTGGTTACCGAATTCGTGGACCGCCTCCCCAAAGGGTATTACTCTTACCTTGGCAGCCGGGGGGTAACGCTTTCAACGGGTCAACGTCAACGCATTGCTATTGCCCGGGCGCTCCTCAAAAACCCCCGCGTGTTGCTGCTTGATGAAGCCACCAGCGCCTTGGATGCCCAAAGTGAGCGCTTGGTGCAAAAGGCCCTTGAGGCCCTCATGGAAGATCGCACCACGCTGATGATCGCTCACCGCCTTTCAACCGTATTAAAGGCTGATTATATTATTGTGCTTAACCACGGCCGCATTGAGGCCATAGGCACTCACGACGAATTGATGCGCCAGAAGGGTTTGTACAAACGGCTGGCCAACCTGCAATATTTATCCGCAAACTAAGTCGGTGACTATTTGTTTTTTTTAAATTGCCCCCCCGCCAACAGTTTGCTAAGAGTTTCAAAAAGGATCTAATAATAATGATAAAATTCCTACGTTTTTTACCCTTTGTGCTCTGTATGTTACAGCCCTTTGCGTCAGGCCCAGCCCTTAGCAGCACCCACGAAGAAAATGTCACCATAGACCTAAGCGATCCTGAGTGGGCCCTCCAACCAGCTGAGTTTCGAGAGGAGGATGCCAGGCCTCGAGGAAGTTTAATGGCAGAATACTGTAAACAAATTCAAACCACAGATGGTCGAACACTTACTATCTTAGACTTGAAAGAATACTTCCCCGTAAGAAGCCCAGTGCAGGAAAAACCCCTCCCCCGTCATCTTGAAGAAATGCACCTGTTTTTAGAGCGTGCGCAAATGCACATTGAATTGAATCACCATGATCTTATCACGAATTACAAAGATTACGGCGCCACTATTCCTCTGTTTGCACTGTTTCGTTATATGGTCCACAGCATGTATCATGACAGTCGTCGGAGTTGGTGGTGTTTTCGAAGGTCAGTATACACCCTCCCCAATCAAGAAGAATACAATGAGCTCTTGCGCCGCTATCTAACATTTTACGCTTACGAAAAGGATGACTCTAATCTATTTAGTATAGTTGTATATGGCACCTTAATGAAAAGACCCACCATTTGTGGCCGCACCTTTTGTAAAGGGCACCGCAAAAAACCAACCTCTATTTTAAAAGGTCCTTCGAAAATGCTTGCCGTTTTTGAAGAAAATTATCGCGCATGGCGAGAGGGACGGGTTTCTTATGAGAAGAATGAAGCAGCACTCATCCGAACACAACCCAATACGTGTTGGCAGCGCACCAAGCATTTTTCATTGTTGGGTTTGCCGCGCTTTTTTGTAAACCCACAATTGAACGTATCATTACTCTTAAACGTGTGGCCTATGTGGGAAGCTCAGAGAACTAGACTGTTCGAGTCAACCACAAAAAGGTTAATCAGGTTAGTTAGCGACACCCCAGCAGGGTTGTTAAAAATGGCACTTTCTAAGGCCGTTATTAAGGATGACCGTTGGATACAGCCTCAAAGAGTGGACCTCAAAGACCTAGCCTTCGATATGATTGATGAAATGAAAGTGGAACGCATGGCGCTTGACCATTTATACGCGTATTCATTCCTAGTAGGGGGAGGCAGCAGCCTTATCGCTTCCTTAATAACTTACACTATAACGGAGGAAAATGGATATTTAATCGGCAAAACGCTTCTTGGCGTGGGGCTTTACGGGGTGCTGAGTTGGGCGACGTCTTTCAATTTTGTGCGCCTATAGTTTTCCCTTGCCCCTCTTTGAGTTGTAATGGCGCCGTAAACCACATGGGGCGCCTTATTTCTTCCCACGCCTCCGCTTACCGCCTGGCTTGCCCTTTGGCTTTTGGCGCGTAGGGGCTTCGTAGGCATCCACTGGTTTGAAGTCTACAAAGCCCGAGTCTTCATTGGTTTTAAGAATGCGTACCTCAAGCTGTTGCCCGAGCTGATAAGTGCGGCGGGAGCGCTCGCCAATAAGCATGGCCTGCTCCTCATCATAAATGTAGTATTCATTGCCGAGGGCACGAATGGGCAGCAGCCCGCCAACACCAATGTCGTCAATCATCACGAACAGGCCCTTATTAAGCACATTGGTAATACGTGCAGTGAAGATCTTGTTCCCCTGTTGAGTAGCATATTGCGCAATATATTGTTTGGTCACCTCCCGTTCTGCATCCGCGGCTTGGCGCTCCGTTTGAGAAATGTGATGCCCGATTTCATCAAACTTTTCGGCCACAGCCGGATGCAAACCGTCATCTCCCAGGCTAAAGAGTTGGATGAGGCTGCGGTGCACCAACAAATCACTATACCGCCGGATGGGTGAGGTGAAATGGCCATAATAATCAAGGTTTAAGCCATAGTGCCCAATGTTGTGGGGCTGATACTTCGCCTGGGATTGGGTGCGTAATACCAAGTCACTTACCGTGGATTCGAGCTCGGTCCCCTCTGCTTTTTCAAGCACCTTGTTAAAATCATGCTGCGAGGTGAACGCCGCCCTATTTTGAATAAGCTTAAACTGAATCAATTGTCGCTTTAAATTTTCTACACGAAGGGGGTCTGGCTTATCATGCACACGATACATACAAGGGGCTTCGGCATTACTAAGTGCTGTCGCGGCCGCTACGTTCGCCAGCACCATCATTTCTTCAATAAGCTGATGGCTTTGTAAAGCAACCCGTTGGCTCAACCCCTTTATGGCGCCATGCTCATCAAAGTCCACCTTCCATTCAGGAGAGTTTATGTTCAATGCCCCGCGTTTATCACGGGCCGCACGCAACACATGGTAGGCCTCATAAAGCGGCGAAATGACATCATGCCATAGCGGGTGGTGGGTGTGGCGCTGCTCATAGGCTTGTTGAATTTCCTCATACGTAAAACGATGATGGGAGCGCATCAACCCCCGGAAGAATTTATATTTTTTCAGCTTTCCTTTTTTATCAATATCCATATGCACACCCATGCAGGCCCGGTCCTCATTCGGCACCAATGAACAAAGGTTGTTAGACAAGCGCTCCGGCAACATGGGAATTACACGGTTAGGGAAGTAAACCGAGTTACCTCGTTTGTAGGCTTCGGTGTCCAAATGGCTGCCTTGCTTTACGTAATGGGCCACATCCGCAATGGCCACAGTAATGCGCCAGCCGGTGTCTGTTTGGCGGGCATAAACGGCGTCATCAAAATCTTTGGCATCGGCGCCATCAATCGTCACCAGAGGAAGGTGTCGTAGGTCTTCCCGCTTGCCTAGAACGGGCGCCTTAAGTTTTTTCGCTTCTTCCAACACATGGGGTGGGAACTCTGTGGGGAGGTCATGTTTCTGAATAGCAAAATCAACCACATCGGTGGGGTGCTTAGAAGCCAGCTTTGGCGCCGCCTCCCCGCCTCGCACCAACGTGCGCAATAGTTTGAACACCAAACCTTCTTTTTGCTGCATGCCCCGCAACAGCACGGTGTCCCCTACCCTGGCATGGGGCCCATGTGTTTGCAGCGTAATATCTTGCACCTCATCATTTAAGGGGGAGGAAACAAACTGCACCCGTGCTGTGTGCTTATGTAGCTTGAGTATTTTTGCTTCCACCAAAAAGCGTTTTTTAAGCCGCCTCTGCCACGCAGGCTCGGTCGCACCTCCGTTATTACCCATATCCTTTAGCGCGGCATTAATAACCTCTTTAAAGGCCATGGCAATGTTAGAGGGGATGTTAAAAGCTTTTATAAGGCGGCGCTTGCTTTTAAACCCGCCATCCACCTTTATAAACTCTTTTACGTCATCCACGGTGGGTAGTTTGTCTAGTTGTTTCATACGTAATATCTTTTTTCTATATTCATGTTTTTTAATATACATCATTATAAGGTCTCCTTGTTGAGATTGAAAGGTTAATACATTTTTATTTACGAAAAGCGCCTCAGCCCAACGGCCAAAACACCTTGGAAAGCTTGGTATCTAACGGCAAAACGCTAGTGCGCAAAGCTTGTGGATTGAGTAAATGAGGAAGAAACCCCACCTTGAACGAATAACCAAAATAGAGGATAAAAGTTAACAGAAGGTTAAAAAATATAAAAAAACGCGGCAACAAAACCCCACATAATATATTGTTCTTTTTGCTTACAAGAAAATATATACCCATCCTAAAGCAAGAGAGTGTGTCAAGAGAAGGGCGCGTTCTGCAGCGGCAGCACGCGGGGGCTGGACCTTCATTGGGCTTTCCGCCCCAATGAAGCGGCACGCGCAGCGAGCCGTAGAGGCTTTGGCTTTCCGCCAAAGGCTCGTCCAGCCCCCCGAGCGAAGCCCGCGAAGATTAGCCCGCAACTTTACACGCGAGCGCTTTAGGGTATCTTGTAACAAAGCAAAAATAATAAGATTTATAAACAAGCTATCCCATTTTTTATTTATATGCATAGTTGCGGGTTGGGCGCACCTTCAGTATACTCAGGCTTAAGTAAAAATAAAGAGTGTACCTATGAGCAAAAATGAAATTACCCCCGATCTAGTGGAAAAAGTGGCTTTCTTAGCGCGCATTAAGCTGCAACCCGCTGAAGTACAACGCTATACCGAAGACCTTAAAGGCGTCTTTAATTGGTTAGAACAACTCAATGAAGTGAACTTTGATGACGTTGAGCTAGAGGATAATGTCCCGACGCTGTTACGTGAGGATGCCATTACGGACGGCAACAAGCTTGAAGATATTGTGCACAATGCACCGCAGCAGAATTTTGGTATGTTTAGTGTTCCTAAGGTAGTGGAGTAAGAGATGTCTTTAACATTTAAAACCATAAAAGAGGCGAAAGAAGGCCTGCAAAACAAAGAGTTCACCGTAAAAGAATTGGTGCAAGAGCACATTGACCGCATTGAAGCCCATCGCCAGTTAAACGCCTACGTGACCGATACCTTTGAACAGGCGTTGACGCAGGCAGAACAGGCGCAACAACGTTACAATACTGGCGAGGCTCGCGGCCTTGAAGGCATTCCCTTGGGTATTAAAGATTTGTATTGCACAAAGGGTGTTAAAACCACGGCCTGCTCTAAAATCCTACATAACTTTGTACCTCCCTATGAATCTACCGTGACGCAAAATTTGTTTGACGCCGGCGCTATTATGCTGGGTAAGCTGAACATGGATGAGTTCGCCATGGGCTCGGCTAACTTATACTCTCACTTTGGGGCGGCCAAAAGCCCGTGGAAAAATGGTGAGAAGCATTTAGTGCCTGGCGGGTCTTCTGGTGGCTCCGCTGGGGCGGTTGCCGGCTATTTAGCCATGGGCGCCACGGGGTCTGATACGGGGGGGTCCATCCGCCAGCCGGCGGCCTTTTGTGGCATCGTGGGTATTAAGCCCACCTACGGCCGCTGCTCGCGCTATGGTATGATGGCGTTCGCCTCCTCCCTTGATCAAGCGGGGCCCATCACACGGAGCGTGTATGATGCGGCGCTTTTGCTGGAGCACATGGCCAGCTTTGATGCCAAAGACGCTACCTCAAAAAATGTAAAGGTGCCTTCTTATGCGGCCAATATAAACAAAGATATCAAAGGCCTTAAGGTGGGGATTCCGAAAGAGTACAACATGTCCGGCATGGACCCTGAAATCGGCAAAGCCTGGGAAGAGGCGCAACAGTGGCTAAAAGCCCAGGGGGCAGAATTGGTAGAGGTGTCGTTACCGAACACACAATATGCCCTACCCGCTTATTATATTATTGCGCCGGCCGAGGCCTCCTCTAACCTCGCCCGTTATGATGGGGTGCGTTATGGCCATCGCGCCGAGAGCTTTGAAAACCTGAATGATATGTATTGTAGCACACGTGGTGAAGGGTTTGGCGCCGAGGTGAAAAAGCGCTTGATTATTGGCACTTATGTGTTGTCCGCCGGGCACTATGACGCCTATTACCTAAAAGCGAAAAAGGTGCAACAGCTGATACGCAATGACTTCAAAAACGCCTTTAAGGACGTGGATGTTATGCTAACCCCCACAACCCCTACCCCGGCCTTTACAGAAGGGGAAGAGCCAAAAGACCCCGTTACCATGTATCTAAATGATGTGCTAACGGTTTCCGCAAACATCGCGGGAATTCCGGGGATGTCGGTGCCCACACACCTCACCCAAGCAGGGCTGCCCATTGGCATGCAGCTTTTAGGCCCTCACTTTAGAGAGGATACATTATTTAACGTGGGCGCGGCTCTCGAAGAGGTGGCGCAATTTCCAATGTTCCCGAAGCAATAGGAGAAAAACATGAGCAATACAAATTTATATAAAGGTGAGACGGGCGAATGGGAAGTGGTGATTGGCCTCGAAATTCACGCCCAGGTGGTGTCTAAGTCTAAGCTGTTTTCTGGGGCGGCAACTGCATTTGGTGCCGACCCCAACACACAGGTGTCGCTTGTAGATTCTGGGTTTCCGGGCATGCTACCCGTGTTAAACCGCGAGTGTGTGCGCCAAGCCATTCGTACCGGCCTGGGCTTGAACTGTGAGATTAACAAATGGTCACGGTTTGATCGTAAAAACTATTTCTACCCAGACCTTCCTAATGGGTATCAGATTTCGCAGTTTTATCACCCGCTCGTGGGGCCTGGTAAAGTGCTAGTAGACTTAAGCGATGGCTCACAAAAAGAGGTGCGCATTCACCATATTCACTTGGAGCAAGATGCGGGGAAGAGTATTCATGACCTTAGCCCCGATAAAAGCTACATCGACCTTAACCGCGCAGGCGTGGCACTTATGGAGCTGGTAACAGAGCCCGACATGCGCAGTGTAGAAGAGGCCCAAAACTTTGTGAAGAAGCTGCGGTCTATTTTGCGCTACTTAGGCACCTGCGATGGTAACATGGAAGAGGGCTCCATGCGTTGTGATATCAACGTGTCGGTGCGCCGCCCTGGTGATGAATATGGCACCCGAACGGAAACTAAAAACGTGAACTCTCTGCGGTTTATGGGGCAAGCCATTGAATATGAAGTACAACGGCAGATCGAGCTAATCGAATCGGGTGGCAGCGTAGTGCAAGAAACCCGCTTGTTCGACCCCACCAAAGGGGAAACCCGCTCTATGCGTACAAAAGAGGAATCGAATGATTATCGTTATTTCCCCGACCCCGACTTGCTGCCGCTGATTGTTGAGCAAGCTGAGATTGATGAATTGCGTGAAAGCCTGCCAGAGCTACCCGATGAAAAGGTGAATCGTTATGTTACTACGTTTGGCCTCAAGCCGTACGATGCACAAGTGCTAGTGATGGAAAAAGAAACCACGCAGTATTTTGAGGCAGGGTTAACAGATATTAAAAATAAAAAAGAGGGCCCGAAGCTTTATGCTAACTGGGTGACAGGCGAGCTTTTTGGCGCTTTGAACAAGGAAAGCTTAGGCGTTACAGAGTCTAAAGTTTCTGCAAGCCATTTAGCTTCGTTAATAAATCTTATCACAGACAACATTATTTCTGGTAAAATTGCAAAAGATGTGTTTGGATATATGTGGACAGAAGGTGGCTCACCCGAATCAATAGTAGAATCTAAGGGGCTTAAACAGGTAACTGATGAAGACGAAATCCGAACAATTGTTGCAGATGTTTTGGCGAAGAATGATGCAAAAGTTACCGAATACAAAGCTGGTAAAGATAAGCTATTTGGGTTCTTTGTAGGGCAAGTAATGAAAGCCATGCAAGGAAAGGGCAACCCCGAAGTTGTTAACATGATATTAAAGAGGTTGTTGAATGATGAATAACTTTGAAGGGCTTGCAGGTTACATTGACGAAATATATGCAAACAAAAAGCTTTTAAAAGAGAGCAGTGCGCAAAATGCGATAGAGTCTGTTTTAGAGCTTCTTGACGCGGGGCGTATTAAAGTCTCTCAGAAAATTGATGGAAAATGGCATACCCACCAATGGATAAAGAAAGCCATACTTTTATCTTTTTCGGCTAAAGAGAACAAAACCCTCTCGGATGGCGTACATCAATATTATGATAAAATTCCCATTAAAGGGCTGCACACGTCGGCCACTGAGTTCAAAGCACATAACACGCGTTTTGTGCCTGGGTCGGTGGTAAGGCACGGATCTTACGTGGGACCAAATGGAATACTTATGCCCTCCTTTATTAACATCGGCGCCCATGTAGGACAGGGCACCATGATTGATACGTGGTCAACCGTTGGCTCCTGTGCGCAGATTGGTGAAAACTGTCATATTTCAGGTGGCGTTGGTATTGGCGGGGTGTTAGAGCCTTTACAAGCAAACCCCGTGATTATTGAAGACAACTGCTTTATTGGCGCCCGAAGCGAAATTGCGGAGGGGGTGCTAAAGGACGTGTACCGGCGTATTCTGTGGTTGTACCTGGAAGTCGCCCGAGCAAAAACGGTTTGCACCTAAATTGCGCTGTTATCGTAAAACGTGTGAATGAAAAAACACGTGAAAAAACTGCTGTGAATGACATTTTGCGTGAGGCCGTTAACTTAGACGGCTAACTTAATGGCGTGCCCGGAGGGATTCGAACCCCCGACTTTTGCCTCCGGAGGGCAACGCTCTATCCAGCTGAGCTACGGGCACGCAACAGGTTCAAATTACTGTAGTTACTAAAAAAATGCAACACTGATGGAATATAATCTATGCAAGGTTACCAATCTAGAGCCGTCCAACTAACAGAAGCACTCGTTCGCTTCCCCACTGTTACACCCGCCACCATCTCCATATTTGAGTATGCCTCTGAATTTTTAATGCAACTAGGTTTCAGAAACAAGCTTACGAGTCAGATAGACTCTAATGGCGATACCATATTTAATCTTTATTCTGAGTTTGGCAAGGGAAGCCCTCGTTTTTGTTATGCGGGCCACTTTGATGTGGTGCCGGAAGGAAAAATAACCAGCTGGAACACAGACCCCTTCACGCCCACCACCATAGATGGCGTGCTGTATGGAAGAGGTGTAGTGGATATGAAGGGCTCGATTGGTGCCTTTTTCGCGGCTCTGGAAGAATACCTACGCACAGATTATACATCGGGAACTATATGTCTAATTCTTACGGGAGATGAAGAAGGACTTGGGTCTCATGGCACAAAGGCCGTTGTGGAGAAACTGCTTGATAGTGGTACCGAACCATTTGATGGCATTTTGCTGGGGGAACCCACTTCTACCAACAGAATTGCCGACTACATAAAAGTTGGGCGCCGGGGGTCTATTTCTATGACGCTTGATGTTGTGGGTAAACAAGGGCATGTGGCCTACCCCGAAAAAGCTACAAACCCTATTCCTAAACTTATGCGGTTGGTTGATCACTTGCAGAAGATAGACCTCTCAGAAGAGGTAGATGATTTTCAGCTCTCAAACTTGGTGGTGACCAATATTGATGCCTACAACCAAGCCACAAACGTGATCCCCGAGGTGGCGCAAGCGGCGTTTAACATTCGGTTTAACCCTGCTTACAATGTGCCGAAGTTAATTAATTTGGTTAATAGGCACCTCGAAAAAGTGGATACAAACTATCAATTAACGGTGCTTTCGGGGTTTGAGCCGTTTTACTGTGGGGATACTAAATTTGTAACAACTGTAAAGGAAGCGGCGCAAGATGCCCTAAATATCACCCCCCAATCAAGTACAGCGGGCGGCACCTCGGATGGGCGCTTTTTACATAAGCTAGGGCCGGTTGTGGAACTGGGACTTAACTGCGAAACCATTCATGCTACCAATGAATGCTCTAAAGTGGATGACATCGGCCGCCTCGCAAAATGTTACTTGTATACGTTGCGGCATTTATTTAAAAAGTAGGTATGAACAACAATAATTATAAATTCCGGTTTCTGCCGGAAATGAAGCGTTATCTTTGGCCTAAGGGCAGCGCCCGTGTTAAAAGCATTGTCACCACAACCTTTATACTTTTAGTGCTCGCCAAGATCGCCATGTCCTTGGTACCATTTATGTATAAGTGGACAGTGGATTCACTCAGTTTACCTAAAACGGTCGCAAGTTATTTTGTGCTCAGTGTGTTTGCTTATGGCGCCACCCGGCTGTTAGGCCAGGGGCTGTCTGAACTGAAAGATGCGCTGTTTTCAAGAATCGTGTATGAAACCTCTCGTAACATTGCCCTGGAGGTGTTTACACACTTGCACAACCTTAGCCTGTCTTTTCACCTTAACCGCAAAACGGGTACCTTAAGCCGTGATATTGACCGCGGGGTGAAAGCCATTGAAACCCTGTTAATTTTCTTGGTGTTTAATATCATCCCTACATTTTTAGAATTCTTTTTAGCGTTTGGCTTACTCCTTTATTTTTACCCTTGGTATTATGCGCTCACCATTCTTCTTACCATTGTTGTATATGTGGTTTTTACGCTGTCGATCACGAAATGGCGATTACGTGTATTGCGCGAAAAAAACCGTTACGAAAGCCAGGCTGGCGGCAAGGCGATTGATAGCCTGCTCAATTATGAAACTGTGAAGTACTTCGGTAAAGAGCGCCATGAGTCCTCACGCTACGACCAAGATCTGTCTGTGTTCACACGCCTGAGTATTCATATGCGACAAACGTTGGCCATTCTTAACGCCGGCCAAGCCGTTATTATTACCACCGGTATAGTTGTGCTCATGTTGTTGGCGGGCAGCGAAATACGCCAAGGACTTTTAAAAATTGGCGACTATGTGTTGTTTTATAGCTACCTTATGCAGCTTTATATGCCCTTATTTGTGTTGGGCTATGCCTATCGCGAAATGAAAGAGGCGCTGATCAACCTGGAGAAGATGTTTGACCTTAAAAACGCATCCATTGAGGTTACCGAAAAGCCCGAGGCGAAACCACTGAACATAACGCAGGGTGAAATAGCTTTTAAAGATGTGCATTTCACTTATGGGGATCGCCCTATTCTAAAGGGGGTTTCGTTTAACATTCCATCCGGTAAAACAGTGGCAATAGTGGGCTCCAGCGGTTCGGGTAAATCTACCCTTGCGCGGTTGCTGTTTCGCTTTTACGACCCCACAGCAGGTGATATCGCCATTGATGAGCAGAACTTGAAGCATGTAACGCTTGATAGTTTAAGAAGCCATATTGGCGTGGTAGCCCAAGACGCCATTTTGTTTAACGACACGCTTGGCTACAATGTTGGGTATGCATTAACGGAATATGATGAGCAGCCGATTCACAACGCTATTAGCCGTGTTCATCTGGAGGGCCTGCTGAGCAAACTGCCGGAAGGGCTTAACACGCTTGTGGGTGAACGGGGCTTAAAACTATCGGGGGGTGAAAAACAACGTGTTTGCATTGCCCGGGCGCTGCTAAAAAACCCTAAGATATTCATATTTGATGAGGCCACTTCGGCGCTTGATACGCAAACAGAAAAAGCCATCCAGCAAGACTTGCGGCAGCTATCCCAGGGAGTGAGCACATTGCTGATAGCTCACAGGCTGTCTACCGTAACCCATGCGGATAACATTATCGTACTGCATGATGGAAAAATCGCTGAGCAAGGCACACACACCGAATTGTTAAGTGCGCACGGCCTTTATGCTGATTTGTGGTCTAAGCAAGACAAACACTAGAGGCAAATCATTTTTGGCTTGACTGACTGTTTCATTTTGCTATTATGTAAACAGTTGCGTTCACGCACATTAAAATAAGAAAAAACACTAGGTAAACTATATTTTAGCTGGCTCTCAAAACGTTGAGGCCAGTTTCTTTTTATCATTAACCAAATTCCAATGTTTATGTGGTTAGCTTTTTAAAAAGCTTCGTATGGTTTCTCGTATTTCGACAGTTTCGTTTTTAGGGGTAAAGGTCCAAGAAATTGATGTCCAGGTGCATCTTAGTTTTGGTTCACCCCATTTTAATATTGTGGGGTTGGCTGACAAGTCAGTGGCCGAATCAAAAGAGCGTATACGGGCGGCCTTTTCCTCTATGGGGTTGGCGCTACCGGCTAAGCGTATTACGGTTAACTTAGCGCCTGCCGATATTCCTAAAGAAGGCAGTCATTATGACCTTCCTATGGCGTTGGGCATATTGATGGAGCTAGGGGTGGTGGCCAAGGAGGTGGGGGTGGAATATATTGCGCTAGGGGAGCTCGCGTTGGATGGCACCATTGCGCCTGTAACCGGCACCCTGCCCGCCGCTTTTTACGCCAATGGGTGTTATAAAGGGGTTATTTGCCCCCAGCAAAATGCAAAGGAGGCGTTATGGGCCGGCGACATCGAAGTGATTGGGGCGTCGCATTTAGGCACGTTGGTGAGCCACCTTAAAAACGGTAATGAAATAGCCCCTCCCCAATTAGATCCCCTTGATAAAAGCCGATCCCATTTAAAGGATTTAGCGGACGTTAAAGGGCAAGCGAGCGCCAAACGTGCCCTGGAAATTGCGGCGGCCGGCAAACATAATCTGCTTATGGTGGGCCCACCCGGGGTGGGGAAAAGCATGCTCGCCGAGCGTATTTGTTCGATCTTGCCGCCTATGAATGCGAAAGAGGCTCTTGAAGTGAGCATGATTTATAGTCTTAATGGTAGCCTGGATGAAACGGGTTTGGTGTCGGAACGGCCGTATCGGGCGCCTCACCATTCGGCTTCACTGCCATCCCTTGTGGGCGGGGGGCATAAAGCCAAACCCGGCGAGATTTCGCTGGCGCACAATGGGGTGTTGTTTTTAGATGAGCTACCTGAATTTGCAGCCTCCACCCTGGAAACATTGCGACAACCTTTGGAGAGCGGTCAGGTCCACATCGCGCGAGCCAGCGCCCATGTGAGTTACCCTTCGGAGTTTCAACTTATTGCGGCTATGAACCCTTGTCGTTGTGGGTATTTTACTGAGCCCACAAAAGCGTGTAGCCGGGCGCCGCGATGCGCCAATGATTACCAAAAAAAGATATCCGGCCCCTTGCTGGACCGGATTGATTTATTCACAACGCTCAGCACCATTCCTATTCGGGAACTGCAAAAACTTCCTAAAGGTGAGAGCTCCGCAACAGCGGCCGCCCGGGTGTCCGCCGCACATAAAACTCAGCAAGAGCGATATAAAAATGAGCCATATAGTCACAACGCAAACCTTGATCAAAGGGGCTTGAGTCATTTTTGCCGAGTTGATAAGGAAGCGGAGGAGCTTCTTAATAATTATGCCGACCAACAAGCCTTGTCGGCTCGCGCCTATTACCGCATCATTAAAGTAGCCCGCACCATCGCTGATTTAAGCAACACCGAGAACATCCAAAAGGGACACATCGCCGAGGCCTTGTTTTTTCGCCATCAAGAGTTTAGTTCGTAAACAGCTTGTGCAACACCCCACCGTTCCTGCTACGAGGCATCCCCACCTTCCGTCTTATTTATATTCTTCATAGAGGCTATGGTCGGCCGTAGACGTTTTTCCCACTCCCTCCCAGTGCTTTTCAAGCCACCGCTCGGCTGCTCGGCGCCCTGCTGCATGTAAGTGCTCTAAAAACTCAGGTGTTGCGTTGAGCTTGCTGGAAAACCCTAATGGTTGAAACGTTTCATCATCACGAATCAGGTGCATGTTAACGCGTTTTAAATTCTCTTTAGGAATCGCTCCTGTGTCAATTAAATCCGTAATAAACTTAATCTGTCGCATCTCACGCATAAGAGAAAGGTTGTTGGTAATTTCATTCAAGCGGTCCCCGATACTCAACGCATCTACAGGGAGATCACCCCGATAAGCAGAGTTAAGCTGAATCACAATTATATCGGTGGACTCACATTCATAAATTAAAGGGAATATGGCGGGGTTCCCCACAAAACCGCCATCCCAATAATATTCACCGTTCACCTTCACCGCCTGATGCAACATAGGTAAACAAGCAGATGCTAAAAGCGCTTTTGCCGATAGCTCGTGGTTTTTAAAGATTTTGAGCTTCCCTTCTTTAACATGGGTGGCACAAAGGAACAATTTGCGCTCAAATTGATCCGCCACCTCATTAAACGTAAACACCTTATTCACAATGTCTTCTAAGGGGTTATAGTTAAAAGGGTTTGATTGGTAGGGTGAAACAGTGTGGCTCACCTGACGAAAGATCTGATAAACAGGGTTGTTGTCGAGCTTTTCGTTGCCGACAATGGCGTCGCCCACCGTTGGCTGAAATGGGCTCAACCGCCCCTCTTCTCCCACGGCCTCCCAAAACAAACGCATTAGCTTTTTTGCTTCTGGGTTACCCCCTTTTAGAGACCCCTCCACGATGGCGGTGCCATTCATAGCGCCCGCGCTGGTACCACTCACCCCTTCAACGTAAATGTCTTCTTCCAACAGTCGATCAACAACACCCCAGGTGAAAGCACCATGAGAACCGCCACCTTGCAAAGCCAAACACACTTTTTTAGTCATATACGCGTACTATAATTATGTAAAGAATAGTTGAGAAAGGTTAATAAAATTATAATAAGGCGTTAATGACATGTGGTCATGGGTTTTGCTTTTCTATTAGTCGTTAGTCGCAACAACACGCACTTCATCTCCCTTTTTTTTAAAAAGCCAATTGCCTCCCGAAGAGGAAAAAAAACCTTCCATTGCAATAAGTTCAGCAATTTTTATACGTTTTTCCGTTGCACCCGTTTGGCTGCTTGGGGGCAAAGAAAATGGTGAGAGCTTTTCAAGCTTCAGCGCCCCCGCACCTTTATCAATATATTTCATCTTAAAGTGACCACTAAGCCACAACTCTATACCCCGTAACAGATCATCTTCGCCGATATAGATAAGGCTTGAATCAAAGCTTTGCAACACAATGCCCGCAGCCTCATCCGCATCACTCATTGAGCCGTGCGTGTCTCCCAAAATTGTTGCTTCCACAAAATCCCCTGGAGCTGCAGAACCATCCGCTGCAACAACTTTAGGGCTTAATGTGAAAAAGATGGATATGATCGTGAAAATACTATACGCATGCCTTATATTCATAAAATTTCCTTATTATTATGACGCTTATAAAAATTTAATGCTTGCTTTGCAAGGAGATATTCAAACCAACGGGAAAACGATTCTAGAACATGGGTCTAAAGTAACTGTGCAATTAACGTTGCTCCTGCAAGTCTTAAAAACCATGTTCCGCTACGCAGCCTATATTCATCATCAATTAATAATGGGACTTTACCCGAACCGCAAAGTAACTCCACGTCATATTGGAGAGCATGAGTTTTGTAAAACAGCAACCCGACCTCATTGTTAACAAGGTGCAGTTTGCCCTTGTTTTCCACAAAGATGCCTTTTCGGGCTTCTTCCACTTTCACCACAAACGAAGGGGAAATTTGAATGGGGTTATTATTTAAAATTTCATTAGTTAGAGGCACCGAAAACAAATATGTAAGTATGATAAGGTTTCTGATAAAGCCAGCAATTTTATTTTTCATGGAGTAGCCTCCTTTTCGGATGCTTATAAAATTTTACTTGCTACATTGCAAGCCCCAACTCACAACTTGCTGCGCCCCATGCGATTTGCAAATGCTTATGTGATTAACACAAATATTCTTTTTCAGACTTAAGTATTTCTTAAAAATATTGTGCCAATATAAACTCAAAAGAATAATATTATGACAGTTGTAATCGGCTTTATTATCGTTTTGTTTTCAATTTTTGGCGGCTTCTCCCTGGCTGGCGGTGCCCTTCATGTTGTGTGGGAACCGGCTGAGTATGTTATTATTATGGGGGCTGGTGTAGGTAGCGTTTTGGTTGGCGCGCCCCTGGAGATCCTCAAAAGAATACCCGGTGATATCATGCGCGTATTCAGAGGCGTGCGCTTTAGAAAAGACGATTACGCCGAACTACTCGTGTCGCTTAATGCCATGTTTAAATTGGCGCGTTCAGAAGGCACCATTAAACTCGAAGCGCACATCGAAAACCCTAAAAACTCGAGTATCTTCAACCGTTTTAGCAACCTCAAACGCCATCAAAACGTGTTGAAGTTTGTGTGTGATTATTTTCGCCTCATTCTTGTGGGGGTGGAAAACCCTTATCAGCTTGAAGAACTGTTCATTAAAGATATCGAGCAAATTAACGACCACCACAACAAGACCATTCAGTCAGTTCAAAGCCTGGCAGACGCTCTCCCCGCTCTGGGAATTGTGGCCGCGGTATTGGGTGTGATTATCACGATGGGGCACTTGAATGACGAACCGAAAGTGTTAGGTCAATATATTGGTAAGGCCCTTGTGGGTACATTTCTTGGTGTATTGTTGGCCTATGGTTTTGTGGGGCCTCTGGCAAGCAACATGCAAGCCCTAAATGATATGGACCATCGTTACCGAGAATGTGTGAAGGTGGCGCTTATCGCTTACTTAAATGGCTATGCCCCCTCTATTTGTGTAGAGTTTGCGCGCAAGCAAATTCCTCAAGAGTTCCAACCTGACTTTTATGAGATGGAACGCTACTTAAGCACGTTAAATGTGAAGACGTAACCCCAAGGAAACAATGATGCGGCAGAACAAGCAAATTATAAAACGCGTTTACAACAGTAAAAAAGAAGCCAAACACAACGGTCAGTGGAAGGTAGCCTATGCCGACTTCATGACAGCCATGATGGCCTTTTTTTTGGTGATGTGGCTTATTAGTATGTCGTCCAGCGAAATGAGAGATGGTCTCGCAAACTATTTTGCGCCGGAAGGCGTGTCTCAAAATGTAACGGGAACGGACGGCGTGCTAGAGCGCGGTAAAACGCTTGTGACAGAAGGCAACCTTGAAACCATGAGTAAAGGCACCGACATCTACCCCGACTATGTGAATTATCAGGGTGATGCCACGCTAGAACTTTATGCGCCGAGGGGCACCAGTGAAACCCCAAACGATGACGCGCCTGCCGCTGACAAAACAAACACACTCATCAAAGCTAACAATTTATTCGAAACATCCAGCTTGGATGCCAAAAATCAAGAGCAAAACAAGCGCTCACCGGGGAACGGCGCCCTTGCGAATATTGTGGATGATTTTGAAATACACCAAGCGCATCAAACACTCCAGCGCAGCATCATGGACCTTAACGGCGATAAAGCCGCAGAGGCTATCGAAAACGTTGTTGTAAGCATCACCGCGGAGGGTATTGAAATTCAGATTTCTGATGATAAAGAGTTTACGATGTTTAAAAGCGGCTCGGACGAACTTACAGACGAGGCTCGCCAGACTTTTTCAAAATTATCCAGTGCGCTGCAAGGCCTGCCTTATAAAATAGCCATAGTGGGCCACACAGACGCCTACCCCTTCGTGTCTCGCCGCAACTACACAAACTGGCACTTGTCTAGTGATCGGGCCAACGCTGTGAGTTTGGCGATGCTGCAAGCGGGGCTCAGCAGTGATAGGATTCACTCCATTACAGGCCGTGCTGACACCGCCCTTAAAAATCAAGATGACCCTTTTGCAGCGGAAAACCGTCGTGTATCCATTATTGTATTGCGTAAAGAAAAGGTAGAAGACAAGTCTGAAAAAGAGACGGCCCAAGATACAAGCATTGCAGGGGCGCCTAACGTAACAGATGCCGATGCGATGGAAATGGAAACAGATGCTGACATGGGTGATGCAAACAACACGCCGTAGTGCGCAATCGCTTCCATAAAAGTCGAAAGCTAAATTAGCTGCCACCCGTTAATACCTTTGTAATAAATGGTATTTAAAGTTATATTAAGAAAAAACGCATATGAACACACTAAAACTTTTTGCGCTAACGGCTGGCCTTACTACACTCGTCCACAGCTACCTGAACGATGCGGAACTCCAAATCCGGGGAGACGAGCAAAACATGTCAGACAAAGAGCTGTTGGATTACAGCTACCAGCAACGAGAGGCACTCAAGCATGCGAGCGGCAATCACACCCAAGAAATATTGCGACTTGAAAAACTTATTCATTACCTTGAACAATTAATTGATAAAAAACACACCCAAGAAGCTGAACTCGAAAACATGATCACGGTTACCAACCTGCTCATGGGTAAAAGCCGCAAGCCACGCAAAATCCGGCTCCCTATCAATAATGCTAAGCCCACCAAGTTTGAGAATGATCCTGTGTATGGGCGGGGCTACGTGTTTAAGGCAACGGCCCCTGAAAATGTGTATGCCCCCATTGACGGAAAAGTAGCCAGCATCAAAAAAAACAATCAACTAAATTACGTGGTTGTCCTTGAAACCTCTGATAAGCACCATTACATATTAACAGGTTTACATAAAGTAACAGTAAAAGAAGGCGCGCAAGTACAAGCCAATCAAGTGATTGGCCATGCGCAGCCAGGTGCACACATATATTTGGAATATTACGAGTTTTAAGAGATGAAAAAAATTTTATTATCAAGCTTGCTGCTTCTTAGCATAGCAGGAGCGGCTTCCTCCGAAAAAGAAAACAACTGCAAGAAAACGCCTCCCCCCACAGAGCAAGACAAGCAAGCCGCTATTAGCATTCCTGAGGAAGAGGCGAAAGAAATCATCGAAAGTGTTAACTACTTTGCGCAAATCAGCGGCCTGATCAAACGCATCTATGTGGATGACCCGGACCAAAAGAAAATGCTGAGTGGTGCCATAAACGGCATGCTAAACGCCCTCGATCCTCACTCTACTTATATGGATGAAGATGAGCTCAAGTCATTTAAAGAGAGCACCACCGGCTCTGTAAACGGCATTGGTATTCAAATCGCCCCCGATAAAGGTGTGCTTAAGGTTATTGCCCCCATAGAAGACACTCCGGCGCACAAAGCGGGCCTTCAGCCAGGTGACTATATCACTAAGGTAGACAGCAAAATTGTCTACGGCCTCTCTTTAGAAGAGGCGGTGCGTCTCATTAAAAATGGCCCTGCCGGCTCTACGGTGAAGCTTACGGTGGTACGCGATGGCAAGAGCTTCGAATCATCCATTAAGCGCACCAAAATCGCCGCTCCCTCTGTGAAGTATGGCGTGCTGAACAATGTTGGATACGTGCGTATTGCCCTCTTCGGTGAAAAAACCGGTAAAGAGTTCTCCGACGCCATCACGTATTTTAAAAAGCAAAAGGGCCTCACCTTACACGGCATCGTGCTTGACCTGCGCAGTAATGGCGGCGGCATTTTAGAAGAAGCTGTTAAGGTGTGTAATGACTTATTGCCCGGTGGCAACATAGTGAGTACGCGTGGGCGTCGCCAAAATGAAACCGAAACGATTCGATCTAACCCCACTCACTTAGCGGATGAATACCCTTTGGTGGTATTAGTAGATGGCGGCACGGCCTCCGCCCCCGAAATTGTAGCTGGCGCGGTACAAGATAACAAGCGCGGCATTGTAATAGGGCAACAAACCTTTGGTAAAGCCACTGTGCAACGCCTCATCGACCTAAAGGGGAAGGGCGCTATTAAAATTACCATCGCTCGCTACTACACCCCCAACGGGCATCATATTCAAGGAGAGGGCATTAAGCCCGACATCTTGGTAGAACCTATGAAGCTGGAGCCCCTGAGCAACAAGCCCGAATACCTTAAAGAGCGCGATCTCAAGAACGCCTTAGTCAATAGCGTGGATCGCAAACCTCAAAACACCTCGGAAAAACTTATCTCTCTTAAAGGAACTTACGGCAAAGAGCTGGAGGAAGCTTTGGGGAAGGACTACCAACTCACACGTGCGGTAGATTTGATAAACGGTATCTATACAGCTAAGATTATCACCACCGCCAAACAACCAATACAAAAAAAATAATGCCCCTCACAAGTAAAACCCCAGCCTCAATTTTGGCCACCCACCAACTGGATGCCTACATCATTCCTAAGTGGGGGCCCTATTTAGGCGAGCTGGAATTGCCTGGCGATAAACGCTTGGAGGCGATTACTGGCTTTACGGGGAGCGCCGGCTTTGCCGTGGTGATGCCACATCAAACGTTATTAATCGTCGATGGCCGCTACACACAGCAAGCGCCTCAAGAAGCGAAACCAGGCGTTGTAGCCGTGCTCGGCAGCTTAAGCACCATCCCCAAACTGATCCAAGATGCATTACCTTCGTGTAACCGTGTTGGCTTTTGTGAGAATCATTTCTCTCATAAGCATGTGGCCTTTTTTAAAAAGGCTTTTGAACACAACACGCTGCAAGGGTTTAGCACCTGCTTGTTTGAAAACACTGGGTCCGACACAACGTTGGGCCAGAAGAAAAGCCAGCCGTCAGAGATTATCCCTGTTCCCAACCAAGTATCCGGCGCGGCCACTGGCGAAAAGCTCGCGCAGATTTTCAAACAGATTGAGCAAGAACACCTGTTGATCCATGACCCTGAAGAACTTTGCTGGCTCTTAAACATTCGGGGCCATGACGCGCCTACCTTGCCCATCAAATTTGGGCGCGGCCTTATAAGTAAAAATGGCGAGATACATTTTTACCTGGAGTATTCAGCCCCCCTTCCCCCTACATTAATCGGGCCTAACCTCCATCAACTGTCGGAAGAGTCCTTCTGGCAGCAAGCCTATGAAAAGCTTAACGTGGCTGTGTCATCCGAAGCGCCAGCAGGCCTTATCAACAAACTGCGCACGCCCCACCTTTTAGCCACCTCTCCCATAGCCAAGCTCAAAGCGCATAAAACGGGTGGCGAAATGAGCGCGTTGAAAGAAGCACAATACTCAGACAACATCTGCTTCATCAAGCTGTTTGCATGGCTGCACACGCAAAAATATCAAGTACGGGAAATGGATGTGGTGGAACAGCTCGAAACGCTTCGTCGCCAGAACAAAACCTATCACAGCCAAAGCTTTGAAACCATTGCGGGTAGCGGACCCAACGGCGCTATTGTGCATTATCGCCCCATGCCAAATGAGACGCTCCTTTGCGAACACGCCTTATTTTTGTTGGATGCGGGAGGGCATTTTCGCTTTGGCACCACCGACACCACACGCACACTTTGCACCACTAACACGCCAACGCACGAACAAAAAGAAATGTACACGCGTGTATTAAAAGGGCATTTACGTGTGCTGAACACGCCTTTTCCGGCCGGCACAACGGGCCGCCAGTTAGACGTTATGGCCCGGCAAGACCTCTGGACGGTGGAAAAAGACTACGCCCATGGTACCGGTCATGGTGTGGGGGCCATGCTGAATGTACACGAAGGCCCTTATGGCATAAGCCCACGGGCGGCAGAGCTCCCACTTGCGCCCGGTGTGGTTCTCACCGTAGAACCCGGCTACTATAAACCCGGCCATTATGGTATACGCATTGAGAACATGGCTGTAGTAGAAGAACGAGAACCCGGCTGGTTGCAATTGCGCAATATCACGCACGTGCCGTATGAGCGCAAACTGATCGATGGGAGATTACTCTCAACACATGAGCGTGACATCATTAACACCTATCATTGCCACATCTATCAACAGATGGCGCCGCACTTAACACTGCACGAAGCCAAGTGGCTAGCCGAAGCCACAGCCGCCTTGTAAGAGAGGGATAGAAGTATGTTTAGTTGCACATTAAACATTAAATTTAATCAAGATAATTTTTTTGAGCTTAATATCAGTCCTATATGACCTGAGCATATTTTCCATGTGATGCCTAAAGGTGGAAAAACCCTCCGAGGTGGGAGCGCTTCTTTTGATACAATGAGGGTAAAGAATACTAAGACGCTCAGCAGGCATCCCCACCACTGCACCCACCGTTCATAGCTTCTTGCTCCGCTATATATTTTGCGCACACCAATCTAAATCTTATGCTGCGTAAAGCTGAGAAGGTACGTTCTTCCTCAGGAAGCTCTAAAAAACGTTCTGCCATTTCATTTTTAATGTCTTGGGGGACATACACTATTTCTCCCAACGGGGAATAAATACCCCCCCTTCTATCGACTAGTTGATCAGGGCGCATGGCTCGCAGAATTCTTTCGAAGTAGGATGCAAGCTCTTCTCGCTCATCACGCGGTTTAAAGAGAATCTTATATAAGATGTACACCACCCCTCTCTTCCCAATAATAGGTACTAAGCGTAAAAGCCTACGCACAATGCTTCCTTGCTTATCCTTAAAGAAAAGAATGGCTTCTGGCACAATCCCATATAAATTATAGCTATACCCCAATGATCCAAGCTTGAATACATCCTCTATAACACTCTCTCGTTCAGCAGGAGGGACGCGGGTTATAGCACAGAAAACATCAATTAAATATGGATCTTGTACAAACTTCTTAAAGATCGAAACGCAGCTTAAAACGCTGGCCCGCTCAGTTGAAGAAAGCTGTTTAAAGCGATATATAACAGAGGCTAAACTGGGACTACCATCAAGAAGCCCCATCTTCAAAACACTAGCCATAGCACTTTCTTGCTCAGCGGGAGGGACGCGGG